>CANQCF010000012.1 GCA_947589505.1 uncultured Acetatifactor sp. | reverse complement strand
TCGCACTATTGCAATGAATACGAACATTAGTTCGTAAAGAAAAATTACTTGACAGCCCTATCATAATGTTGTATGATACACAAGGTGTCGCGAGATGCCTTGTGTTTTTGTCTTTGGAGTGGAAGATGGAAAAGATTTATGAGCAGGCGCTTCTCTATGATTTTTACGGGGAACTTTTGACGGAGCATCAGAGACAAGTTTATGAAGAAGCGGTATATAATGATATGTCCCTGGGGGAGATCGCGCAGGAAGAGGGGATCAGCCGTCAGGGCGTGCATGATCTGATCCGCAGGTGCGACAAGATACTGATGGAATATGAGGCGCGGCTTCATCTTGTGGAGAGGTTTACAAAGGCAAAGGAAAAGATCCGGGAGATCGAGAGGCTGACGCGTCAGATGCCGGAGGATCAGAATTCGGTATATCTGACGCAGATCAGACAGCTTGCCGAGGAACTGAAGGATATCCTTTGAAAACGGATCCCTGCAAGGGATGGAAGGCATGCGGTATGTTTTGATCCTTAGAAAAACAGTCTGGAAGGAGTAGTTATCCGTGGCGTTTGAGAGTTTAACGGAAAAACTTCAGAATGTATTTAAGAACCTCCGGGGGAAAGGCAGGCTGACCGAGGAAGATGTGAAGACTGCCTTGAAAGAGGTCAAGATGGCTCTCCTTGAGGCGGATGTGAACTTTAAGGTGGTCAAGCAGTTTGTAAAAGCTGTAGAAGAGAGGGCCATCGGCCAGGATGTGATGAATGGTCTGAACCCCGGACAGATGGTGATCAAGATCGTCAATGAAGAGATGATCACCTTAATGGGAAGTGAAACCACGGAAGTTGCGTTTCAGCCCGGAAAGGCCGTCACAGTCATCCTGATGGCGGGTCTGCAGGGCGCTGGTAAGACTACGGCGACGGCGAAGCTGGCCGGGAAATTCCGTCAGAAAGGGAAAAGGTGTCTTCTGGCGGCCTGTGACGTCTATCGGCCTGCGGCGGTGGAACAGCTTCATGTAAACGGTGAGAAGCTGGGCATTGATGTGTTTGACCTGGGGACGAACGTAAAGCCTGTGGAGATCGCAAGGCAGGCGGTGGCCCTGGCGGAAAAAGACAATTATAACGTGGTGATTCTGGATACGGCGGGTCGTCTTCATGTGGATGAGGAGATGATGGCGGAGCTGCAGGAGATCAAGGAAAAGGTCACTGTGCACCAGACGCTTTTGGTGGTGGATGCCATGACCGGTCAGGACGCTGTCAATGTTGCCGGTGAATTTGACCGGAAGGTCGGCATCGACGGCGTGATCCTCTCGAAGATGGACGGCGATACCAGGGGCGGCGCGGCTCTCTCTATCAAAGCAGTTACCGGGAAACCGATTCTCTATGTCAGCATGGGAGAGAAGCTGACGGATCTGGAGCAGTTCTATCCCGACCGGATGGCAAACAGGATCCTGGGGATGGGGGATGTCTTGTCTCTCATCGAGAAGGCCCAGGAAGCTATCGATATAGACGAGGAAAAGGGCCGTCAGATGGCGGACCACATGAAGAAGGGGAAATTCGACTTCGAAGATTACCTGGAGAGCATGAAGCAGATGCGGAAAATGGGCGGTCTAGGCAGTATTCTGGGGATGCTTCCCGGGATGGGAATCAAGGCCGGCGATCTGGAATCCATGGTGGATGAAAAACAGATGAAGCAGATGGAGGCCATCGTTCTCTCCATGACGGTGCAGGAACGGCGGAACCCGAAGATCCTGAATCCCCAGAGGAAAAACCGCATTGCGAAGGGGGCTGGCGTGGATATCGCCATGGTGAACCGCTTTGTCAAGCAGTTTGAGCAGAGCCAGAAGATGATGAAGCAGTTTGGCGGCGGAAAGCGGCACGGCGGGTTTGGCGGATTCCCCGGGATGCGGGGCGGGCGTTTCCCTTTTTGAGTAATAATAGTTATCTGTTACGGCGAAAAAATCCTTGGGTATGTACCTGTTGGATTTTTGAGTATATACAAATCAATTTTATAGTTTAATGGAGGAAAAAAGAAATGGCAGTTAAGATCAGATTGAGAAGAATGGGACAGAAGAAGGCTCCTTTTTACAGGATTGTGGTAGCGGATTCCCGTTCTCCCAGAGACGGCAGATTCATTGAAGAGATCGGTACCTATGATCCTTCTACCGATCCCAGCACTTTTAAGATCAATGAGGAACTTGCGAAGAAGTGGCTTGCAAACGGCGCCCAGCCCACTGAGGTTGTAGGAAAACTGTTTAAGGCAGCCGGGATCGAGAAATAATTCGTCTGTTTGGAGGTGGATTATGAAGGAATTGGTAGAAGTAGTTGCAAAGGCGCTCGTTGATAATCCGGATGAGGTAGTCGTGACCGAAAAGGTTGACGGCAGAAACATTGTGATAGAGCTTCATGTGGCTGCCTCCGATATGGGCAAGGTGATTGGCAAGCAGGGGAGGATCGCCAAAGCGATCAGGGCCCTTGTAAAGGCGGCGTCATTCAAGGATAACACAAGAGTGGATGTGGAGATTGTCTGATTTAAGGCAACCAGAAATAAAGGGGCTGTCGCGCCAAGAAAAATCTTGCTGTGACAGTCCCTTTGACTGCTGGAACAGACAGCGGGCAATGGGCGGCTCAGAAGGATATTTTGGGAGGGATTTTTTTGGAGACCAGGTTTCAGGTCGGTGTGATCACGTCGCCGCATGGGGTGATGGGGGAGGTAAAGGTCTACCCCACCACGGATGATCCCAAGCGGTTTAAGCGTCTGAAGGAAGTGACGCTGGCGCTTGGAAAAGAAGAGCGTCAGGTGGAAATCGAACATGTGAAGTTTTCAAAGCAGATGGTGATCCTGAAGCTGAAGGGATTTGACAATAGGGATGATGTGGAAAAGCTGCGTCAGTGCAGTCTTTATGTGCCGCGGGAGAACGCGGTGCGCCTGCAGAGGGACGAGTACTTTATCGCGGATCTGATCGGTATGCGGGTGGTTGACGAGAAAGATCAGGAGATCGGTATTCTGCAGGATGTGATGGTCACCGGCGCAAATGATGTCTATGTGATCAGGATGACGGACGGCGAAGAACTTCTTCTTCCGGCTATCAGGGAGTGTATCCTGGATGTGCAGGTGGAGGAGGGATTTATGAAAGTCCATATCCTGGAGGGGCTTTTGTGAGATGGTATTTCATGTATTGACGCTTTTCCCGGAGATGATCCGGAATGGCTGTGACAACAGTATTTTGAAGAGAGCAATGGCGAATGGATTGATAGAGGTCCATCCGGTGGATATCCGGCAGTTCACGCAGGACAGGCATGGCAAGGTGGACGACTATCCATACGGCGGCGGCGCCGGCATGTTGATGCAGGCCCAGCCGGTTTTTGACGCCTGGCGGTCGCTGCAGGATGCGGAATGCGTGAAAAAACCTGTGAGAACCGTGTATGTCACGCCCCAGGGGAAACCTTTTACACAGAGTCTGGCACAGGAGCTTTCCGAAGAAGAGGAATTGATATTGCTATGCGGTCATTATGAGGGGATCGATGAGAGGGTCCTGGAGGAGGTCGTGACGGACAGGATCTCTATCGGAGATTATGTTTTGACCGGAGGGGAACTCCCGGCGATGGTGATGATCGACGCGGTTTCCCGGCTGATCCCGGGCGTCCTCAACAACGAGGAATCGGCGGAAACGGAGAGCTTTGACAACGACCTTCTGGAGTATCCGCAGTATTCCCGGCCGGAGGAATGGCATGGCAGAAGGGTTCCCGAGGAGCTTCTGTCCGGAGATCACAAGAGGATCCGGAACTGGAGACTGGAGAGGGCAAAAGAGCGGACCAGGGAGTTTCGCCCGGATCTGTATGCGAAATATGCCGCGAGGCAGGAAATGGCGGAAATTCTCCTCAGACATAAGAAAGAAAATGCCTATATGATCGATAATCTGCAGCGGGGTGTGGCGGAAATCCTTTACGCGGCAGGGGATCAGGTCATTGCCTCCAATCCCGGGGCCGGCGTCATTGAACTGTGCTGTGATTCCACAGAGGCAGGTCGGGAGCTGCTGACGCATCTTCCGGAAGACTGGCATTTGATCCTGCACAATTTTGAGCCTCTGAATGAGATTTTGACAAAAGAATACGGGATGGAGGTTCATGCTTCCTGTTATCAGTCGGTTTACACGCAGCGCGTCAGTCTTCCCGTAGCGCATAAGGATATCCGCAGGTTCCCGATGGAGGCGCTTCCTTATGCGGTTGAAAATTATGAAAACGGGGACGAGAACTATTTGAGACAGCGGATTCAAAAAGGGGAGCTTTTCGCCGCTTATGTGGATGGGGAGATCGCCGGTTTCGCGGGAATGCATGATGACGGCAGCCTGGGGATCCTGTATGTGGATCCGAAGTTCCGGCGGCTGAAACTGGGGTCTTCCCTGGCTTCATATCTCGTAAACAAGGCGCTGGAGAGGGGCGGTATCCCCTACGCGCATATCAGGGAGAATAATATTGCCTCTCTGAAAATGCAGGAGAAAATGGGACTTTATACGGGGGCAAAAAAGGTTTTCTGGCTGGGAAGAGGGCAATCAGAGCAATTGAAGTAATTGATACGGAAGGGATTATGGCGGACGATGAAGTTTGATATTAAAAATTTGGATCAGGCGTATATTATTGCGGAAATGTCCGGGAATCACGCGGGAAGCCTGGAGCGTGCAAAGGAGATCATTCATGCGGCGAAGGAGTCCGGTGCGGATTGTATCAAGATTCAAACCTACACGCCGGATACGATGACGATTGACTGTGACAATGAATATTTTCAGATAGAAGATGGCACATGGGAGGGTGAAAACCTGTATCATCTTTATGAAAAGGCATATACTCCCTGGGAGTGGCAGGCGGAATTGAAGAAAGAGGCGGAGAGAGTGGGGATTGATTTCTTTTCGACTCCCTTTGATCGGACTTCCGTGGATTTTCTGGAAGATCTGGGCATTGAGTTTTATAAGATCGCTTCCTTTGAAATCGGAGATATTCCCCTGCTGAAGTATGTTGCCTCCAAGGGAAAGCCCATTATCATGTCAACCGGAATGTCTGCCCTGGCGGAGATAGACGAGGCTGTCAGTGCCATCCGGAGCATGGGGAATAACCGGATCGCCCTTCTGCGGTGTGCCAGCGCTTATCCTGCGATCACAGATGAAATGAATCTTGCAACCATGAGAAATATGGGTGAGGTTTTCGGAGTGCCTGTTGGACTTTCGGATCATTCCATGGGGTCAGTAGGCGCCGTTACAGCGGTTGCGCTTGGAGCTAAGATCATTGAAAAACATTTTTGCCTCAGCAGAAAGATCCAAAATCCGGACTGTACTTTTTCAATGGAACCTGCGGAATTCCAACAGATGGTAAAGGATATCCGGCAGGCGGAAAAGGCGATTGGACGGGTAGCTTACGGTGTGACGCAGCAGGAGAAGTCCAATGTTGTATTTAAGAGATCGATCTTTGCGGTGAAGGATATCAAAAAGGGGGAGACGATCAACGCTGAAAATGTCAGGGTGATCCGGCCCGGATACGGAATGGCTCCGAAATATTATGAGGATATCTTGGGCCAGTGCGCTCTCAGGGATATCAAACGCGGTGAACCGATGCGGATGGATATGATCGGGAGATTGTAAGAATGGAAGGATATTTGAGAAAAGCGGACGAAAAGGATGTAGAGCTGTTGTTTTCCTGGGTCAATGATCCGATAACTCGAAACAGCGCTTTTGATTCCCATGTCATTTCTTATGACGAGCATGTGAATTGGTTTCAAAAGATTTTGAAAACAGAAAATATTCATCAGCTCATATTTGAAAAAGAGGGGGTTCCGGTCGGACAGGTCAGAATTGAAACAAAGGGCGATGCGGCTGAACTTGATTACAGCATAGCGCCAGGTTTTCGTATGATGGGATATGGAAAAGAATTGATTGCCTTGGTAAAACAATATGTAGAGACAAATTTCAGGGATGTGAAAGAGATTGTGGCTTTGGTAAAAGCGGAAAATATTGGCTCTCAAAAAATGCTCCTCGACAATGACTTTAGCCCCCAATATGGGGTTTATTCCTATACCTTGGGCAAAGAGTTAAATGAAGTTCAAGATAACAGCGGGAATTTGTAAGCAGAGATTTACAGGGAGGCCTTGCAGCTGGGAGATCTGAGAGGCTTCTCTCCATCCATTATTATCAGTTATAATAAAATGGAGCTTTTTGTACGATACGCCAAAGGGAGTCACGATACATAAGATTGATAAGAAAGGATGTCAGAAACACTGTGAATATAGTCATTGCCACCATAAAGTCGTGGAATATAAAGCAGGCTGAACTACTGAAAAACAAATACAGGGATATACACAAATTCACAATCATAACGAACCGGGAGGAACTTACCACGGAATATCTGGAGGAATTTCAGCCGGATTATATTTTCTTCCCCCACTGGTCGTATATCATTCCGGCGGAGATTTATGACCGTTTCCCCTGTGTTGTTTTTCACATGACGGATCTTCCGTTTGGGCGAGGAGGAAGCCCTCTGCAGAATCTGATTGTGCGGGGGATAAAGGATACTAAGATTTCGGCGATCAGGGTAACGGAAGGAATCGATGCGGGGCCGGTTTACTGGAAGGAACCCCTATCTCTGGACGGAAGCGCAGAGGAAATCTTTGAGAGAGCGGCCGGGATCATCTTTCAGGTTATGATCCCAAAAATTATGGAGGAAAAACCGGTTCCTGTGCCGCAGTCCGGGGAAGTCGTTGCCTTTAAGCGGCGAAAACCGGAGGAGAGCGAGATCGGAACGGAGTTCAGTCCGGAACAGGTTTATGATTATATCAGAATGTTGGACGCGGAAGGGTATCCCAAGGCGTTTCTCGATTACGGGGCATACCGGTTGGAATTTACCGGTGCGGTTAAAGATGGAGACGAGGTAAGGGCAGAAGTAGTATTCAGGAGGAAGGATCATGAGTAAGATCTTAGTGGTGGCCGCTCATCCCGATGATGAGATATTGGGCGTAGGCGGGACTATACGGAAGGCAGTATTGGCGGGAGATGAGGCTTATGCGGTTATCTTAGGCGAGGGCCAGACATCCAGATGGGATTCCCGTGAACTGGCGGATCAGGGGGCTGTGGAATCGCT
Organism: uncultured Acetatifactor sp.; assembly: GCA_947589505.1. Taxonomy (GTDB): domain Bacteria; phylum Bacillota; class Clostridia; order Lachnospirales; family Lachnospiraceae; genus Acetatifactor. Next base: position 30,194 of record CANQCF010000012.1, on the reverse strand, counting down.
TCACAGGGATTCCTATGCCGCTTCTGAAATGATCGGATATAAAGAGATCTTTTTCGAGTCTTTTCCGGATAATCGATTTGATACGGCCGCGCTGTTGGACATTGTGAAGGTTGTGGAGAAATATATCAAAGAGATCGGGCCGCAGGTCATATATACCCATCATTCGGGTGATCTGAATATTGACCATAGAATAACGAATGAGGCCGTTTTGACGGCGACGCGTCCTATTGGCAGCTATTCTGTAAGGGAAATATATGGCTTTGAGACTGTTTCGTCTACGGAGTGGAATTTCGGAAATAAAAAAGAGAGTTTTTTTGCCCAGAAATATGTGGATATCACGGAGACTTTTCAGGTGAAATGTGATGCGATGCGCGCATATACGAGTGAACTGTGTGAATTTCCTCACCCCAGATCCCTGAAGATGCTGGAGGCGCTGGCTGAGGTAAGAGGCGCAGGCGTAGGGGTCGAAAAGGCGGAAGCCTTTGAAGTGATACGGATCGTTGAAAGATGAATTGTGTGAGGATTTAGAAGATGATCATATTCAGGGCGGATGGCAACAGTATCGTGTGTACAGGGCATATCATGAGATGTCTGTCGATGGCGGACGCCTTTCGGCGCAGAGGGGAAAACTGTATTTTTGCGATCGCCGACAACACTCCTGAGGAGCTGATTTCTTCAAGGGGATACGAGACAGTTACGCTTGGCACAAGGTATGATCATTTGGATGATGAAATCAGCGCTATGCAGTCCCTGATCCAAAAAAAATGTCCGGATCTCGTGATCCTGGATACGTATTTTGTCACGAGGACATATATGGATGCCTTGAACGTGATCTGCAGTCTGGTATATATAGACGATCTTGGCGCTTTCCCCTATCCATGCAGGGCGCTGGTGAATTACAATGCCTATGGCCCCTATCTGGGCTATGAGGAACTGTACGGACGCAGCGGCGTAAAGGCGCCGAAGCAATATCTGGGGATCAAATATGCGCCCCTGCGCAATGATTTCCGATGTGTGGAAAAGCACAGTCAGCCGGAAAAAGTGTCAGAGGTGCTTGTCTCCACCGGGGGCGCGGATCCGGAACATATCACCGTAAGGCTGATCCGGACTTTGCTGGAGAAAGGGATAAAATATAAGTATCACTTTTTAGTAGGAGCCATGAACAGGGATGCGGAAGAAATATGCGCTCTGGCAGGGAACAGCGACCGAATCATAGTGCACAGGAATGTCAGGGATATGAAGGCGCTGCTGATGGAAAGCGATATCGCAGTTTCGGCGGCAGGGAGCACTCTATATGAGCTTTGTGCGTGCGGGGTGCCAACTGTGACTTATGTTTTTGCGGACAATCAGAAGATGGGCGCGGGGGCGTTTCAGCGCATGGGACTGATGAGAAACATAGGGGATGTCAGAGAGATAGGTGATTTTGAAAATAAAATCTTGGAGGAAATCGATATGCTATCGCTGAATGAGGCATTGCGCAGGGAGATTTCTTCCAAAATGCAGGAGCTGGTGGATGGCTGTGGCGCAGACAGGCTGGCAGAGAGACTTTTGCAAAAATAATACTTGCAATTTATATGGGTCTGTGTTATCATGTTAAAGTTGCAAAGATGAGATGGTCCTCTGTTGCCGGAACGGCATTATAGAACATCAATTTTTTTAAGGAGGCTCAAAAGAGATGAGTGACATTATCAGAGAGATCGAGGCTGCACAGCTGAAAGCTTCCGTTGATGATTTCAACGTGGGCGATACCGTAAGGGTTTACGGTAAGATCAAAGAGGGTAACAGGGAGAGAGTACAGGTTTTTGAGGGCGTTGTCCTGAAGAGACAGGGCGGCAGCAACCGGGAGACCTTTACTGTAAGAAAGACTTCCAATGGCGTAGGCGTAGAGAAGACCTGGCCCCTTCATTCCCCGAACGTGGAAAAGATCGAGGTTGTGAGGTACGGCAAGGTGAGACGGGCTAAACTGAACTACCTGAGGAACCGTTTCGGCAAGAAAGCAAAGGTTAAGGAGCTTGTAAAGTAATTTTGTCGTGAATTGAAGGCAGGGGCATTTACTTCGGTAAATGCCCTTTTCGTTTTCATTCTTTTGTGGTATAATCATTAAATAGTTTTGGTTATGTTTGGCAAGGGATGAGATATGGCAAAAAAAAGGATTCAGGGCCTGAGCTTTTATCAGCCCAGGAAAAAGGTAAATTCCTCGATCTTCTCTGAAATATTGATCTGTATTGTATGGATGGTGATCGCGGCGTTTCTTGCCGCTGTACTGGTATATTTTTACGGGTTGAAAACTTATGTGGTGGGTTCTTCCATGGAACCGGTTTTATACAGCGGCCAGACCATTCTGGTGGATCGTTTCGCCTATGTGCTGGGTAAGCCGAAGATGGGAGACGTTGTGGTTTTTCTCCCCAGGGGGAACGAAAAATCCCACTATTATGTCAAGCGCGTGGTGGCCGGGCCGGGAGATATGGTGCAGATCAAGGAAGGCGTTTTGTATGTCAACGGCGAGGTCTCTGAGTTTACGTCGGAAGAAATGATGGAACCGGGGATTGCAGAAAATCCGTTTGTCCTGGAAAATGGACAATATTTTTGCATCGGGGAGAATCCGCAGGACGGAGAGGACAGCCGGTATGCGAATATCGGGCCGGTTTCCAAACAAGATATTGTGGGAAGGGCCTGGTTTCACCTTCCTTTTGGTGAGGAACCAATGGGATTTGTCCATTGAGACGCAGAAGAGGATAAAAGTATGAATTATCAGTGGTATCCCGGTCATATGACGAAAGCTAAGCGTATGATGCAGGAAAATATGATGCTGGTGGATCTGGTGATTGAGATTCTGGATGCGAGGATCCCCTCCAGCAGCCGGAATCCGGATATCGATCAGCTGGCAAAGGGAAAGGGCAGGATCGTTCTCCTGAACAAATCTGACCTGGCGGACCCGAAAGAAAATCAAAAGTGGGTAAAATATTTGGAAAATCAAGGCGTACACGTGCTGGAGGTCAATGCGAAGTCCGGCGCCGGCGTTAAGAATATCGGAAGTCTTGTGGAGCGCGCCTGCAGGGAAAAAATAGAGAGGGACCGCAGAAGGGGGATTGTAAACCGCCCGGTCCGCGCCATGGTGGCGGGGATTCCCAATGTAGGGAAATCCACCTTTATCAATTCCTTTGCTGGAAAAGCATGTGCGAAAACGGGAAATAAACCGGGTGTTACCAAGGGAAAACAGTGGATCCGCATGGGAAAGACGCTGGAGCTTCTGGATACCCCCGGCATCCTGTGGCCGAAGTTTGAGGATGATACGGTGGGGATGCACCTGGCCTTTATCGGTTCCTTGAATGACGAAATTCTTTATGCGGATGAGCTTGCCTGCGATCTGCTCACTTGTATCAGGGAGCGGTATCCCGGCGCCCTGACAGACAGATATGGTATTTCAGAGGAAGGCAGTCCGGCACAGCTGTTGGAGGCGGTGGCCGAAAGCCGGAAGTGCTATGCCCGGGGGGAAACCCTGGATACGAAGAAGGCCGCCGGAATTCTCCTGGATGATTTCAGAAGCGGGAGAATTGGCAGAATGACTTTGGAGGTGTGTGATGAAAAAACAGATCTTTAAGGAATTGCTGGGAACAGGGCTGTATTTTCTTGTGGTATGTCTGGCGCTCCTGCTCCTGATCACTTACGTGGGACAGAGAACGCGCGTGGAGGGGGAGTCCATGGAGCCTGCATTGCAGAATGGGGACAATTTGATCGTGGACAAGATCTCCTATCGCTTTAAGGACCCCGAGAGGTATGATATCATTGTCTTTCGCCCCTTTGAAAATGAGAAAGGCACTTATTTTATCAAAAGGATCATTGGCCTGCCGGGGGAGACCATCCAGATCAGGGAGGACGGCAGCATCTACATAGACGGGGAAAAGCTTTATGAGGCTTACGGCAAGGAGGTCATCCGGCCGGAAACCATAGGACGTGCGGCGGAACCTATCACGCTTGGCGATGACGAGTATTTTGTGATGGGCGACAACCGCAACAACAGCGGGGACAGCAGGAGTCTGGCTGTGGGAAATGTCCACAGGAGGCAGATCATCGGGCGCGCATGGGTTCGGTTTTGGCCTTTGAGCGGGTTCGGAAGCGTGATGAAGGAGAAGGATTGACGGATGGATAAGGAACTGAGTGTGGCGGAGGCAAAAGAACTTTTGCTGAAAGCGGGGGAAGAGGAACTGCCGGAACTCGCAAAGCGCCTGGGTCAGGCAGAAAAGGCCGGCGTCAGAAAGCTGGCGGAGCAGGCGGAAAAGAGGATGGCGGCGCTACAGGCGGAGCGGGAGAGAATGAACGCGCTCTGGAAGTATGAGCGGGAGCACGCAGACTGCCGTTTCATCTGCGGCGTGGACGAGGCCGGCCGGGGCCCCTGGGTGGGGCCGGTTGTCGCCGGAGCCGTGATCTTTCCAAAAGATTGTGACATTTTATATATCAATGATTCCAAGAAATTATCCGAAAAAAAGAGAGAGGAACTCTATGATGTGATCCTGGAGAAGGCGGTTTCATGGGGAGTGGGGATTGTTTCGCCCCAGCGCATTGACGAGATCAATATTCTGCAGGCGACATACGAGGCCATGCGGGAGGCCATCCGTTCCCTGGATCCCCAGCCGGATCTTCTCTTAAACGACGCGGTAAAGATCCCGGGGATTTCGATTGCCCAGATCCCGATCGTAAAGGGAGATGCAAAGAGCGCGTCCATTGGGGCGGCCAGCATTCTTGCGAAGGTGACCCGGGACCGGATTATGCGGGAGTACGACAGCCAGTATCCGGAGTTTCACTTTGCAAAAAATAAGGGCTACGGAACGGCTGTTCATATCGAAGCGCTGCGAAGGCTTGGGCCGACGCCGATCCACAGGAGGAGTTTTATCAAGGACTATATCTGACGATTAGGGGTTGGAATGAGATTAACGGATTTTTTTGCGGGGAATAATCATATAGCGGATCCAAATCAGGCGGCACAGAATCAGGCCGTTCAGGGGCAGTCTGCGGCGGCTGGCCAGACGGCGGGGAGCGGTTCCCGGATGAGCGAACTGACGCCTGGGCAGGTTGTGCGCGGAGAGCTGGTTTCTTCGGAAAATGGTGAGGTTCAGATCAAACTGTTGAATGATCTTCTCATCGATGCAAAGTTAGACCGCGATTTTTCGCTGGAACTGGGAAAGATGATGAATTTTCAGGTGCGGAGCAACGGCAGAACGCTGCTGCTCACCCCGCTTCAGGCAAATCTCTCCGTGGAAGGCCCTGTTTCAAAAGCCCTGGAAATGGCGGAGATTCCTGTGAATTCCGCTACGGGAGAGATGACGAAACTGATGATGCAGGCGGGCCTTTCCATCGACCGGGAGAGCCTGCAGCAGATGTATCGGGAGATGATCCATCAGTCGACCGGCCAGATCTCCGATCTGGTAGACCTGCACAGGCTGGGACTGCCGGTGACGGAAGAAAATCTGACACAGCTGGAATCTTACAAAAACCTGACACATCAGCTCTCCTCAGGGTTGGCGGATGTTTCAAAAGCCCTTCTGGACGTCCTCTCGCAGATGCAGGGGAGGGGAGATTCCCAGGGGGCTGCAGCCTTGTACCTGGAACTGGCGGCGCTGTTGGAAGAAGATGGCGTCGGGAACGCCGGCGTGGGTGTCGGCAATGTCTTAGAGGCGGGGCCTGATGTCGAGGGGAATCCCGGCCGTACAGGAGAGCCGGCAGTTCCGGCCAATTATGCGGATGTGGAGAGCGTTTTGGAGGCCGCATCCGAAGGCGGGCAAACAGAGAAAACGGTCGGAACGGAACCTGCCGGATCCGCCGTCAGGGAGCAATATATAGACGCATTTTCAAAGATATTGCAGAGTGGTCAGTTTTCTCCTCAGGAGGAAATGAACCTTGTGGACGCCTGGCTCCGGCAGGGTCTTGAGGCGAAGGACAGGAATCTTACGGATGCGCTGATGAGTCTGCCGGAGGTAAGACAGCTTTTGTCGGATCAGTTTCAAAAGCAATGGACCATTGCGCCGGAGCAGGTTGCGGATCCCAGGGAAGTGGAAAATCTCTATGGGCGCCTGACGAAACAGTTTAAGGGAATGATGCAGGCGCTGGACAGCGCGGGGCAGAGTCAGACCCAGGCTTTTCAGGGGCTTGCCAATCTGAACCAGAATGTGGATTTCCTGAATCAGATCAATCACATGTATGCCTATGTGCAGCTTCCCCTGAGGTTTCAGGAGGGCAGAGCCCAGGGAGATCTCTATGTGTATACGAACAAGAAAAACCTGGCTTCCGGCGACGGTCCTGTTACGGCTCTGCTGCACCTGGATATGGAACATCTGGGGCCGGTGGATGTCTATGTGAGCATGCAGATGGAGAAAGTGAGCACGAAGTTTTATGTCCGGGACGATGAGATGCTGGATTTCCTGGAAGCGCACATGGATCTTCTGACCTCGCGGCTGGAGAAGAGAGGATATTCCATGACGGTTCAGACAACTGTGAAAAAGCCGGGAGAAGAGCAGGAAACCTCCGGCATCGGACCGGTTCTCGCCCAGACGTCCCCCGGACTGCTCATACAGACCCGAGGGTTTGACGTGAGGACCTGACAGCCCAGCGGCGAGGACTGGCTGTAAAAGAAATCCGAGATGACAGTAAAAATGCGTGTACTGACTGTAAGAAAAATTCGGAATGGCTGTAAAGATTTGCGTACTGACCGTAAGAGAAATGCGGGGTAAGGCAGGAATCCCTGGACAAGGGCGGCCGAAAAGCGGGGGAGGACATACGGGATGGAGGAAAAAAAGAAGGTTAAGCAGGCGGTTGCCCTGGAATATAATCCTTCCGAGGATGCGCCGAAAGTCATAGCCAGCGGACGGGGGGTCCTGGCCGAAAAGATAATCGAGAAGGCGAAGGAGAGTGACGTGCCCATCCACAGGGACGACAAGCTGGCGGATACCCTGTCGCGCCTGGAGATCGGCGAGATGATACCTCCGGAACTCTACGAGGTTGTGGCGGAGATCTTGATCTTTGTGGATTCCATGGACAAATTAAAGGGGAAGATCAAATGACAGAAAATAACCGTCAGCTGGGGAGTGACAAGGAGATTTTGGCGGCATCTTATCTGGAGAGCCGGGGAGTTATCATTCTGGAGCGCAATTTCCGCTGTCGGCAGGGAGAAATTGATTTGATCGCCAGGGATGGGGAATATCTGGTGTTCGCGGAAGTGAAATATCGCAGGACGAGAGAAAAAGGCAGCGCGCTGGAGGCAGTGGGACCTGCGAAACAGGCGAAGATCTGCCGGGTGGCGGATTATTACCGGATGCTGCATGGCTTTGGGGATACGATCTGCGTGCGGTATGATGTGATCGGGATACAGGGGGAGGAAATTTTGTGGATTCCGAACGCGTTTCAACACAGGTACAGGACAACTCGCTGACCGGATCTGGCGGATCAGGAAAAGAAAGGGATATAGAGCAGAAAAAAGAGGACGGCAAAACCGCATAAGAAATGCGGCGGACAGGAGGGAAAAGTATGGACGAGGCTTGGACGGAGGAGATCGAAAAAGAGGATGCCGGCGAATTGAGGGAGCGGGAACTGCAGATCTGGAGCCTTTTTCCGGAAATGAGGGGGCAGAAGCTTTCCCGGGACGTTCGCCTGGAACCGGTGCTGGATCTGGAACTCTGTGAGGGTATCCCGGTTCTGCGCTTTCCGGGACTTTCTCAGTGCGATTTTATAGAACATCTTATTACCACAAGGGCGGGAGGGGTCAGCACAGGAATGTTTTCCACCATGAACTTTAACAAGTCCCTTGGGGATGATCCGGAGAACGTGAAAGAGAATTACCGCAGGGTGGCAAAGGCGATGCACTGCAGGTATGGGGACATGGTGGGGACGCGTCAGACGCATACGACGAATATCCGCAGGGTAACGGCAAAAGACAAGGGAAATGGCATTGCCCTGCGGGATGCTTATCATGACGTGGACGGCCTTGTGACAAATGTCCCGGGTATTGCGCTGGCCTGTTATGGGGCGGACTGTGTTCCGCTGCTCTTTGTAGACACCTGGGGGCGTGCCATTGGGGTAGCGCACTCCGGATGGAGGGGAACCGCCGGGAACATGGCCGGGAAAATGGTCCGGCGCATGGAAGAAGAGTTTGGCACGGATCCGGCGGGACTGCGCGTCGCCATCGGCCCGTCCATCTGTCAGAGCTGTTATGAGGTGGACCAGAACGTCGCGGACGTCTTTTTGGAACTCCTGGGTGACTGCGGGGAGGAACTGGAGGCTGTGAGACAGACGAGACGGTATCGCATGATGCGGGAAAACGGCCTTCGAAGACCCGTGGAGCCCGGCAGGGAAGAGGGGAAATACCAGCTGGATCTATGGCTTGTCAATTGGATCCTGCTGATACGGGCGGGGGTGGGCCCGGAACAGGTAGAAGTGACGGATCTGTGCACCTGTCACAATCCTGGAATCCTGTTTTCTCATCGCGCAAGCAAGGGAAAACGGGGCGGGTTCGGAGCATTTCTAAAGATACGGGAAGGGGTGTAAGCATGGTTTCAATTTTAGTGTGCGATGACGACAGGGAAATCGTGGACGCCATAGAGATTTATCTTTCCCAGGAAGGCTATCGCATCTTTAAGGCATACGACGGGGAGCAGGCGCTGGATATCCTGGGAAGGGAAAACATCCAGCTGTTGATCATGGATGTGATGATGCCGAAGCTGGATGGCATACGCGCCACGCTGAAGATTCGCGAATATAGCAGCATCCCCATTATCATCTTGTCCGCGAAATCGGAGGATACGGATAAGATACTGGGATTGAACGTGGGGGCGGACGATTACATTTCCAAACCGTTTAATCCGCTGGAACTGGTGGCCAGGGTGAAGTCTAATCTGAGGCGATATACTTCCCTGGGAGGCATGAACGGGGAGGGCGGAAAATCCCAGTATCAGGTGGGAGGCCTTGTCATCAACGTGGAGAATAAACAGGTCACTGTGGACGGGGAACCGGTAAAGATGACGCCCATCGAGTACAGTATCCTTCTGCTCTTGATGAAGAATCCGGGAAAAACTTTCTCGATCAATGAAATCTATGAGAGCATCTGGAACGAAGAGGCGATCGGAGTGGATAATACGGTGGCTGTACATATCCGGCACATTCGGGAGAAGATTGAAATCAATCCCAAGGACCCGAAATACCTTAAGGTAGTGTGGGGAGTCGGCTATAAAGTGGACAAGGGACAGCAGTGATGGAGGAAAGGAAGAGTCAAAAAAAGATTCCTGTTTTTAAGAGATTGATCCTGGGGCTGGTGCAGCATCTTGCGGCAGCCCTGGTTTTAGTGTTTGCAGCGGGAATTCTTTATAATTCCTTTATTCCTGTGGAGACTGTCAACGGGCCGAAATTATACCGCCTGGATCCCTTTTCTCAGAAGACGTCCTTTGAAGAATCAGAGGTGTTTCAGGATCTGTTCCAGACCTCCGTGCAGGATATCATTCATTTGGCGGTTCTTCGGGATCAGATGGAGACAGACGGTATCTTTGAATCCGAAAAAGTGATCGATGTGACGGATTTCCTGAAAAGCTTTGGGAAAAATGACCGGGAATACGGAGATATTACCGTGCGGTACACCCTGGAAGATCTGGTCAAATGGGGCAGATACGGCGTGGAGTACCGGAGCCGTGTGATGAGTCTCTCGGATTTCGTCAACTATTATGGACAGGCCTGTGCTCCAGAAAATTTTGCTTTGGACAGCGGCGGTTCCCTCTATTTCCGGGGATATCAAAATACCAGGACGGGCAAAGACGGTTTAGAGGAAAATCCGGATCCGAAGCTGGAGGAAGAGATGGCGCAGTACAGCGTCAGCCAGCTGGAGGATATGGCTTTCTCTTACATCATGAGTACGGTGGGGGATGGCATCAGCATCAACCGGGAGGATGACGGCAGCCTGACGGTATATCTGAATACGCTGACTTGCCGTTATCAGACGACGGACCGAAAGGGAAGCCTTTTTGAGTGCGTGGACAACTGGGCGGATTTCCTGCAGCTGCAGAATAATGTTTCGGACGCCATAACGATTATAAATGATAATTACGATCTGTATCAGAGATGTATCGCTGCCTATGCGGAGGGAAACAGCAATGTGAAATATGTCGTGAGGATGCAGACGGCGCAGGGCGGCATGGAGACTTATTCCAATATTTCAGCCTTGAAGGATATGGACGAGGAAAGTCTCACGGAGTATTTCGCAGATTACAGGCGGTACTTGATTTATTATCCGGACAGTCTGGAATCTATGGGAAACACGGCGCTGACGGAGAAGGAAATATACGAGTACATGAGCCAGGCGCATTATTCCTATCCAGATGATGTCTATCTATGGATCGCTGTGGACGCCTCTTACAAGGGGGCAGGGGACGCTTTCTATTATGCGAACACAGTGTTTGAGGATGTGGTTCCCTATGCTGCCCTGATCCTGACGGTCATGATCATTCTGGGGCTGATTTGGCTGGGAATCGGATTGTATCTTACGGTCACCGATGGCGAGATCGTCCTGGAGGAGGGCGGTGTAGAATATTATCTGAATTTCTTTGACCGTATCTGGACAGAGGCGCAGATCCTGCTGGCTGCAGTCTGCGGATATGGAGCGTACAGGGGATATCTGTTCCTGCGCCGGATAACGGAGCTTTTTTGGAATCATTATGTGGAGCAGGCAGGGGGCTGGGAAACAAATGAGATTTATCTGCAGTTCGGCTGCTTTGCGCTCTATGGCTTTCTTGTAAGTATGTTTTTGAGTCTCTTTTGGTACAGCCTGATCCGAAGGCTGAAAGTGGGGAATCTTTATCGTGACAGCCTGCTCCATTCTTGCGTCTCCGGCGCGTCCAGGCTGCTGGGGTTGATATTGCGCCACCGAAACTCCGTGATCAGCGTATTGCTGCCATATAATATTTTTTTACTGGTGAATCTGTTTGCGGTGCTGGGCATCAGCAATTTAGAGAGCAATGCGGTCAAAAAAATTCTCTTGTTTGGAATTGTGGTTCTGGACGCCCTGATCGGAATGATGCTGTTTAAGAATCATGCGGAACACAATGACATTATAGACGGAATCAAAAAGATACAGTCAGGAGAAGTCGGTTTTAAACTGAACGTAAACGATCTTCACGGCATGAACCGGGACATGGCGGACGCGGTGAACAATATCGGGGATGGAATTGACAATGCGGTAAGAACCAGTATGAAGGACGAGAGGCTGAAAACGGATTTGATCACCAATGTCTCTCATGACATTAAGACGCCGCTAACCTCCATCATCAATTATGTGGATCTGCTGAAACGACAGGATATTCAGACGGAGCCCGCGCGGAGCTATATCGAGATCCTGGAAAATAAATCGCAGAGGCTGAAGGAGCTGACGGACGACCTGGTAGAGGCATCCAAGATTACATCCGGAAATATTGAATTAAATATGGAAGCATTGGATATGAGCGAACTGCTGCAGCAGACTATCGGGGAATTCTCCGAAAAACTGGAGGAAAGGAATCTGCAGGCGGTCACGGAATTTGATGGTACCCCCGCCGTTGTCTATGCGGACAGCAGGAGGATGTGGCGGATCATGGAAAATCTCTTCAACAATATCTGCAAGTATGCCATGGAGGGCACCCGGGTCTATGCCCAGATCCACGTGGAAAATGGAGAAGTCAGCCTGTTTTTAAAAAATGTATCCCAGGCTTTCATGAATATTCATGCCGACGAGCTTACGGAGCGCTTTATCCGGGGGGACAGCTCCAGGAGTACGGAGGGAAGCGGACTGGGACTGTTTATCGCAAAAAGTCTGACGGAAGTTCAGGGAGGAACTTTTGAAATCCAGCTGGATGCGGACCTCTTTAAGGTAAAAATCGTCTTCCCTTTGTATGAAAAACCGGAGAAGACAGAAGAGAAGCCGGATCTGAACCGGCTTCTGTCCGAAGAACTCCGGGAAGGGGAATAAAAAATTATTCCACATCCATATTGGAGCGATTGTTGTAGGCTTCCAGAACACTGTGTATTTTTTCCGTGGTAGCCATGACTCCCGCCATGGAGGCGTCGTGGTTCATAAAGTCTATGATGGAGGCGATGAACTTACTCATGTCCGCCTCGACGAAATAAGGCCTGCTGTAGAGCTCGGGAGGAAGATATGTCAGGTCCGTGGTGATGACCTTGTCAAAGTGGCCCTGCTCATAAGCCTTGTCAAAAGCGGCAAGTCCGTCCGTAAAGAGCCCGAAAGTGGTGCAGATAAACACCCTGCGGGCGTTCATGCCTTTCAGCTGTTTTGCGGTGTCCAGCATGCTGCCGCCGGAAGAGATCATATCGTCGATGATGATGATATCTTTGCCGTCGATGTTTTCGCCCAGGAATTCATGGGCGACGATGGGGTTTTTCCCGTTTACGATCACGGAGTAATCTCTCCGTTTATAGAACATGCCGGTGTCCACGCCCAGAACGCTGGCAAAGTAGATCGCCCGATCCAGAGCGCCCTCGTCAGGGCTGATCACCAGAAGGTGTTCTTTGTCCACGAGAAGATCCTGTTCTGAGTTGAGCAGAGCCTTGATGAACTGGTAGGGGGGAAGAAAATTGTCAAAGCCGCTTAAGGGCGTGGAGTTCTGAACTCTGGGATCGTGAGCGTCAAAAGTGATCAGGTTGGAGACCCCCATATCCCGAAGCTCTTCCAGCGCAAAGGCGCAGTCCAAGGATTCCCGGCCGTTTCTCTTGTGCTGACGTCCCTCGTAGAGGAAAGGCATGATCACATTGATCCGGTGGGCCTTTCCGTTGCAGGCGGCGATTACGCGCTTTAAATCCTGAAAGTGGTCGTCAGGAGACATGTGGTTTGTGCACCCGTTCATTTCGTAGGTGATGCTGTGGTTGCACACGTCCACCAGAATAAAGAGATCCTTTCCGCGGATGGATTCATAGAACACCGCTTTCCCCTCTCCGCTTCCGAAGCGGGGAGTGTCCGCCTTTACCAAATAATTGCTTTCAATGTAGCCGTGAAAGGCAGGGTCGTTCTTCACCTTGTCATTGTGGACGCTCTTCCGGAATTCAACTAAATAATTGTTGATCCGCCGCCCCATCCGCGCCGCGGAAGACAGGGCCACAATTTTAAGAGGGGCTACGGGCATTGCGTTTTCCAGTTCTTGTAAATCAGGCATGTTTTTTCTCTCCGGTTGTTAAGATTTCAGAATAATTGACTGCGTTTTTGTTTCACCACATACCAAACAGCGGTGAAAAACTTTCCGCTTATAATGTAACATTCCCCTATCGACACGTCAAGAGATTTCGGGTATACTACTTATATCAACAGTTCAGCCAGCCGACGGTATCGACGAAAGATCGTGCTTGCACGGAATCTTTCGTCGGACCGACGGCTGAGGGAACGCCGCCTTATGAGCAAAGGAAGGCGCGAAGCGCCGGAAAAGCGCGTCAGCGCGGCTTTGCGAATAAAAGGCGTGGGCTGAACTGTTGCAAGGGAGTCAAAACGCCGCCTTATGAGCAAAGGAAGGCGCGAAGCGCCGGAAAAGCGCGCCAGCGCGGCTTTGCGAATAAAAGGCGTGGGCTGAACTGTTGCCAGGGAGTCAAAACGCCGCCTTATGAGCAAAGGAAGGCGCGAAGCGCCGGGAAGCGCGCCAGCGCGGCTTTGCGAATAAAAGGCGTGGGCTGAACTGTTGCAAGGGAGGCGTGGGCTGCCCCCATAAAACTGCTTTGGAGGAAGGAATGAAGGACGATCGGCGGGAAAAGAAAAAACATATCGTAAAGAGCGTCGGAGAGGGGAGCATTGCCCAGGAGATGGGAATCTGCCCCGGGGACAGCATCCTTGCCATAAACGATACGGAGATAGAAGATATTTTTGACTATCAGTTCCTTGTGCAGGATACCTACATAGAAGTTCTCGTAGAGAAACCGGACGGGGAACAGTGGCTCCTGGAGATCGACAAGGAGGCCGATGAGGATCTGGGAATCACTTTCGAGAGCGGATTGATGGACGAGTATCGGAGATGCTGCAACAAATGCATCTTCTGCTTTATCGACCAGATGCCGAAGGGGATGCGGGAGACGCTGTATTTTAAGGACGACGATTCCCGGCTCTCGTTCCTGCAGGGCAACTATGTGACCCTGACAAATATGTCTGACCATGACATAGAGCGGATCTGCCGTTATCGGCTGAGTCCCATCAATATTTCCTTCCACACCATGAACCCGGAGCTGCGCTGCCGTATGCTGAATAACCGCTTTGCCGGGGAAGCCTTAAAGAAGGTTGATGCCCTAAAAGCTGTAGGCATCCGTATGAACGGCCAGATCGTGCTCTGTAAGGGGATCAACGACGGAAAAGAGCTGGAGTTCAGCATTCAAGAATTGATGAAATATATCCCGAACCTGCAGAGCGTTTCGGTGGTGCCCGTGGGACTTACCAGGTACCGGGAGGGGCTCTTTCCCTTGGAGCCTTTTGAACCGGAGGACGCCAGGGCGGTGCTGGAGCTGATCCATCGGTATCAGAAAATCTGTTATGAAAAATACGGGATCCATTTTATCCATGCCGGGGACGAGTGGTATCTCCTCGCCGGGGAGGAAATGCCGGAGGAAGAGCGCTATGACGGATATTTGCAGCTGGAAAACGGCGTGGGGATGGTGCGGCTGCTCCTGAATGAATTTCGGGAGGAAACGGACAGGCTGAAGAAAGAGGGGAAACTGCCGGACCGGAACTTGAAAAAGGAGATCTCCATGGCCACCGGGAAACTGGCGTACCCCTTTCTCTCTGAGATGTCCCAGGAACTCATGGGACTCTGCCCCGGCCTGATGATACATATTTATGAAATCCGGAACGATTTCTTTGGGGAGAGGATCACGGTGGCCGGACTTCTCACAGGGCAGGACCTTATCACCCAGCTGAAGGGCCGAAGACTGGGGAGTCGTCTGCTTCTGACGGAGAATATGCTGCGGGACGGGGAGGATGTTTTTTTGGACGATATCCGCGTCCCGGAGTTGGAAAAGACTTTACAAGTTCCGATTTCTATTGTAAAATCAAGCGGACGCGACTTTGTGGAGGCGGTTTTGGAGGAATTATATCATGAGTGATAAGAGAAAACCCATCGTGGCGGTGGTAGGGCGGCCTAACGTAGGCAAATCCACCCTGTTCAACGCCCTGGCGGGGGAAAATATTTCGATTGTAAAGGATACGCCGGGAATTACCCGGGATCGGATTTATGCGGACGTCACCTGGCTCAACCGCACTTTTACCCTGATCGACACCGGGGGGATCGAGCCGGATTCCAAGGACGTCATTCTCTCCCAGATGCGGGCCCAGGCCCAGATCGCCATTGAGACGGCGGACGTGATCCTCTTTCTGGTGGATGTCAAGCAGGGGCTGCAGGATGCGGATTCCAAGGTGGCGGATATGCTTAGGCGCTCCCGGAAACCGGTGGTACTGGTGGTCAACAAGGTGGACAGCCCGAAAAAATATGAGGCGGACGTGTATGAGTTTTATAACCTGGGCATGGGGGATCCGGTTCCGGTCTCCGCGGTGAACCGCACCGGGATCGGTGACATGCTGGAGGCGGTGTGCAGCCATTTCCCGGAGGATACTGGGGAGCAGGAAGAGGACGAGAGACCCAGGGTGGCGATCATCGGAAAACCCAATGTGGGGAAATCCTCGCTGATCAATAAGCTCCTTGGGGAGGACAGGCTGATCGTGTCCGACATCGCCGGGACGACGAGGGACGCGGTGGACACCGAGATCAAGTACAACGGAAAAGAATATGTCTTTATCGACACGGCCGGACTCCGACGGAAAAACAAAATCAAAGAAGAGCTGGAGAGGTTCATGATCGTGCGTGCGGTCAGCGCGGTGGAACGCGCGGATATCGCGGTTCTGGTGATCGACGCAAAGGAAGGGGTCACGGAGCAGGACGCGAAGATCGCGGGAATCGCCCACGACCGTGGCAAGGCGGTGATCATCGCGGTGAACAAATGGGACGCCGTGGAGAAGGATGACAAGACGATCTACCGGTTTACGGAGAGGATTCGGAATGTGCTGAGCTTCATGCCCTATGCGGAGATCCTGTTCATCTCCGCCCAGACCGGACAGCGTCTTCCGAAACTGTTTGAGACCATCGACATGGTGAGCGAAAATCATGCTATGCGGGTGCAGACCGGCGTTTTAAACGAGATCATGGCGGAGGCGGTTGCCATGCAGCAGCCCCCCACGGACAAGGGAAAGCGCTTAAAGCTTTTCTATATCACACAGGCGGCGGTAAAGCCCCCGACCTTTGTGATCTTTGTGAATGATAAGGAACTGATGCATTTTTCCTACACGCGGTATATTGAAAACCAGATCCGGGAGACTTTTGGCTTTAAGGGGACTCCGCTGAGGTTTATCATCCGCGAGAGGAATGAGGAGAAGTGACGCGGCGGAGAAATGGGGCCGTGCTGCCACAAAACAGAGAGTGAAGAGGGTGTAAAAATGGTACGAGTGATCTGTGTCCTGATCGGTTATGTGTTTGGATTGTTTCAGACGGGTTATTTTTATGGGAAGGCCCACGGCATCGATATCCGTGAGCACGGGAGCGGAAATTCCGGAACCACCAACACGCTCCGGGTCCTAGGGACGAAGGCGGGGCTCATCGTGTTTGCCGGGGACTGCCTGAAGTGTATCATCGCGGTGACCATCGTCCGGTTTCTCTTCGGACAGAGCCACCCGGATATTATTTATCTGCTCTGTCTCTATACCGGCGCGGGGGCGATCCTGGGGCATAACTATCCCTTCTATATGAATTTCAGGGGCGGCAAAGGAATCGCTGCAACGGCGGGGATGGTGATCGCGTTCCACCCGTATTTTACAATCATGGGCGTGATCCTGTTCTTCACCATCTTTTTTACCACCCATTATGTCTCCTTGGGTTCCCTTTTGGTTTACCTGGGGCTGATGATCGAGCTGGTGATCTTCGGGCAGAGAGGCCTCTTTACAGGGATGACCCAGGGAAACCTCATCGAGATGTATATCCTGTTCGGGTGCCTGACCGTTCTGGCCTTCTGGAAGCATCGCGAGAATATTAAGAGGCTGATCCACGGCCAGGAGAGAAAGACTTACCTGACAAAGAAGAACAAGGCAGATTGAAACCGCCTTTGTCTGTCAGGCACAGATCATCTGTAAAATGAAAACTTTGCACCGAAAAGTTCATGCCTTTATGATAAGGCAGCGGTCCAGTGAGCTGCATATGTCTGCGTGGTATGAAAAGCGGTTCACTGGAAGAAAAAATGTAGCAAGCGGTGCTTTTTGGCGAGAAAGAGAGGGTTTGGACTATGGCAAAGATCGGTATTTTGGGAGGGGGAAGCTGGGGGATCGCCCTGGCGGTGCTGCTTCACAACAACGGGCACGAGATCACTGTTTGGTCCGCCCTGGAGACGGAGATTCGGATGCTGCAGGAGAAGCATGAACACAACATGCTCCCCGGTGTAACGCTTCCGGAAGATATGTACTTTACCACGGAGGACAGGGAGGCAGTCGCAGGAAAAGACCTCCTTGTCATGGCGGTGGCCAGTTCCTATACCAGAAGTACTGCAAACCGTCTGGCGGGGCTGATCGAACCCGGACAGAAGATTGTCAATGTGGCGAAGGGGATTGAGGAAAAGAGCCTGAAGACCCTGTCGGATGTCATAAAGGAGGAGATTCCCCAGGCGGATGTGGCGGCCCTGTCCGGCCCCTCCCACGCGGAGGAAGTGGGGAGGGGTCTTCCCACTACGGTGGTGGTGGGCGCAAAGACCCGCTCTACCGCAGAATTTATTCAGAATCTCTTTATGAGCCCGGTCTTCCGGGTATATACCAGCCCGGACCTCCTGGGGATCGAGCTGGGCGGCGCGCTGAAAAATGTGGTGGCGCTGGCGGCCGGGATCGCGGACGGTCTGGGCTATGGGGATAACGCCAAGGCGGCCCTGATCACAAGGGGTATCGCGGAAATCTCCAGGCTGGGTGCTGCCATGGGCGGAAAACAGGAGACCTTTAACGGACTGGCGGGCATTGGCGACCTGATCGTGACCTGCGCCAGCATGCACTCCCGCAACCGCAGGGCCGGAATCCTGATCGGTCAGGGAAAGACTTATCAGGAGGCCATGGACGAGGTGCAGATGGTGGTGGAAGGGGTGTATTCCGCAAAGGCCGCCATGAAGCTGGCGGAGAAGTACCGGATACAGCTTCCCATTATCGAGCAGGTAAACCAGGTTCTTTTTGAGGGAAAGAGCCCCGCGGAGGGCGTGAAAGAGCTGATGCTGCGGGATAAGAAAAGCGAACTCTCCGGAGCGCAGTGGGATGAGTGAGCCGAAAAAACG
The DNA here is from genome assembly GCA_947589505.1 of uncultured Acetatifactor sp. Taxonomy (GTDB): domain Bacteria; phylum Bacillota; class Clostridia; order Lachnospirales; family Lachnospiraceae; genus Acetatifactor. The sequence goes on along the minus strand of CANQCF010000012.1, from coordinate 11,855 downwards.
GCCTGGTCCGGTTTCACGGGGGGTTCTTTTACCAGCAGGTTACAGGCCTGATCCATTTTCCGGGAACCGTTTTTTACCCGAAGGTTATAGAATGATTTGATTGTTTTTGGGGTTTATAGATCCGGTGTTTGCATCCGGCTTAGGGACAGGTTCCCGGAAAGCGGGTGGCTGGGAATTTGACAGGAATCGGTAACGAATCGAAATTTGTCACATAAAATAATTAAAAGTAGAGTCTGAAAGCTGGAAGAGTATGAATCAGACAGAAAAGCTCAGCAATGTGACAAGAGTGTACCTCAGAGATTTTGAAAAGATTTTCTGTGAGATGCGGCGGGGGATGACGGGAGTATGCCTGGGAAACAGCATTTCCGCAAACTTTATTCTGCAGATGATCCCGCACCATCAGGGCGCCATCAATATGTGCAGGAATCTTTTGCGATATACCACATGTATTCCGCTGCAGGAGATTGCCCTGGGCATTATCAGGGAACAGACGGAGAGCATTGAACAGATGAAGAAAGCTCTGCCCTGCTGCCGTATGTTAAAGAATACGCCCCAGGAACTTTGCGCGTATCAGCAGGAGATGGACCGTATCCTCTGCGTGATGTTTGAGGGGATGGAAGGGGCCTGCGCGGACAACGGACTCAGCGACGATTTTATGAGGGAGATGATCCCGCACCACGAGGGAGCCGTCCGCATGTCGGAGAACGCGCTGAGACAGCGGATCTGTAAGGAACTGTGTCCGATCCTGGATGCGATCATCGCCTCCCAGACAAGGGGGATCCGGCAGATGAGGACACTTTTGCAGGATGGAACCTGCAGCTGCGGCGGAGGATGGCGTATGAACTGACAGGGTGTATGAGATCCTGTCTTCAAGCGGGTGTGGACCATAAGAAAGAAGGTTTCTTCCGAAGGGAACGGAAAGGAGGAGCGGGATGCGGATCGGAAACGTGGATGTTCACGGATCTTCTTCCCATCATGTGACGGACTGTGTGCACCGGCATGAGGATAAGAAGGCGGAGACAGGCGCCATGAGAATGTCCGGCGGAACCGCTCCCGTCTCCCCGCAGAGCCAGGCGGCCGGAAAAGAGGAACTTTCCGCTCTGTGGAATCCCTTTGAGCGGCTGAAGGACTTGCTGCGGAAGGGCAGGGGGCTGGCGCTCCGCCTCTGGGGAAACGATCTCCCGGGGACGTCGGAGGGGAAAAATTCCGGGACTACAGCGGCCCAGGGGCAGGTCTTGTCCGGGGTACCGGGACAGGAAACCTCCCATCTCCAGTCCCATGACGACGGGGAACGCGGCGCACGGCAGATGCCGCCTTATTTTGTCCTGCCGGAGAATAAGGGAGCCGCCACGGGGGGAGTGCTCCAGCGGATCCTGACAAAAGTTCACAGCGTATCCGGCTACCTGGAAAAGCACCTGCCCTTTGCCCATACGGGATCCTTTCACGCGAAACAGCAGAACCGGGAGGAAGACCTCCGCAGGAGAAGCCGTTACCGAAAGGACGACGAGGAGATCGAATGTATTCTGACGGATGACAGTTATCTTCTGGACTCCTATAATAAAAAGGGCGAGTACAGTAAACTTTCCACAGAAAACAGGAACGCGGAGAACCGCAGAACTTCCGGGGAAAACAGGCTCCCGTGAGCTGTCGGCAAGGCTGCAGCAACGGAGAGGCGGCAGTTCTTTTCCGGATGTACAGAGAGAAAAATCAGTAAGATCTGCCCGCAGGTTTCGCACTGCCCTGGTGTCTGCGCGCGGAAGGAAGGCCCCAAAAGGCCAAAGAAAGTCTCTTTGCTTGTTACAGGGCGATGCGCGAAAGAGCGCCGCGGGCAGACCTTCGGTCACAGGGCGGTGCGGAAAGGCGCTGCGGGCAGGCCTCTTCGGTCAAAGAGGGGCACCAGGCTGTAATTGATCCAGAGATAGCGGACGAAAGCAGGCTGGGCGATTTCTCCGGGGATCCGCAGGGAAATGGTCTGATCTCCGGATTCGAAATCCGCTTCAGCGCAGCGGTAGATTTCATCAGGCCCCGCGATCTCAAAACCCTTTAGAAAAGAACTGCCGCTGCCCTGGGCACGGCTGAGGACGGCGAGATAGCGCTCCCGGTCAAAGCCTGCGTCCGCAAAGTCGAATTCCAGCCGGATAGAGGCATCCTCTTTAAAGCAGACCGCACGGCGAAACATCGGACCGCAGGCGTCCTCTGGGGACAATTTGTGATAGACATGGGTCATGGACTGCAGAAAGAGTCTGTGGCCCACTTCTTTTTTGTGCAGGGGATGGATATTATTGTATTCTCCCAGGTCAATGGCAACGGCAAGGCCGGAGAGGGGATCCTCTCTGCTGAGACGAAGCTGCGCTTCCCGGATCTTCGCCCAGGAGTCTGAGGGCGGATCGCTTTCGTATTGATGCATAGGAAGCTGGACATTCAGGAAAGAAAGGCTCTCGTCCTCAAAATCCCGGCGCCATACCCGGACCATGGACTTTAACAGTGTGTAATAGGCCTCCGGGCGGTGATCGTCGCTCTCTCCCTGATAGTAGAGGAAACCTCTCAGGGAATAGGGGGTCACGCGCCGCAGCATGGTTTCGTAAAGGCCGCAGGGCCGGAACTCATGCTTTGGTCCCATGGGACCGGGCCAGAGACAGGGACCGGCATAGGCGAGGGCGTCGCTCCAGCTTCCGGAGGGGTTCTCCGCATAAAATTCGTTGATCTTAGGCTGCCAGGTCTCCTGATAGAGCGCATATTCCCGGCGGGCTTTTTCGTATCCTTCCGGGGAGAGGCTGTCTAAGATCTCCTGGTATTCCTGCCAGTAAACGGCGGTTTCCGGGTGGGAGAGAAGGCTTTCCCGGTCCTGCCAAGCAGCGGCGCTGGTTCCGCCCCAGTTGCAGCCGATGATGCCGACGCAGCAGTGAAGGGCAAGGGAAAGTTCTTTGGCAAAGTGATAGGCCACGGCGGACCAGGTGCCCAGCTTCGGGTCGTCTTCCGTCATCCAGTGGTTTTCTCGTTCCTCTGCTTCAAACCTTTCATCAAAATAAGCCTTTCGGAGAACCTGGTAAAAGCGTACGCCGATGGACTGAGGCAGAGTCCCCGGGACATCTGAGCCGGTGGGCACCCAGGAGGATAAGACTACATTTTCACCGGAGACAACGGATCCTTTGAGCGGTCCGTGGGAACCCGTTTGATTACGGGGTGCAGAAAAAAGTTCCGTTGCATCCGCGTCGTTCTGAAGTTCATATTCCATGTTTGACTGCCCGCCGGCCAGCCAGACTTCGCCGATCATGACATCCTGCAAAACCTGACGAATCCTGCCGCCTTCCATAAGAAACAGCCGATAGGGGCCGCCGGCGGGAAGCGGGGGGAGTTCGGCGCGGAAATGGTCACCCTGAGGAGAGAAGTTTCTTTCTGCGAGAATTTGCTCCTCTTCTTCACAGAGCAGGTTACCGTTCCCCCCGCATAAGACGATGCGCAGGGATACGTTGGGAGTACAGGTCCCCCAGAGCCGGATCGGTTTTTCACGCTGTAATACAAGATGATCTGTAAAGACAGGTGCGAAATATGTGTATGACATAAGGAGCCCTCCTTTTCCGCCGCGCGGTTGACATTCCCGTGAGAACAGGCAAGCTGTCTGCCGGTTTTTCTTTATCTGGTTTCCGGGAAATTCTTATAACCACAATATAACATGTCCGCAGAGATAGGGCAAGATGCAGCAAGATGGCCTGTGCCTTCTCGATGCTGCTGCGCAGAAACGCTTTTATGGCTTCTATGGCTGTTTCTATGGCTGTGTGCTGAACGGCTGCGGCGACGGGTCCGGTCAGTCCGAAAGCTCTTGTGGAACGGCTGAAAATCAACGGTTTGGGGACCAATCGGGTACTTGAATGAAAGGAAAGAATGTGATAAAATGAAAAAGAATCTGCAGAGACATTGACAGAGAAATGTGCCGCCGGGGAGCAGCTTTCCGTGCGGGTTGACGGATGAATCATACATTCAAAAAAAGCAGAATTAAGAGAAAGAAAGGTATCTTGCTATGGAGACACAGAATTTTCAGGGAACTCGCGAATATGTGGCCAGCGAGGAGCTGATGGCCAGCGTGAACATTGCCATCGCGTTAAAAAAGCCCCTTTTGATCAAGGGGGAGCCCGGGACGGGAAAGACCATGCTGGCGGAGGCGGTGGCAAAGGCACTGGGAAAGAGACTGATCATCTGGAACATCAAGTCTACTACGAAGGCCCAGGAAGGCCTGTATGTCTATGATACGATTCAGCGTCTCTACGACGGTCAGTTCGGCGAGGAGGGCGTGGATGATATCGCCCGGTATATCAAGCTTGGAAAGCTGGGAGAGGCCTTCGACAGCGAGGAACAGGTGGTGCTCCTGATCGACGAGATCGACAAGGCGGACCTGGAATTTCCCAACGACCTGCTCTGGGAGCTGGATCAGATGGAGTTCTACATCAACGAGACAAAGCGCACGGTGAAAGCCAAACACCGCCCCATCGTGATCATCACTTCCAACGCGGAGAAAGAGCTGCCGGACGCATTCCTGCGCCGGTGCATTTTCCACTATATCGATTTCCCGGACGAAAAACTCATGGAGGAGATCGTCAGGGTGCATTTCCCCGACGTGGAGGACAACCTGTTAAAGAACGCTATGGACGTCTTTTATAGTATCCGCGCCATCCGGGACATCCGGAAGAAACCCAGCACTTCAGAGCTGATCGACTGGATCAACGCCCTGCAGGTGGGCGGCATTCCCGCAGAGCAGATCCGGGCGAAACTTCCCTTTGTAGGCGTTGTAGTGAAAAAGGACGAGGATCTGGAGCTGGTGCGGCACGACGCAGGCCTGTGATTGGAAACGGTCAGAAATTCTGGTCGGAAATTTTTGTAAGAAATCAGGGAAAGTAGGAAGGATGATTCAGTGAAAAACAGATGGAGAAGGATTGTTCCTTTCTTTGTGATCCTGGCGCTGCTAACCGGAGCGGCAGTCATTGCGGGCGCTGTATTTGTGTTGAACCGGAAGATTAACAACCTGCATGACACGGTAATTGCGCTGATGGATTCTGCGGACGGCGCTCTGGACAGAGAAAAGTATATTCCCAATCTGGATCCAGGGACGGAAGGGTGGCTTGTCACCCAATTTGGGGATCCCATGCAACAGCAGGAAATGTGTTATGTGATCACGACCGGGACGGGCCTTGTAATTATTGACGGCGGATATAGTTATGAGACGCCGAGGCTGCGGGAGATCATCAGCAGATACGGCAACAGCGTGGAGGCTTGGATCCTGACCCATTATCATCCGGATCACATCACAGCTTTTATGGACATCGCGGAGGACCCGCAGGGGATTGAGATTCATCATATCTATACCGTGGAGCAGGCGGATCTCGCACTGATGCAGGAAAAAGCGTCCTGGGATGATTTCACTGCATTGGAACGCTTTAATGCTCTGGAACTTTCGGGGATAGAATATCTGCACCGGGGGGATGAGCTGAATCTTCTGGGGCTTAAGATGGAAGTGCTGAGCGCCTACGATAACAGGCTGGATTCTATGACCAATGATCTGATGAATGATAGTTCCCTGGTGTTTCGGTTGACCGGCGCGGAGGATTCTTTTTTATTCTGTGCCGACGCCGGCGTAGGGCTGACGGATTTTTTGACGGCGGAATATGGAGAGGACCTGAAAGCGGACTATGTTCAGATGGGTCACCATGGTTTCGGCGGACTGGGAGAATCCTTTTACCGGCTGGTGGCCCCCCGGGCGGCGTTTTTTGATGCGCCGGCATGGCTGATGACGGGGGAGGGTGACCGCAGTACCAGGGAAAAGGAAACGCTCATGCGGGATATGGACTGTGTGATTTTCAGTTATTACACCGCGCCGAACCAGATATTGCTGAAATAAGTATCCGCGCTCAGGAGGGATTGAACCGGAAATGTTCACGAAATTTTTTGAGACTTTGAGAGAAAAAGGACTGCATGTGACGCTGGGGGAATTCTTGACACTGCAGGAGGCTCTGGACAAAGGGCTCTGCGGCAGTTCCCTGACACAGTTTTATTATGTAGCACGGATGATCCTGGTGAAGAGCGAGACGGACTTTGACAAATACGACATGGCCTTCGAGGAATGTTTTAAGCCTGCCCAGAGAGAGACGGAAGTGGGCAGGGAAATGCTGAGATGGTTAGATAAGTCGGATATGCTGGAACTGGCCCACGAGGAGGCCAGGGCCCATCTGAACCAGATGGAAGACATCCAGGTGGATAAGGAAATGGTGGAGGAGACTTTCAAGCAGCGCCTGAAGGATCAGAACGAGGAGCACAACGGCGGAAGTTTCTGGATCGGCACCATGGGAAAGACTTCCTTCGGCAATATGGGCGGCAATGTGGGCGGCGTCCGGGTGGGAGGTCAGACCGGGTACCAGTCCGCTTTCTCTGTTGTAGGAGCGAGAAAATACCGGGATTTCCGGGACGACCGAGTGCTGGACAACCGACAGTTCCAACTGGCTTTCCGGAAACTTCGGCAGTTTTCCAGCAGGCTGGACATCCCGGAGACGGAGCTGGATATCGACGGAACCGTGGACAAGACCTGCAACAACGGGGGTTGCCTTCAGATCGTCATGAAGAAACCCCGGAAGAACGCGGTTAAGTTATTACTGCTTATGGACTCCGGCGGGACCATGATCCCCTTCAGCAGTCTTCTGAACGATCTGTTCCAGGCGGTCCACAAGTCCAATCACTATAAGGATGTGAAGACCTATTATTTTCACAACTGCATTTACAGTAAACTCTATAAGACCCCGGAGTGCGAAAACGGCGACTGGGTGGATACGGAGTGGATGTTCCGGAATGTGGACAGCGACTACAAGGTGATCATTGTGGGGGATGCCGCCATGGCGCCGGAAGAACTCTATTCCGACACAGGAAACTACCGGGGTCCCAACGGGGGGCTCTCGGGCTGGGAGTGGCTGAAACAGATAAAAAGACATTACAAAAAAGTGGTCTGGCTGAATCCCAAGATGGCGCCGGGAAAAGCGCCCTGGCGAGAGGCGGAGACGGCGATCAAGGAGCTGTTCCCCATGTATAAGCTCACCGTGGACGGCTTGAACCAGGCCATGAGTAAGCTCATGGTGAATAGGTGAACGGCTGAAACCAAACCATGGAAAGACTTATGGGAAATGGGCGAACGGCTGTAATCAAGCCGTGGAAATGCTTATGGGAAACAGGCGAACGGCTGAAATCAAGCCATGAAAATGCTTATGGGAAACAGGTGAATGGCTGGAACCAGGTCGTGAAAATGCTTATGGGAAACAGGTGAATAGCTGGAACCAAGCCGTGGAAATGCTTATGGGAAACAGGCGAACGGCTGAAATCAAGCCATGAAAATGCTTATGGGAAACAGGTGAATGGCTGGAACCAGGTCGTGAAAATGCTTATGGGAAACAGGTGAACAGCTGGAACCAAGCTTATAGGAAAAAAATGGGCGGGGAGAAGTGGAAATGCGAGATCGGTATAGGGCAGGATATCTGCTGGCTGCGGCCATTCTTCTGGGAGTTGAAATTTTGATCGCCCTCTTTGTCCATGACCGTTTTATCCGGCCCTATGTGGGAGACATCCTCGTGGTGATCCTGCTCTATTGTTTTGTGCGGATCCTGGTGCCGGAGAGGGGAAGATTCCTTCCCCTGTATATCTTTCTGTTTGCGACGGCGGTGGAAGTTCTTCAGCTCTTTTCCCTGGCAGATCGGCTGGGGCTGGGAGAGAGCCGGTTCTTCCGCGTCCTGATCGGCTCCGTGTTCGACTGGAAGGATATCGTGTGCTATGGGGTTGGGTGTCTCCTGTTGGCGGGGTGGGAATATTTTGTGTATAGAGGGAAAAAAGGATTCAGTCGGGTAAGGAGTTACCTTTGTTATAGACGAAAACAGTAGTTTTGAGCAGGTTGGAAATACCTGTATAGACGAAAACGAAAGATTCAGGCGTGTTGAAGAGATGTTCTTTGCCATTAGAAGATAGTGGGAATTTATGACCGGTTGAGGATATCCTTTTGGGCAGTAAGAAAGCAGAAGATTCTAACGGAACGAGGATGCTTTTGTATATAGAGGGAAAAGGAAGAAGTCAGCTCGTGTGGAGAAACGCGGACACACCGGTAAATCAGAAGTGACAGTTTTTCATATGACACATGCGGGCAGGATGACAGATTGACTGGCAGTATGTCTGCACGTAGAAAGCGGGGAAAAAGGTATGGATTTCGAAAAGATCACTCAATATTTGGACAGCTTGGAAAATCGGGGCGTGCCCTCGGTGGACTGCATGATCTATGAGGATCACAGACTCTTATACAGGCACATGAACGGGACGGTGGATGCTGCAGGCCGGAAAAAAGTCAGTGAAAAGACGCTGTATCTCATGTTTTCCATGACAAAGGTCCAGACCATGGCGGCGGTGATGCAGCTGATTGAGAAAGGGCAGCTCTCCCTGGAAGATCCGGTATCTAAATTTCTGCCCGCTTACGAAAAATTGACCGTCATGGTCAACGGACAGGAGAAAAAGCTGGAACAGCCCCTTCTGATCAAACATCTGCTCTCCATGCAGTCTGGTCTGGATTACGATCTGAACCGGCCGGGGATCCGCAGGGTCCTGAAGGAGCGGGGGCAGAGCGCTTCCACCCGGGAGATCGTAGATTCTTTTCCGGAAAGCCCTCTGAAGTTTATCCCGGGAGAACATTTTGAGTACAGTCTGAGCCATGATGTGGCGGCGGCCGTGGTGGAGGCGGTCTCCGGCATGCGGTTCAGCGAATATCTGAAACAGAATATCTGGGAGCCGCTGGGGATGAATCGGACTTTTTTTGCAAAGCCCATGAATGAAGGAGTGGAGGAATTGGCACAGCAGGTTGTCTGGAACGAACCGGAGAAACCGGAACTCATGCCGCCCTCCTGTGATTACCAGCTCTCGGAAAATTATGAGAGCGGCGGAGCGGGCTTGATCAGCTGCACGGAGGATTACGCCGTGTTTGCGGATACGCTGGCCTGCGGCGGCGTCAGCGCTCAGGGGATCCGGATTCTGAAGCCGGAGACCATTGAACTGATGAAGAGGAACCTCCTGGGCGAGGCTTCCCGCCGGGATATCGAGAGAACCATGGGGAGAAGGGGATACGGCTATGGCTGCGGCGTCCAGGTACTCTTAGAGCCTGAGCTCATCGGGTCCTGCGCTCCCAAAGGGGTCTTCGGCTGGGACGGGGCTGCCGGGAGCTGTATCATCATGGACACAGCGTCAAAGCGCTCCCTTGTCTACACCCAGCATGTGAGAAACTGCGGCGCTTCCTATGACGAGTTCCATCCGACGCTGAGGGATTTCCTGTTTTCCTGAGAAGGCGGAAAGATTTACTCTTTGAGTGTGAATGGATTTTCCTTTCATGGCTGCATAAATTGTCTGCGGCGGGTATAATACATATCAGAAAAGTGCCGATTACGGCAAAAATATTAGATGGAAGCTGCGATGGAGATAAATCCTGACGCAAATAGCCTGCTGATCTGAGCAGACCTATGTTATACTTACATTATATTCACGGTATACTTACGGCAGCAAAAAATTTGTTGACTTTTTCCATAACTGTGGTAGAATAACAACAAAGTATCATAAAAGCCTGCGGGAATTGACAGGCTTAAACAGAATATGGAAATGCGATGAAGAGAAAGAGTACTGCGAGTCCCCTTTTTACAGAGAGCGGCCGGTTGGTGAGAGGCGCAAAAAGCCTGGCAGGAATACATCTCGGAGCAGCAAACCCAAACGGGGAAGTCCGGCGGGCGGCTTTGTTAATATGTGGCGGCCAAAGGATCCTCAGAGTAGGCTTTGACGGGAGGTCCCGGTACAGACCAGGAGTATTGTTGGATACTCGCTGAGCCGTATGGCGTGAGCTATACGGGAACATGAGGTGGTAACGTGAGTGAGGGCTCACCCTTTTGAGAGGGTGGTCCTTTTTTTGTGCGGAGCGTGCGGTGGAAGATATGCTGCGCGGGAGCCTGCAGAAAGAGGATCTCCCTGAAACCCTGTTGCAGAAATGTTTTCCGTTGGGCAGAGAGGGCCTTTTGGTAAGGATCCGCCTGCGCCGGGGAACGGACGGAATGCTGGAAGGAACAGCCCCTTTATCGGGGCAGAAAGAGAGGAAAGAAAATGACGATCTATGACGAACTGAAGGCGAGAGGACTGCTTGCACAGCTTACGGACGAGGAGGAGATCAAGGAACTGATCAACAATGGAAAGGCGGTGTTCTACATCGGTTTCGATCCCACTGCGGACAGTCTCCACGTGGGGCATTTCATGGCGCTTTGCCTGATGAAGAGGCTGCAGATGGCGGGGAACCGCCCCATAGCGCTGATCGGAGGCGGCACGGCCATGATCGGGGACCCCTCCGGAAGGACGGATATGCGCACCATGATGACTACGGAGCAGATCGACCACAACTGCGAGTGCTTTAAGAAGCAGATGAGCCGTTTTATCGAGTTCGGAGAGGGCAAGGCCATGATGGTGAATAACGCCGACTGGCTCAGGGGCCTGAATTACATTGAATTTTTGAGAGAGGTGGGCGCCCATTTCTCCGTGAACCGGATGCTCACCGCGGAGTGCTATAAGCAGCGCATGGAGAAGGGGCTGAGCTTCCTGGAGTTCAACTACATGATTATGCAGAGCTACGATTTTCTGGAGCTCTACAACCGTTACGGGTGCAATATGCAGTTCGGCGGCGACGATCAGTGGAGCAATATGCTGGGAGGCACGGAGCTGATCCGTCGGAAACTGGGGAAGGACGCTTACGCCATGACCATCAACCTGCTCTTAAATTCCGAGGGCAAGAAGATGGGGAAGACCCAGAAGGGCGCCGTGTGGCTGGATCCGGAGAAGACTTCCCCTTATGAGTTTTACCAGTACTGGAGGAATGTCGGGGACGGAGACGTGCTGAAGTGTCTGCGGATGCTGACATTCCTGCCCCTGGAGCAGATCGACGAGATGGATCACTGGGAGGGCAGTCAGTTAAATACCGCGAAGGAGATCCTGGCATTTGAATTGACCAAGCTGGTCCACGGCGAGGAGGAAGCCGCGAAAGCCCAGGAGAGCGCCAAGGCGCTGTTTGCCGGCGGCGGGGATACTTCGAATATCCCGTCCTACACCCTTTCCGACGGGGATTTTCGGGACGGCGTGATCGATATTCTGGGAGTTCTTGCTTCTTCCGGGCTCTGCGCTTCCCGCTCCGAGGCGAGACGGGCAGTGGAGCAGGGCGGTGTCACCGTGAATGAGGAAAAGGTCACGGACGTGAAGACTTCCTACACGCCAGACCAGTTTGATGGAGACGGGATGATCGTCAGAAGAGGAAAGAAGAATTATAAGCGGATTGTGAGATAATGACTACCTATGTTAGTGGAAAAAGTCCCGGCATTTGGAGGTTAAAATGCAAGTGATTCTCTGTATCGTAAGTGTTCTTTTTGGCGGCCTGTCGTTGATAGCGGCTATCAGTCAAATAAAAAGTGAAAAGAAGTCACCTTCGGCTTTGATTATGATTACCGGCTCCCTGCTGTTACTTGCAGCCGTGATTTGTAATATAGCCGGACAGCAATTTGATTACATCATTGCTTTTCTTGGGTGTACGGCAGTTTGTGCCGCGGCGCTTATGAACGGAATAAAAAGCAGGCAACTTCATATACCGCATCACGTCATACGCATTACACTGTCGATCATACTGATCATCGGTTTTGCGGTTTTATGAGGGTAACAAAAATGGACAAAGGTATATCTATCGGCGAGGGTGCTTTGTGGGTTCTGGCATGGTTTGGCGTTATGCTGTTATATACATTTTTAGATGTGGCGGTATGGAGAAAAATAACGCC
>CANQCF010000011.1 GCA_947589505.1 uncultured Acetatifactor sp. | reverse complement strand
TTCTCCAGCTCCGGGGTCAGATCCCCCCGCAGCGCCATCACGTTTTCAATGCCCCGCTCCTTCATCTCCCGGATCCTGTTGCGGATCGTCTCCCGGCTGGAGGAGACACAGGTCAGGTGTGCCAGCATGGGCACGCCATATTTTTTCCGGATGTTTTCCGCCACCGCCAGCGTGTACTCGCTGGTGCCGCCTCCCGCCCCGTAGGTCACGCTCATAAAGGAGGGCTTCAGGGACGCGATCTTCTCCGTGGCGATCCTGACGCTCTCAAAGGAGGTCTCCTTTTTTGGCGGGAACACCTCGAAGGACAGGGACATCTGCTCCTGATTCAATATCTCAATGATCTTCATACGCTTTCCTCTCCGACAGACACACGCTTGCGCCGTTATCCCGGCTCCAAAAAACCGCCTGCCGTCCATCAATAAGCCCCCATTGCCGCTGGCTTGCGCAGCAGGCAGCAGGGGCAGCCTTTTCCATATCATTTTTCCGAAACTCTTTTTCAGAATTCGGAACCCTTTCCCTATTCCTCTCCCTGCTTTACAGCGGCGGCATACTCCGCCTGGATCGCGGGATCGTAAGAGAGAACCGGTTCGATGTCCTCCCCTTTCAGTTTCCGCGCGACATAGTTCCTGGTGATCTTCACCACAAGGGGAGTCAGCGACAGGACGCCGATCAGGTTGGGAAGCATCATCAGTCCGTTGAAGGTATCGGAGATATCCCATGCCAGGGAGCTTGTCATCACCGCGCCGGGGATCATCATCAGCACAAAGATCACCTTATAGATATTCTTTCCCTTTACGCCGAAGAGATATTCCACAGCCTTGGAACCGTAGTGGGACCAGCCCATAACGGTGGTGAAAGCGAACAGCAGCACCGCGATGGCGATGAACCACTCTCCGGGCTTTCCAAAGATCCTTCCGAAAGCGGTGGCGACCAGGGTCGCATCGTTAGTGCCCTCCGCAACAAGTCCCGTGGAGAGGTCGATGGCCCCGGAGGAGAGAACCACCACTGCGGTCATAGTGCAGACAACCATGGTATCAGCGAACACCTCAAAGATGCCCCAGAGTCCCTGCTTTACAGGCTCCTTCACATTGGAGTTGGAGTGAACCATGACGGAGGAGCCCAGGCCTGCCTCATTGGAGAACACGCCCCTCTTGCAGCCGTTCTTCACCGGGCCGTCCAGGATCCTCTTGATCACGGAACCGCTCACGCCGCCGGCCACAGCCCTGGGGATAAACGCAAACTTAAAGATGGATACGAACATGGCGCCGATCAGATTGATATGGAAAAGACATACCACCAAAGCGCCGATCACATATGCCACCGCCATAAAGGGAACCACTTTCTCCGCGAAAGCCGCAATCCTCTGAAGACCTCCCAGAATGATAAAGCCGCCCAGAATCATCAGGCAGATGCCGATGGCCCAGTTGATGGCCGTTACGTTCTCTACATTTCCCAGGAATGCGGACTGAATGTTGATCGTGATCTTATTGACCTGCCCCATGTTGCCGATGCCGAAGGAGGCAAGGATCGCAAAGATGGAAAAGATCACGGCGAGAACCTTGCCGACCTGCTTGCAGCCCTTGTAGGAGCCCAGCCCGTCCTGCAGATAATACATAGCGCCGCCGGACCACTCTCCCTCTTTATTCTTCCGCCGGAAATAGATTCCCAGCACATTTTCAGAAAAGTTGGTCATCATGCCCAGGAACGCTGCAACCCACATCCAGAATACCGCGCCGGGGCCTCCGACGCAGATGGCAGCCGCCACGCCGGCGATGTTGCCGGTGCCGATGGTTGCCGCCAGGGCGGTGCAGAGGGCCTGGAACTGGGAGACTGCTCCCGACTGTTTTCCCGCTTTTGCGTGGGTATTTTTATTGAATACGGAACCGATGGTCTTTCCCCACCAGTGTCTCAGATGAGTGATTTGAAAGCACTTTGTGACCACGGTACAGATCAGGCCGGTTCCCAGTAAGAGTACCAGGGCAAACCAGCCCCATGCGAAATTGTTGACGACGTTGTTCACGTCAGCGACCTTTTGAAAAAATTCTTCCATTTGTTTCTCCTGTCCTTTTGCCTGAGAGATTGACCGGCTGACGCGCTGTTTTCTATTTCAGCCGGCTTTACACCTTCGGCGCCCTGTGATCAGGGTCTCTCCAGTAACCTGCGCTCTTTCAAGGATAGCACACATTTTTTCAGGCCGCAATAAAAAATTGACAAAACTTCCCAAAACATTCCAATACAATCACCTGCCCGGCGGCGCCATCACCATCCGGGCTATCGGAAACCGGAACGCTCAGGCAATTATGATCACCGTGATGTTTATAAATCCTGAACATACCTCATTAAATCATCATATTGAGAAGAAGACATTTCCCCGTTGTCGTACAGTTCCTGAATATGGTCTGTCAATGACTCAATGTCATATTCCTCGACTTCTCCATTTAATATATCAATAATCTGGTCTTTTAAGTCCTTATATTCTCTGCAATAAATGTGTCCATCATACATAATACAATCCTCCGCTGTTAATGTACAAGATACAATTCAAACAGTTCTTTCAGCCCTCCCTTTGTTTCCCAGGCATCTTTAATTTTTCTCTATCCATATAATTTTCCATAAAAGCTCAAAAACACATATTTTTATAGCTCAACTTGTGAGAGAATATTAACCACTGAATAACACCCGTTTCCGCTCGATCATTTCCTCGATCCTCTCGATATATTGGGCGACCTCCTTTACATTCTCGCACCGCTGGATCAATGTGCTCTCGCTGCCGTCTTCCGCGATCTGCCGGCTAACCTTTTTTGTGATGCTTCCCGCGCCCAGCGCCACGATGGTCTGTTTCTCCTCCATGATCAAAATATTGTAGAGGCCGTACTTCCCAGGGCGGGCATACCCCACGTTTTCAAAATTGCCGGACATATTTTTCTGCCGGTAAAGATAATAGGGGTCCATCCCCAGCTTTTTCGCACCCTCCGCCGCGATCGCCATGGTTTCGTCCGTATTTCGCAGGGTTTCGACGCCATGCTCCCGCACCCACTGGCTGAGCTTTGAGGCTCTTTTAATCGCAAGGGAGTGAACCGTCAGGGAATCCGGTGCCAGCTCCGCCACGGCGTCAATGGTGTTTTGAACGTCCTGTGCCGTCTCCCCGGGGAGTCCCAGGATCAGATCCATGTTGATATTGTCAAACCCGGTCTGACGGGCCAGTCGGTACGCCTGAATGACCTGCTCCACGGACGCCTTTCTGCCGATGATGTCCAGCGTCTCCTGTTTCATGGTCTGGGGATTGACGGAAATGCGGGTGACGCCGTATTCCTTCAGCACCCGGAGTTTTTCCTCCGTGATACTGTCCGCCCTTCCGGCCTCCACGGTAAACTCTTTCACCTGGGAGAAATCAAACAGCCCGCGCAGCCGGGAGAGCAGACGTTCCAGCTGCCGCGGCTCCAGGGTTGTCGGAGTCCCCCCGCCGATATACACCGTATCCAGGATTCTGTCCGCGCACTCTGCGGACACATACTCCATCTCGCGGATCAGGCAGTCCAGGTAAGTTTCCACCCTGTCCCGGTACGCCGATATGGGAAAAGAAGTAAAAGAACAGTACAGACAGGTAGTCGGGCAGAAGGGAATCCCGATATACAGACTGTAACCGCCCTGATAGTGGATATTCCGGAGAAGCTCCCTCTCCCTTTGGGCGATTTCCACGCTCAGCAGGGCCTTTTCCCGGCTGACAAAATACCGTTTCCGCATTTCATCCAGGATCTCTTCCCCGCTTTTTCCCTCTTCCAGAAGGCCATAGGCGATCTTCGTGGGACGGATCCCCGTGAGGTTCCCCCAGGGGAGGCTTTTCCCCGTATGAGCTTCCAGCGTCTTATAGAGAAAAGTCTTAAAACCCGCCTTATAATCAAAACCGCTCTCCGGCAGGCGCTGCCATTCGTATGTAAGTCCGCGGAGTTCCGGGATTTTCCCCTCCACACACATCTCCATGGAAGCTCCGGTATCCTGCAGGTCAATGTGTATCTCCCCATACTCCGCCCCGGCGGTCCGCCGGATCTCGTCGTACTCCTTCTGCAGGGCGGCGCTCTCCTCCGTCACCACCCGGACCTGCCTGTCCGGATAAAAAGCCTTGACAATGGCGTTGACGTCATACTCAAAGCTGGCGCGGCTGACGGTCACAAATAAAAATCTTTCCATGCCCTATCCACCTTGTTACCATTTTATCCTGTATCGGATTCCCGCAGGTTCAGACACAGAAAGGATTGTTTTCTCTTTCAAAGCCGATGGTCGTGGAGCCGCCGTGTCCCGGGAAAACCCTGATCTCATCCGGCAGGCAGAACAGCCTTTCCCGGATGGATCGCACCAGCGTGCTCATGCTGCCTGTGGGGAAATCCGTGCGACCCACAGATTCCTGGAAAAGCGTGTCGCCGCTGATCAGGATCCCGTCCTCCCGGAAATAATAGCAGCAGCCCCCCACGGTATGCCCCGGCGTCGCGATCACCTGAAAGCACATATCCGCGATGGTCCGCTCGTCCCCGTCCTTCAGATACACATCGGCCTCCAAGGTACAGGGATCCCCTCCCCACGCACCGGAGAGGTTTTTGGCCGCGTCCTGCAGGATCTCTCTCTCCTGATCCAGCGCGTATACCTGAATGGGCCCCAGTCCCTTCTCCTTCCGGGCCCGGTTCACTGCGCCCTTCAGCGCGGACACCCCGAGGATATGGTCAAAGTGCCCGTGGGTCAGAAGAATGGCCTCCACAGTAAAGTCGTTCTTAAAAAGGGAGGCGTAGATCTTCGTGCCCTGATCCGCTGGATCCACCACAATGGCCCGTCTGTCGCCCTCCCTATAGAGAAAATATGTGTTTGTGCTGCAGCTGCCCAGCACGATCCGGCCGATCTTAAGCTCACTCATATTGCTGTCCAAACCTTTCGCTTCGCAAATATTTTCCTCTTTCCGGGCCGCGTTTCCCAAATTTCCTTATCCCATCCCGGCCTGCCCGTCCGTCAATGCGGCTTCCTCTCCACACTGATAACGCTTTCGATCCCCTGGATCTTCTCCGTGATCTTCGCCAGAGCTTCCCGCCCGCTGATCTCAAAAGACGTCTGCATGGTCACAAGCCCCTGCTTGCTGGTCCTGGTGTTCAGGGAGAGAATATTGATATTCTTCTCTGTAAATGCCTTAGAGATATCCGCAAGCAGACCGCTTCGATCATTCGCGTAGATCATCAGCTCCGCGTCATAACTCTCCTGGGGCTGTTCTTCGTCCGTCTGCCACTCCGCGTCCATCAGCCGGTCCCGTTCATCCTCCGGAAGGGACAGGATATTCACGCAGTCCGTCCGGTGGATGCTGATGCCCCTTCCCCTGGTCACAAAGCCTACGATCTCATCTCCCGGCACAGGGGAACAACACTTGGAAAACCTCACGGAGAGATCCCCGATCCCTTTCACCAAAATGCCGTTTCTGGACCTGATACGGGCCGGTCTGCCGCTGTTCTGTCCCGCTTCCGCTATGCCGGCCAGGACCTCTTCGTTGGTCAGTTCCCTCCTGTGGTCCCTGTCGTACATTTCCTGCAGCCTGCCGATCACCTGGCCTTCTTTTAAAGCGCCGTGCCCGATGGCCGCCAGCACGCTGTCCCAGTCCTTGAACCCGTATTTGTGCATGATGGCATCCATGTATTCCGCGGAGAGAAGGCTCACGATATTGATGGATTTCGCCTTGCAGTAATTGTTCAGGAGATCCTTGCCCTTGAGGATATTGTCTTCCTTGACCTCATTCTTAAACCACTGGTTGATCTTATTCTTTGCCTGGGTGCTTTTCACGATGTTCAGCCAGTCCCGGCTGGGGCCCTTGGAGTTACCGGAAGTGATGATCTCGATCCTGTCCCCGTTCTTGATCTGATAATCTATGGTGACCAGCTTTCCGTTTACCCTGGCCCCCACCATCTTGTTGCCGACGGCGGAGTGGATGCTGTAGGCAAAATCAATGGGCGTAGAGCCCGCGGGAAGGTTCTTCACTTCTCCGGTAGGCGTAAAACAGTAGACATGGTCGGAAAAGAGGTCCAGATCGTTCTTGAGAAGGCTCATGAACTCCCTGTTGTCGGACATGTCCTGCTGCCACTCCAGAATCTGGCGGAGCCAGACAAGCTTTTCCTCCTCCTGGCCCTCCACCTTTTTTCCGTCGGATGCCTCCTTGTATTTCCAATGGGCCGCAATGCCATACTCCGCAGCCTTGTGCATCTCAAAGGTGCGGATCTGGACCTCGAAGGGCTGGCCGCTGGTGCCGATCAGGGTGGTGTGAAGGGATTGGTACATATTTGCCTTCGGCATGGCAATATAGTCCTTAAAGCGGCCGGGGATCGGCTTGTAATGGGCGTGAATCTCCCCCAGGACGGCGTAACAGTCCTTCACGGTATCCACGATGATCCGGACCGCAAACAGATCATAGATCTGGTCGATGGTCTTGTTCTGGTTCTTCATCTTTTTATAGATGCTGAAGAAGTGCTTTACCCGGCCGTCCACCTTCGCCTGAATACCGGTGTTGGCCACGATCGCTTTCACTTCGTCCACAATGCTCTGGATATATTGCTCCCGGACGCTTTTTTTCATGGCGATCTGGTTCACCAGATCCTTGTAGACCTCCGGCTCCAGGTATTTCAGGGAGAGATCGTCCAGCTCCACCTTCACCTTGCTGATGCCCAGTCTCTGGGCGATGGGACAGTAAATCTCCTGGGTCTCCCTGGCAATGCGCTGCTGGCTCTCCTGTTTCTGATACTGAAGCGTCCGCATATTGTGCAGCCGGTCCGCCAGCTTGATCAGAATGACACGGATATCCTTTGCCATGGCGAGAAACATTTTTCTCAGATTTTCCGCCTGCATCTCCAGTTTCGCCTCGGACTGGTCCACCTCGGAACTCAGCGGGATCTTCTCCAGCTTTGTCACACCGTCCACCAGAAGGGCCACGTCGGAGCCAAACTCCCGCTCCAGATCCTCCTGGGTCATCACGGTGTCCTCCACCACGTCGTGAAGGAGCCCCGCCACGATGGTCTCCTTATCCAGTTCCAGCTC
Organism: uncultured Acetatifactor sp.; assembly: GCA_947589505.1. Lineage (GTDB taxonomy): Bacteria > Bacillota > Clostridia > Lachnospirales > Lachnospiraceae > Acetatifactor. The sequence goes on along the minus strand of CANQCF010000011.1, from coordinate 30,458 downwards.
CGCCAGGATGATGGCCACGTTCAGGGGATGGATGATATAGGGCTCCCCGGACTTGCGAAACTGCCCCTCATGAGCTTTCCTCGCGACATCGTACGCCTTGGCGATCATGGAAATATCATCGCTGGGATGGTATTTTTTCACACGGGAAATAAGCTCCTGGTACAATTCCTCAGGAGCCGCAAATTCCTGCGGTTTGACGATGTTCTCATCGTTGTATCTGACATCACTCTTTTCTTCTGTCATAACCCATCAGCCCCTATGAAAAAATGTGCGGCTCTTTCAGCCCTTATTTTCCCGGATAAACGATGGCGGAATCCAACCGGTATCCGGCGATCCTCTCCCGTCCCTTCAGCCCTGCCAGCTCCATCAGGACGACTACGCCGGCCACTTCGCCTCCAAGGCTCTCGATCAGCCGGATCATGGCCTCGGTAGTTCCTCCGGTAGCGATCAGGTCGTCCACGATCAGAACCTTCTGCCCGGGTTTGATACTGTCCTTATGCATCTCGATGGTGGCCTTGCCGTACTCCAGATCGTAATCCACGCTGACCGTCTCACAGGGAAGTTTTCCCTTCTTGCGGATCAGGACAAAGGGCTTATGATTGTTGTAGGCAATGGGAGTGCCGAAGATAAATCCTCTGGACTCCGGGCCCGCCACCACGTCGTACTCCAGATCCTTCACCAGGTCCTGCATGGTATCGATCGCCATGTGAAGTCCGTCCGCATCCTGAAGCACGCTGGTCACATCGCGGAAAATAATCCCCTTTTCAGGAAAATCAGGGATGCTTCTCACATATTCTTCCAGTTTTTTCATATTATATTCTCCTATGCTGTTTTTTGTCCAGAAAGTTTATCTTTCCGGATAATTTTTGTTCCAACAGTTTTTCTCGCTCTGAACCGGCCGCCGATATTCATATAAGAAAGAAGGAGCCTCTCCCCTAAGGGAAAAGCTCTGTATCTCCATGGAGTTCTACTTTTTACCGCAGCACTTCTTATATTTCTTTCCGGATCCGCAGGGGCAGGGATCGTTTGGATAAACCTTTGCTCCCTTGATAACCGTGGTGGAGGATTTCTGCTCCTTATAGAGCCTCTTTAAGGTCTCCTCGTCAAAGATGGACTTCCACTCCTCCAGGTTGTAGAGCCATTCCGCGTCAGCCGCCACCATATTCTTATACAGCAGAGCCTTGTCGAATCCCAGATTGACCTCGGTATCCTCCTCCATCTCCTCGATGGGGTTCTTCTCGATCAGGCTGTCGTTGATCCCGTCCAGGAAGCCGGTCATGGTCATGACATCCACCTGGAACTTCTCGGCAAGCTCCTTCACCGTTCCCCTCACAACCTCATCCGGATTCTTCAAGAGCTGCTCATAGATCATCTGTTCGCGCTTAAAGTACACTCCCCAGATCCGCTGAAGCTCCTGTTTCCCAACCTTTTCATCGTACGCTATCTTATGCCATTTCTCTAACAGTGCCATTTTTCTACCATCCTTGCTGTTTACAGGCCGCTCCGGCCCGCCTGATTCTGATTACATGTGTAGATTATATAACAAAATCCCTGCTAAATCAATAACAACTTTTTGCCCCTGTCCCGATCTGACATAACTGCTTGTCCGTACCGCGCACAAAGCCGTGCGATCATGCTTTCCAACGCTTTGCATTTAACTATGATCTCAAAACAGTACCTTCGGATAAACCATTACCCGTAAACTACCCGGGCTACCCGAAACCGGCCGCCAGGGAACTGAACCGGCCTGAAATCCGGCTAGCCGGAATCTGGCCGGGAACCGGTCGTCAGGTAACTGAATTGACCGGAAATCCAGCTGCCAGGGAACTGAACCAACCCGAAAACTGATCGGGAAAGGCTTGCAGTTTTCCGTCGATATAGCATATAATGAAAGAGACGGCGAGGCAAATGATGAAAAAACGATTTTTGAAAAACCTGAAGCATAAATATGTTCCTAAGTTCCTGCAAAAAGGCTTATGGATCGTCCTCCTGCCGGCATTTTCCGGACTCCTGCTGCTTGCCCCGGGCTGCGGGGGAGACTTTGGAAGCGGGAGCCGGGAGCAATTCCTGGCGGCAGACGGCCCCCTTCGGGAGCAGGCAGGTTTCCCGGCGGTGACGGGCGAACCCATCCGGGAGCAGATGGACGCCCCGGCGGTGATGGGCGAACCCATAGAAGACACGGAAGGCTCCGCGGAATACGAAAGCAGTTCCTTAAACGGGGAAACTTTAGTGGAGGATGCCAATATGATCGCTTCTAACGATAGGAACGTTTCTGAGAAAGAAAACCCGCGCGAATCCGCCGGTACTGTCCTGCCCGCTCCCGGCGTGAGAACGCTCGAAAACTTTCTCCGCACCGCTCTTTTACCCCTTGGAAATACCATGTACGTCTGGGGCGGGGGATGGAACGAGGAGGATACCGGCGCGGGGGAGGAGGCGGTATCTTTGGGCGTCAGCCCCCAGTGGAAGACCTTTGCCGATCTTCAGACAAAGGACTATGATTACCGGCAGACGCGCTATCAGATCCACGACGGGCTGGACTGCTCCGGCTATGTGGGCTGGACGGTTTACAACACTATGGAAACCGAAGACGGCGGGGAGGGATACGTCTTCAAGTCCACCGATACTGCGGAGCTTTACGCCGGGTTTGGCTGGGGGGATTTCTCCCCCGCGTCCCAGGTGAAGGACTGGCTCGCCGGAGATATCATGAGCATGAAGGGACATGTATGGATCTGTCTGGGGACCTGTGAGGACGGCAGCGTCCTGCTGCTCCACTCCAGCCCGCCGGGGGTGCGTCTCTGCGGAACCCCTGTGCCGGGGGATTTTTCGGAAAGCGTCCCTGCTTCCCAGGCGGTATCCCTGGCGGAAGAATATCTGTCCGCCCGCTGTCCCGAATGGTTTCAGCGGTTCCCCGACTGCCGGGCGAAGACAGCTTACCTTCAGGATTCCGGACAGATGCGCTGGAATAAGGAAACTTTTCCGGACGCCGACGAGATACGGGCTCTGACGCCGGAGGAACTGCTGGAAACTCTGTTTTCGGAACCGGGCTCAGGTTCTTCTTCCCGCCCGGAGGAGCCCCAATAGACAACGCCGCCCGGGCTTCCGTCCCAAGCCGTGAACGGGAAATCAGTTTTCATACGGAGAAAGGACAAACTATGTCAGATCAGAACACGATAGAAAAAAAAGATGGTGAAAAACAGCGTCCGTCGGAAACCAGGCCGGATCGTGCAGAGACAGTCCGGCCTGCAGCCCCCAGGTACAAACGAATCGCCGCCCTGCTGGGCGTCATTCTCTTAGGCGCGCTGTACCTGATCACGCTGATCGCCGCCATCTTTGACAAAAGCTCTTCGGGCAGGTGGTTCCTGCTCTGTCTCATCGGCACGGTAGTGATCCCCCTGCTGATCTGGATCTACACCTGGATGTACGGGGTCCTGACGGGCCGGCGCACCATCGCCAGCGTAGAACCGAAAGACCGCCGGGAGCAGGAAACCGAAAAGCCCGAAGACAAAGTTTTGGAAGCCGGGAAGTCAGATACCGCAGACCCGGATGCCGGGAAATCCTGAAAATAAACTCTGTCCCGACTTTCCTGCAGCCGTTTTTCGAAAACCGCCGCTCCACACGTTTTTTCTCCTGTCGGAGCAGCAGTTCCGCGTATGTATGCCTGCAGGATCATGCAGCCGCGCTGCCCCCAGTAAACTGCAGCGGGCAGATTCAGCTCCTTTATACCTCCAGCCCCATTTCCCGCAGCTCCCGAACCGCCTGCTCCCTGGTCTGAAAGACGATCCCCTGAATGCCCAGCTTCCGCCCGGCCTCGATATTCACGGGGGTATCGTCCAGGAAAACACATTCCTCCGCCCTCAGGCCGAAGCGTTCCAGAAGCAGCGCATAGATTGCTGGGTCCGGCTTGATCAGCTTATCCCGGTGGGAAAGGATCCCGCCGTCCATCTCCGGGAGAAACGCCAGCCCGTCCCGGCACTCGCTCTCGATCTTCTCGGAAAAATTGGAGAGATAGTAAACCCCGAAGCCCTTCTTTTTCAGTTCCCTGACCCACTCCACCGCGTAATCTCGGATCACCACGATCCCGCTCATATCGTCGTAAGCCCTGTGAAATTCCTCTTCCATCTCCGGATCGTTGCGCACAAAGCCTTCCAAGACCTGCTCAAAAGTCCACTTCCCCCTGTCCAGCTCCGCCCAGACAGGACTCAACACGGATGCCCGGGCGATCCTCTCCAGTTTTTCCCCGAAAAACCCTTTTTCCTCCAGAAATTCCTTCCAGCGAAAGTCCGTCAGCACATTTCCAATGTCAAAGATAATATTCCGGATCATTTTTTTCTCCTTTCGCCCCTGTCCCTTCCTGACCGCCGGGCTCCATGATCTTCAGCAATTTCTCGGCAGCCGCGGACAGGGGAAGCTTTTTACTTCTCACCAGGCAGATCCTCCGCTTCGGTATGAGCTTGTTGAAGCGGAGCTCAAAGATCTGACCGCTCTCCAGCGCCTCTTTCGCAAAATCCCGCACCACGCACCCCACTCCCAGGTTCCGCAGGACGAACTGCACGATCATATCGCTGGTGGCTAGCTCAAACTCCGGTCTGAGATCCACGCCGTTCCGCCTCAGGAAACCGTCCATATATGTCCGGGTACTGGTATTTCCCTCCAGGAAGATCATGGGCAGATTTTTCAGCGCCTGCAGATCCAGGGTCTTGTTCTTGCAGGAGGTAAATCTCCGGCCGGCGATGAAGATATCCTCTATCTCCCGCACCTCCCTGACGTCCAGATCCTCCCCATTCTCAAAAGGACTGCTGACAACACCGAAATCGATCTTTCCCGCCTCCAGGATGTCCAAGGTCTCCGGGGTAGGCGCGTTGGTCACATTTACTTTAATAGCGGGATATCTCTCATGGAACCTTTCCAGATAGGGGAGCAGATAATACTGCAGCGTCATATCGCTGGCGCCGATCCTCACCTCGCCAAGCTCCAGATTTTTCAGCCTCCGGATCTTCTCCTCCCCGCCCTCTATCAGTTCATAGCCCTTGCTGATATCGGCATACAGGATCTCTCCCGCGCTCGTCAGACGGATCCCCTTGCTGACCCGGTGGAACAGTTCCACGCCCAGAAGGTTTTCCAGCTGTTTCAAGGACTGGCTCGCCGCCGGCTGAGAGATGTTCAGCATCTCCGCGGCCTTTGTCACACTGCCGGACCTGGCGGCATAATAAAACACCTTGTAGTATTCTAGATTTGCGGTCACCATACTTTCCCCGCTTCCCCCTCCTCTTTGTCCTTCTCTCTTTGGTTTTCTCCCTTTGTTTTTCTCTCTTTGTCCTTCCCTCTTTGTTTTTTTCCCTTTGCCCTTCTCTCTTTGTCCTTCTCTTATGCAAAGAACCCCTCCGCCGTGTCTGCGAAGGGGTTCAAAACCTTCCGTCTTATTTCTTCAGAGCGCTCTTGCGATAAATGATATCCTGCCTTCCAGGGCCGTTGCTGACCATGGTGATGGGATACCCGATCTGCCCCTCGATAAATTCAATATATCTACGGCAGTTTTCCGGCAGTTCCTCATAATTCTTAATGCCGCGGATATCGCACTTCCAGCCGGGAAGTTTTTTCAGGACGGGAGTCGCCTTCTCCAGTTTCCAGGTCACAGGGAACTCCGTGGTCACTTCCCCGTCGATCTCATAGCCCACACAGACGGGGATCTCATCCAGGTAGCCCAACACATCCAGCACCGTAAAGGCCACGTCCGTAGTCCCCTGCAGGCGGCAGCCATACTTCGAGGCCACACAGTCAAACCAGCCCATGCGTCTCGGCCGCCCGGTGGTAGCGCCGTACTCTCCCCCGTCGCCGCCCCGTCTCCGAAGCTCCTCCGCCTCGTCTCCGAAAATTTCCGACACGAACGCCCCCGCGCCTACCGCGGAAGAATAGGCCTTGCAGACGGTGATCACTTCCTTGATCTCATAAGGCGGGATGCCCGCGCCGATAGCGCCGTAAGCGGCCAGCGTAGAGGATGAGGTCACCATGGGATAGATGCCGTGATCCGGATCCTTCAGCGTCCCGAGCTGTCCCTCCAAAAGGATGGTCTTTCCGTCTTTGATCGCCTGATCCAGGAAGGAGGACACGTCGCAGACATAGGGCTCGATCATTGTTCTATAATCATGCAGGGTATCCAGGAGTTCTCCGGGATCCAGCTCCGGCTTGTTATACAGGTGCTTCATCAGGACGTTCTTGATCTCACACACCCGTTTTACCTTCTCCTCCAGCGTCTCCTCGTCAAAGAGCTCGCTCACCTGGAAGCCAATCTTGGCGTACTTGTCGGAATAGAAGGGGGCGATTCCCGTCTTCGTGGAGCCGAAGGATTTTCCTCCCAGCCTCTCCTCCTCGTACTGATCCAGCAGAATATGATAGGGCATGACGATCTGGGCCCTGTCGGAAACCAGGATCTTAGGCATGGGGACGTTCCGGTCCACTATGGACTGGATTTCCTTAAACAGCACGGGAATGTTCAGCGCAACCCCGTTGCCGATCACGCTTGTGGTGTGGCTGTAAAACACGCCGGACGGCAGAGTGTGCAGCGCAAATTTACCGTAACAGTTCACAATGGTGTGCCCCGCGTTCGCACCGCCCTGAAAGCGGACGATGATATCCGCCTTCTCCGCCATCATATCCGTGATCTTTCCTTTTCCCTCGTCGCCCCAGTTGGCGCCAACTACCGCTTTTACCATAATACCCTCCGTTTTGAATGACAAGCAGATACGCTTGATTTACTCTTGTAAGGATAAGTATAGCATACTATTTATCATAAGTGAAATCAATATATTTTATAGATTTTATAAGTCAATATTATATCACGTCAGTTCGATCAGCCGCTCTTACTCTCTCCCGTCCCAGCAGTAGGTGCAGAGTTTGTCCTTGTCGATTCCCACGGACTCAATCATGTCGTCCAGCCTGTGATAGCGCAGGGTGGTAAAGTTCAGCTGCTTTCCGATCCGCGCCACCATGTCGTTATACTCGTCAGTGTTGGGATCCACATATTTCTTCAGATCCATCTTCAGCCCTTCCTGTTTCATGTCGTTCAGGACGCGCCTTGCGATCAGCTCCATCTCGGAGGTGGAGCGGGAGAAATTCAGGTACTTACAGCCGAACAGAAGGGGCGGGCACGCCGGGCGGATGTGAACCTCTTTTGCACCGCTCTGGTACAAAAATTCCGTGGTCTCCCTGAGCTGGGTCCCCCGGACGATGGAATCGTCGATCAGAAGCAGGCTCTTGTCCTGGATCAGGTCGTGTACGGGGATCAGCTTCATCTTCGCGATCAGGTTCCTCTGGTTCTGCATGGTGGGCATGAAGGACCGGGGCCAGGTCGGAGTGTATTTAATGAAGGGCCGGGAAAAAGGAATCCCGGACTCATTCGCGTATCCGATGGCGTGAGCCGTTCCGGAGTCCGGGACGCCCGCCACGATATCCGGCTTCACATGGTCCCGCTTCGCCAGGGCCGCGCCGCATTTGTACCGCATCTCCTCCACGCTGATCCCCTCATAGGAAGACGAGGGATAGCCGTAATAGATCCACAGGAACGTACAAATTTTCATCTTCTCCCCGGGCTTCACAAGGGTCTGCACCCCCTCGGGAGTGAGCACGACAATCTCCCCGGGACCCAGCTCCCTCACCGGCGTATATCCCAGGTTCAGGTAGGAAAAACTCTCAAAGGCGGCGCAGTAGGCGTCCTCCTTTTTGCCGATGGCCACCGGCGTCCTCCCCAGCCGGTCCCTGGCCGCGTAGATCCCCAGCGGCGTCAGTATCAGGATCGTCATGGAACCGTCTATCTTCTCCTGGGCAAAGCGTATCCCCTCCACCAGGTTGTCCTTCTGATTGATCAGGGCCGCCACCAGCTCCGTGGCGTTGATATCGCCGCTGCTCATCTCCATGAAGTGGGAATTGCCGTTGTCGAAGATCATCTTCGTCAGCTCTTCGGTATTGTTGATCTTTCCCACTGTGGTGATGGCGTAGGTCCCGTGATGGGAGCGCATGAGAAGGGGCTGGGGCTCGTAGTCGGAGATACAGCCGATGCCCAGATTTCCCTCCATACTGTTTACGTCCTTATCGAATTTCGTCCGGAAGGGGGCGTTCTCGATATTGTGGATCGCCCTGTCAAATCCTCTCTTTCCATACACCACCATGCCGGCGCGGCGGGTTCCCAGATGGGAGTGATAATCCGTGCCGAAAAACAGGTCAAATGTGCAGTCTTCCTTCGCCGCTACTCCAAAAAATCCACCCATGTCTCATCTTCCTCGCTTTGTCTCTGTCAGATTTCTATTTTTTTGTCCCTCAGGCGAATCCCGCTAGGCTCCCGACTGGGGATATGCCCCTCCTTCCACAGGAACTCCCGGCTGGGATACGCCTCGTCCTGCCGCCAGAGCTCCAGACCTGAAAGTACCCTGTCCTGCCTCCGCAGCCCATACCCGGAGATCAGTCCTGCCATTCCGCCTGAAAGACTAAATATTCTCAAATTCGTCCCTTTTCAGACGTTGATCTCCGCCTTGATCCCAAGGATATCACTGTTGGCATCCAGGATAGGCCGGATCACTTTATTCAGGAAAGCGTCCACCTGCTCCACGGAACGGCCCACATAACGGGCGGGATCCATGCACTTCTGCAGATCCTCCAGGGACATGCCGAAAGCGGGATCCGCTGCGATCAGCTCCAGCAGATTGTTGTCCAGACCTTTTTCCTTGACGTTCTGCCCCGCCTTCATGGAGAGCTCGCGGATGCGCTCGTGCAGTTCCTGGCGGTTTCCGCCCCTCTTTACCGCGTCCATCATGATATTCTCGGTAGCCATAAAGGGCAGCTCGCTGCGGAGCCGTTTTTCGATCACCTTCGGATAGACCACCAGGCCGTCCACCACGTTCAGGCACAGGTCCAGGATGCCGTCGATGGCCAGGAACCCTTCCGGGATGGAGAGCCGCTTGTTCGCGGAGTCGTCCAGAGTCCTCTCAAACCACTGGGTAGCGGAGGTAATGGCGGGATTCAGCGCGTCTACCATGACAAACCGGGAGAGGGAGGCGATCCGCTCGCACCGCATGGGATTTCTCTTATAAGCCATGGCGGAGGACCCGATCTGGTTCTTCTCAAAGGGTTCCTCCACTTCTTTCAGATGTTGGAGCAGCCGAATGTCGTTGCTCATCTTGTGGGCGCTGGCCGCGATGCCCGCCAATACGTTAACCACCCGGGTGTCCACTTTCCGGGAATAGGTCTGGCCGGACACGGGATAGCACTCCTTGAAGCCCATCTTTTCCGCGATCATGGGGTCAATCTTGTCAATGGTCTCCTGATCCCCGTCAAAGAGTTCCAGGAAAGACGCCTGGGTGCCGGTGGTTCCCTTGGACCCCAGCAGCTTTAATGTAGAGGCGACATAATCCAGATCCTCCAGATCCATGTAAAACTCCTGCAGCCAGAGGGTCGCCCGCTTTCCCACGGTGGTGGGCTGGGCCGGCTGGAAATGAGTGAAGGCCAGCGTGGGCTGGGCCTTGAATTCCTCCGCAAAATCCGCCAGCTCCTTCATCACATTGATCAGCTTCCTGCGGACCAGCTTCAGGGCCTCGCTCATCACGATGATATCCGTGTTGTCCCCCACATAGCAGGACGTGGCCCCCAGGTGGATGATGCCCGCCGCCTTAGGGCACTGCTGCCCGTAAGCGTACACATGACTCATCACGTCGTGCCGCACCAGACGCTCCCGCTCCTTCGCCACCTCGTAATTGATGTCCTCCGCGTGGGCCTTCAGCTCGTCGATCTGCTCCTGGGTGATGACGGGCTTTCCGTTCTGGGAGAGTCCCAGTTCCTTCTCCGTCTCCGCCAGGGCAATCCAGAGTTTCCTCCAGGTCTTGTACTTCATGTCCGGGGAGAAGATATACTGCATCTCCTTGCTGGCGTAACGCTCCGATAAAGGGCTCTGATACTTGTCTGTGCTCATCGTATTCTCCTTTTTATCCGGGATACTCTCCCTGTTTTTCTATTATGTTGACCGATGCGGTCAGCGCTCATATTCTCCGCGGATATCGGTCTTTGGCGGTTCCATGGGATATTTTCCGGTAAAGCATCCCCGGCAGATTCCCAGGCCCCCGGCGATCTGCTCCAGCCGTTCTTCCCGGAGGTAGGCCAGGCTGTCGCTGCCGATGATCTCCCGGATCTGCTCCACCGTGCGGCCGCAGGCGATCAGCTGCTCCCGGCCCGGAACGTCCGTCCCGAAATAACAGGGCCAGAGGAAGGGCGGCGAACTGACCCTCATGTGGACCTCCTTTGCCCCGGCCTCCCGGAGCATCCTCACGATGCGGTCCGAGGTGGTCCCCCTGACAATGGAGTCGTCGATCATGATCACGCGCTTTCCCTCCACCGCCTCCCGGATGGGATTCAGCTTCACCTGAACGCTGCTCTCCCGGTTCTTCTGTTTCGGCTTGATGAAAGTACGCCCCACATAGGCGTTTTTCATAAAGGCGATCCCGTAGGGAATCCCCGACTGCATGGAATATCCCATGGCGGCGCAGTTTCCGGACTCCGGGACCCCCACCACGAGATCCGCGTCCACCGGGGAATCCATGGCCAGATACTTTCCTGCCAGGATCCGGGAATGGTACACGCTGACGCCGTCGATGATGCTGTCCGGCCGGGCGAAATAAATGTATTCAAAGACGCAGCGCCCCTCGTCTTCTTTCTTCAGGGCGTGGCTCATGTCGGACTCGATCCCCTTTTCCGGAGAGATCGTCACGATCTCCCCGGGCCTGACGTCCCGGATGAACTCCGCTCCGATCGTATCCAGGGCACAGCTCTCGCTGGACAGAAAATACATGTTGCCCCGCTTCCCGATGCACAGGGGCCGGAAACCGTAGGGGTCCCTGGCGCCGATGAGTTTCCTGGGCGACATGACCGCCAGGGAATAGGCCCCCCGGATCTTATCCATGGCCCGTCCCACCGCCTCCTCCACGCTTCCCACGTTCAGCCTCTCCCGGGCGATGTGGTAGGCGATCACCTCCGAGTCGATGGTGGTCTGAAAGATGGCGCCGGTATAGGCAAGTTCCTCCCGGAGCTGAGGCGCGTTGACCAGGTTGCCGTTGTGGGCGAGGCCCAGGATCCCTTTCACATAGTTCAGGACCAGGGGCTGGGCGTTCTCCCGGGTGGAACTTCCCGCGGTGGAATACCGCACATGCCCCACGCCGATATCCCCCTTCAGCTTTTCCAGGTGTTCCGGGGCAAACGCCTCGTTGACCAGGCCCATATCCTTGTACGCCAGAGCCTTTCCCTTGGGTCCCGAAGTGTCGCTGACCGCGATTCCGCAGCTCTCCTGGCCCCTGTGCTGCAGGGCCAGAAGGCCGTAATAAATCGTGGATGCCACGTCCCCGCCGCTGAAATCATAGGCTCCGAACACGCCGCACTCCTCCCTGAGCTTGTCCTGAAGGTCTTCCTGCACAAAAATTCCGTCTGTCATCTCTTCCGTCCTTTCCGCCTCCCGCATATCCTGCGGGGGCATCCGGACAGCCCTGGGCAGAATGGGGCCGCCGGATCAGCGCGGCCCCATTGCCGCAGACATTTTCCATATATAAGACGCCTAAAGCCCAAGGCGCTTTTCGCGCCCCGGGCCATTATTTTTTACTGCAGCTTTTTCCCCGTCAGGAGCTCATACCCCTGCAGGTACTTGTCTATGGTCTTCTGAACCACCTCTTCCGGCAGGGTCCAGTCGTGCTCATTGGCCTTCAGCCAGTCCCTGGCGAACTGCTTGTCGAAAGAGGGCTGTGCGTGGCCTGGTTCATACCCCTCCGCCGGCCAGAACCTGGAACTGTCGGGGGTCAGCATCTCGTCGCCGAGAACGATGTTCCCCTCCTCGTCCAGACCGAACTCAAACTTCGTGTCCGCGATGATGATGCCTCTCGTCAGCGCGTAATCCGCGCACTTTTTATACAGAGCTATGGTGTAGTCCCTGAGCTTGGAAGCGTACTCCTCTCCCTTTCCGGGGAAGCGCTTCTCCAGATAGTCCACGCTGGCCTCGTAGGAGATGTTCTCGTCGTGATCGCCGATCTCGGCCTTGGTGGAAGGGGTATAGATGGGCTCCGGCAGCTTGTCCGACTCCTTCAAACCCTCCGGAAGGCGGATGCCGCAGACCGTGCCGTCCTTCACATAGCTGGCCCAGCCGCTCCCGGTGATATAGCCGCGGACAATGCACTCCACGGGAAGCATGTTCAGCTTTCTGCACATCATGCTGTTGCCGTCAAACCTGGGCTGCTGAAAGAACTCCGGCATGTCCTTCACATCCACGGAGATCATGTGGTTGGGAATGATGTCCCTGGTCATGTCGAACCAGAATTTGGAAAGCTGCGTCAGTACGGTTCCCTTCTTTGCAACGGTGTTATGAAGGATCACGTCGAAACAGCTGATCCGGTCCGTGGCCACCATGATCAGGCTGTCGCCGTTGTCGTAGATCTCCCGGACCTTTCCCTCTTTGATGGGTTTCAACTCCTGCACACTCATGTTAAGCTACCTCGCTCTCTTATAGTGGATTGCCATGCTGATTAGGTTTTTTGTGAACACGGCGGCCTGCTGGACCGCTACACTTAATATGCTAAAGGTATTTTCAATAAATTGCAATAGAAAAATTCACGATATTCGCTCGGATTCCCGCTGGTATTTCTCCACCATATCCAAAATTTCACCGCTGTATTCCGGATATTGGCGGGAAATCTCAAGGACCTGCTGATGCGCTTCCTCCGCCGCGCTCTTGTTGTAATCCATCTGTTTCCGAAGCGCCTGACGGCGCTGGATCAGATCATGCCGGATCTCTACCATCTCTCTGGGATCCAGCAGGGCCGCCGTCTGCCGCACCCATCTCCCCGGATCCTTCAGACGGCAGCGCCTCAGCTGTTCCTCCAGCCTGTCCTGATAATATTCAACCTTGGACTGGGCCTCCGCAAACTGCTTCCTGACCTCTTTTTCCTGCTGATAAATCTCCCAGAGTCCGGCCAGCTTTTCCGAGGAATCCGTGTTGTACTTCATGCGGAGATATTCCAGTAAGTTTGTGTTGTTCACATAGCGGATCTTGACCGTGTTCTGCAGCTGGATCAGCTTGCTGATGGCACGTTGGATCCCCCCCAGCTCCTTCTGAGCGTCCAAATACTTCACGCAGACAAACGTCACCGCTATGGCCCCGGACATCACCGCCACAAAATATCCGACATACGTATTCATGTGAAGGCCAAACTGCAGCACCGCCAGGAGCACAAGGCAGATCGCCAGGGCCGCCAGAAAGATAACCGCCATGCCCCGGTAGTTCCCGCACATGCCCTCCAGTTCCTGCTCCCGAAAGGCGTGGGCCTGCCTCTCCACATCCAGTTTTTTCAGATCCTGACGGATCAGGCCGGAGTACTGCTCCGCCTCCCGGAGTTTTTCGATCCCCTCCTCCACGGTCTGTTCCTGACTGCGAAGGGTATGATACTCCTGATCGGTCATCTTTCTTTTTCTTTCCAGATACCCCTCTATCTCCCCCTCCAGGGTCCTGATCATCCGGGCATTCTGTTCCAGCTGTTTTTTCTCCTGTTCGGGAAGTGCCTCGATCTCCTCCATATCGGAGAGATAGTCCGTGACCAGGGCATACTCCCCCTTCAGTTTCTCCGTCTCCCGGTCTGCCTCCGCAATCTGCTCCAGGCACCCGGTCACATACCGGTTCCTCTGGCTTCGGTCATTGAAATTCACGCCGTCCGTGAGGTAAACCAGCTGTTCCCAATCCGCCGGATCCGCCGCCGTCTTCTTTTTTTTACCAAACACTCGATTCCAAAATCCCATGACATTCCCTTTTATTCGTTGACACAGATCCGATAGGCATCCTTCAGCGACCTGCAGAGAAGACCGCTCTCTTCATAATAGCGCTGTTTCCCGCTGCCCTCTCTCCACTCGCTTCTCTGCCGCAGCATCAGCTTTTCCGGCTGCACTGCAAAATCCCTGCGGAGTTCCTGCATGCGCTGCTCCAGCTCCAGCGTCAGCTCGTAATGCTCCAGTTCACCGGCCGCAAAGGCAATGTACTGGTTCTCAGACAGTTCCATCCGTTTTGCACCCAGATAGCAGAGATACTCTTCCTCATTCCCGCCGGCCCGATAGGCTTCCAGAAAACATTCCTGGGCCTGTCCATACAACATCAATCTGCAGTAAGCCACGCCCTTATTGTGCAGAATATCCGCCCGGATCCCTTCCCCCGGCAGCTCCCGTCCCATCCCGGCAAACTCTTCCCACCTGAGAAGCAGGCTGTCATATCCCCGGAGGGCGGCCGTATATTTTTTCTTTTTTACAAGGTAGTCCACCTGTTCCTTGCGTTTTTCCAGATTGGAGAGCCCGGCCCCTTTCCGCAGAGTCTGTTCTACCTGCCGGATGGTGTCCTCATCATAAAGCCCCACATACTGAAGAATCGCCGATACAAACATGCTTAATGTCCCCTGCCTGTGGACCATGGAATACAGGGAATCCGCAAGCTCATCCAGGCCGCACTGTTCCCGGATCCAGCCGATCAGAGCGTCGTTCATCAGCGTATTGTCCAGCAAAAACGCATTTTCCTTGATTCCGTAGCACAGTTCCTCCATGCAGTACACCTGGATTTCCAGCCCCTGGATCAGATAGGGGATGGAGGAATACTCTCCCACACACAAATACCCCGGCATCACAAGCCTCCTAACTGATTATGATCTCCTGCGTCCAGCGCCTGTTTTCGGCGGGACGAAACTCCCCAAAGCCAAGGTCTTCGAACTCCGCCTCCAAAAGATTCTCTTCTTTCATGTAAAGCGACATCCGGATCCTGGCAATGTCGCCCGGAAGCTGTTCCAGCATGATGGGGACTTTCCACTTTCTTCCGCTGCTGAGGGAGGTAACGGTGATCTCCACCTTTTTTTCCTCCCGAAGATAAAACTCCCAGGAGGTCTCCGCCTTCTTCCAGTCGTTCCCCGCGTCCAGAAGCGCCAGATAAGTCTCCTGCCCTCGCTGCATGACCTTCATTCCAATATTGCTCTTCAGCTTATCATTTCCCAGAAAAACATATTTACCGGTATTTTCCCCGGGCGAAAAGCGCTCCAGCAGCCCATAGCAGGCGCCCTTGCTGAATAAGTTGTTCCCCAGAAAGATCCTCCTGCCCTCGCAAAGAAACTTCAGGGATTCTTTCAGCCACTCCTCCGAGAAATCCTCCCCGATCAGGTAGACTGACGAGACTTTGAACCCGTCGAGCTTTTCCCGCACCGTCCTTAAGAATTCCCGGTCCAGCAAAAGATTCCCCTGTTCGTCCGCCGGCATCTCGGTCCTAGCGGGGAATTCTTCCTCCGACTGATGAATAAAGACCGTGATGGGCTGGGTCTTTCGGTTACACTCCAGTCTGAGAAACCCCATTCGGTTCCCGTGATAGTCAAACAGAACGGAGGTATCCCTCCAGAGATCCGGATCCTGACGGAGCATGTAATGGTAATAGCTCTCCTGATGGGACTGAAAACAGATCTTTGCCGTTTTCAGCCGGAGATTGGCCGCTATCCGCTCCAGCATTTCCACCATCTTCTCATCCAGCCGGTCGCAGGTGATCATAAGCGCTTCAATCTTATCCGCCGCCGCAATTCCGGAAAGCATCCCCAGGCTCCTCTGCAGAAAGAGAGTCAAAAGCGCCGTCGGATCATACTCCGTCTCTTCGATATAAACCGGTTCCCCTTCCAATGCGAGATGCAGAAGATCCTGCGCCAGGATTCCCCCGCTCTCCCGTGCATACCGGAGGGCTTCTGTTCCATAGAACCACTGATTAATGCCGGGGCGCTTGCAGAGTGCCACCGGTATGCTGTAATTCTCAGAACCCGCCGTGGAAGACAGAGTCTCCACCTGGGCCCGCGCCACATTGCAGTAACTGATCTGCGCGTATTCCCAGCCAAGGTCATAGCCTACGATCCATTTTTCATTGCCAAATCCCTTCAGCATGACGGTCCTCCCCCGCGGCTTCAGTGCAGAACAAACAGGTTCTCACCGCAATATTCCTTAAAATAATAGTTTTCCAGCTCGCTGTCCAGCGTATCATAATCCTGAAGACTGTTGCTGATCACAATGTCGTTTATCAGGCTGTATTTGCTGCCCTGCAGATCCGTCTCCGAATCGCTTCTCTGAAGGTTCCCGCTCTCCGTGAGCTGGGATCCCTCTTCGTCTTCCTCCGTGATATAATACTGCAGCGTCTCGCCAAAGAACAGGACAAATTCCTTACAGCACACGCCCCCGAATACATCCCGCATGTTTTCGGAAAGATACTCCCCTCCTTCTCCATCCTCCTGCAGGATCATATAGTGGATCCGGGCGCGTCCGCCGGGCTTCGCGTGGTATTCCACAATCACCTTGTCGCTGAGCTCTCCCAGGAGATGCGCCTGGGACTTCAGTTTTTTATAAAAGGCAAAATGTATCTTTTCCGCCATCATCTCCCGCAGGAAACTGTCCAGGGCCTCATTCACTTCCTTGGTCACTTCCCCCTGGTTGTCGCCGTAATACTTCAAAAAAGCCAGCTTGCAGGCTTTGGGAACCGGCGCTTCCCACTTATAGTAATCCAGTATGGTCCGGAAAATGACTCCGTCAGTCAATCGCTCCCGCACGAAATATTCATAGGAGCTTGCCATGAGGAACGCCCTGGTCACTTCGCAGTCCCCCGCCGTCTGGTAGAAACTCTGGAAGATCTCCGCCTTTTCACCCACGTGGGCCCCCGTGTACATCAGCTGAACCAGGATTCTCTCCTCTATTTCCCGGCTGTCCAGTCCGTTCCCCTTCATTTCCTTCCACACGTCCCGGAGCTCTTTGCAGGTGCCATCCATCCACCGGCCCAGATATTCCAGGATGACAGCATTGTGTTTTGACCTGTGGAACAGATAGCCTGCCGATGCCAGGATGACGGGGTCACAGTCCTGCCTGCCTTCGCTCAGCAATGCACTCACGAGTCTCGCCAAAGTTTTTGCCTCCGGGAAGTAAGGGCCATACTTCTGCACCCATTCAAACGCCTTGCTGTAATTGCCCTCCAGAACCAGATACCGCATCGCCTCCATCCGCTCCTGAGAATTCAGCCCGGCGGCGTCCATTCCATCCAAAAGCCTGTCCAGTTCCTGCACGCGGTCCATCTCATAAAACTGTCTCATAAGCTTCAGAGTGAGCTGCTTTTTCAGCTTTGGCTCAATATATTCCCAGGCGCAGAGTTTCATGGCCCTGCCGGCCATCTCCTCATCCAGGACATCGCCCTCCGATTTTTCCCGGAGGAGATAGAGGTCAAACTCCGGACAGTCCGTCACATATTTCATCAGTTCCGGCACATATCTGCCCGGCAGCATATATTTTTCCAGCTCATGGGGCGTCCTCTCGGAGAACCGGTTCCCATACGCGTCCTCGAACACAAGGCAGTACCCGCTTCCGTAAATCGGCACGCAGGCCTCCCCATTCGTCAAAGTATATTCCAGCCCCCGCGTGCTTCCCTCCGCATAGACGACCACCTTCCGCATCCGGCTGTCCTCCGCCCTGATTTTGGTGGCAAAAAACAGCCTGGCCAGCTTTTCCGCGTTCTGCTCCGTAATCCTATCCGGCGTGATCAGTCTGGCGTAAAGGTTCGCCAGGTGACGATTGATCCTCTCTTTGCCGATCTGTTCTTTGACAAACTCCTCAGCCTTGATCAGATATTTTTCATAGCTGTCCGAAAAAAGCAGCCTGTTGTCCAGAACATAATCGTACAGCAAAGCGCTCCTGGAATAATCCAGGTTGTTCTGATAGGCAAAGTAAAGCACAACGGCCTTGGGCAGACTCTTAACATTCTCCGGGTTCAGGGACATCATGTAAACCTCATAGAGATTTGTGATGCGGAGCTGATCCTCCACACCCCTTTCATACCAGACGCAGGCCTTCGGTCCTGTCACTCCTCCCCTGGCAAGCAGGAGACACATCTCCCGGACAATCCTGTCGTCCGCCCTCTTCTCATAAAGCTTATCCAGTATCCTGTAAAGGGTCAGGGAAAATTTCTTATTTTTGTCCACGAGCTCCAGAAACCTCTCCACCAGCTCCGCGTTCAAATAATCCCTTCGCACACCGTAATACAGCACCTGCTGTTCAAACCGATCCAGTTTCCGCAGCAGGGACGGGTTGTTGTTCAGAATCTGAAGTGCCTCTATGTACAGGACAAAACTATTGCTGCCCCGTTCAAACTGTTTCTCAATAAACTGGAACTTTGCCACCGGCATTTTGGAAAACTCATCGGAGAGATATAAAAGAAGCCAGGCAATCCTCCAGGACTCCGGTTTTTCCCTGTATAACCTCTCCACCTCCGCGGAAACGCTTTCGATCAGACCCTCCTCTCTGTTGACCAATGTAGTCAAATACAGATAGTAGGCCCAAAGTTCCTCGCTGACCTTCCCCTGGTTCTCCATCATGGTTCGGGCGTGATCCAGAAGCCATCCGGCTTCGTTCTGCCGTTCCTGGGTAATTAAAATCTGCGCCTTAAACAGTTTTGGCGCGGGATCATCCCCATCCAGCGCGATCAGTTTCTCAACCAGGACGCCTGTCTCTTTCAGCCAGTTTGACAGACCGATCCTATGCGTTCTGAAATTCTCATACTGCTTCATCAGGGCAACCACGGTCCTCTGTTTTTCCAACACCGCCAGGCTCAGGAGATGGCTTGTCCCCATCTGCACGCAAACAGGGATCTCCAGACTGACAAAGGAATTGTAGAGGACAACCTTTCCCCGGTTTTTTCCCTGACAGAGATGGGAACCGTCCACATAAAGCGGAAGCCTTGCATAATTTCCCAGGAAATCGTCCTCTGTCAGGAGCGTCTTTTCCGAATATAGGAAATCACCGTCGCACTCCACATTCAGCGCGGTATAGCCCCAGCCATTCCTGACAATGGTTATCTCCCGGGGAAGCAGTCTGTACTCTCCCTCAGAAGAATGACCCTCCATTTGAATCTCCGGCTCCTGAACCCAGAATTCCACCGGCTGTTTCTTTCCGACATGGATCAGAAATTCTTCCATGTTCTGCTCCTGACCCGGATATACGGAAAGTCCCTGATAACTGGTGAGATACTGCGCATCGCTCTCTTCCAGCATTTTTGAGAAATCTTTGGAATAAAAGACCTTAACGGCTTCCTGCCAATTGCTCTTCGCCAGATTTGTGAAATGAAACAGATTTTTGATGGGGCCCATGGAAGAATTGATTCTCCGCGGTTCGCAGACCACCACATACGGAAGGGAATACTCCCCCTGGCTGCTGATCACCCGGAAAGCCCCTTTCACCGTCTCGCCCTCTTCCACCGCCTCGCCGTGAAACAGATACCCGATCTCAGATACGCTGCCGGAAAACGTCCCGTTCAGACACTCCATGCGGTAATCCGTAGACAGGACACGTCCCTCCGCCACGGTTCCCCGCTGGCCCAGGATCTGAAAGCTGCCGGAAAAAGTCTCGCCCTGGGATATGGAAATCTCTATCTTCGTACAGGAAAAATCGAGAAAACCGCCCTCAAATATGTAATTTCCCGCCAGAATCTGATCCACAATCTCTCTCATGCCCTGTTTCCAGCTCCTTCTTTTGCCCTATGGATCCAAAGTGCAAGACCATTTATAGTTTATCATATTTCTCACTTTGGGGCAATGAATTTTGAGAAATCGGTTTCCACATTCTTTCCATCGGCCTGTTTCGAGAGCTCTTCCGATCATGACATTCCCCCGATTATGCCCAGACAATGCCCACTGTATTTATGAGGGCCGACAAAAAAGCAGCACCCTCAGGCGGGAGTGCTGCTTTTGCCGTATTGCCGGATAAAAGTGTTTATTCCAGGTTCAGCCGGTTTTTCACGATGGCATGGGCCCAGATCATCAGGCCTGCCGCCACGGCGATATCTACAATAAGACTGCTGAGACTTTTCCCGTTGACCAGGAACCACTGACCGACGGTTCCCCGGACCTGCAAAACGCTGAGCAGTATCATGTTGCAGATCACAGTCAGCATGGACACCGCGAGGCTCACCCCGCAGTACGCCAGGATCCCCATCAGGCCCTTATTTTTCCTGGAATAATGTCCCAGTGTCAGAGAGCCAAAGAGAATGCCCATGTTCAGAAAAGGTTCCAAAAGTCCAATGGCGAGCCAGAGAAGCAGCGTGGCCCTGGACGACGGTTCCTCCAGAATGCTCGCCATCGCCTGCCGGAAAATGTCCCAGGCTTCCCCGAAACTCACCGGCGCAACCCCCAGGATCGCCGCCAGCACCAGGATCACCGTGAAGACGAGCAGCAGGAAATTGACGATCAGCATCCAGCAGCCGGCGGTGACCGTCTTGGAGATCAAAAGACTGCTGGGTTTCACGGGCAGCGTGTGGGTCAGGTATCCCTCATCCGAAAACATGCTGCGGTAATACCGGACTCCCAGAAAGATCATCTGCCCGAATCTCACGCCCACCAGCACAAGGATATAGGTCAGGGCCCCGCCTATGCTCAGGAGGATCCCCAGACTGTTCGCCATCATACTGGACAACGCTCCCGACCCCATGCTGCCGTGTATCATCTCTTTCCATAGAGGCGTCTGAAAATAGACCACGCCCAGAAGGGTAACCCCCGCGGAGATGGCCACCAGCAGGAGATTCATCCAGCTTACGGCCTTCCACTCATATTTGAACAGTTTTCCTAACATGCGAACACCTCCCTAAAGTATGCGTCCACGGATTTCCCGTGCTTTTCCCGGATATTGTCCACGGAAGTGTATAAGACCAGCTTTCCCCTCCGCATAAAGATCACCTCGTCCAGAACCTGCTCGATATCGCTGATCAGGTGCGTGGAGATCAGGACCGTGGCCTCCGGGTTGTAATTGTTGATGATCGTCCTGAGGATATAATCCCTGGCGGCCGGATCCACCCCGGCGATAGGTTCGTCCAGAAGGTACATATCTGCCTTCCGGCTCATCACCAGGATCAGCTGCACTTTCTCCTTATTTCCCTTGGAAAGGGTCTTCAGTTTTACATCCGTATCGATCCCCAGATTTTTCAGCATCTCCTCCGCGCTCTCCTTAGAGAAATCGCTGTAAAAATCCTGAAAGTAATTCAGGATCCCCTCGATGGTCTCCCCGCCGGACAGGTAGGTCCGGTCCGGAAGATAGGCAACCCGGGCCTTCGTCTGCGGTCCGATTTCCTCCCCGCAGATCCGGATCTCCCCGGCGTCCGGCTTCAAAAGACCGGTTATCATCTTGATCAGCGTGGTCTTCCCGCTGCCGTTTGGCCCTAATAGCCCGATGATCTTCCCCCTCGGCAGCGTGATGGAAATATTGTCCACCGCATGGTTTCTCACGTCATAGGCTTTTGAAAGCCCCTGGATCTCCAGCAAATCACTCATGTCTCTCCCTCCTCACTGTATTCTCTCACAAAATCCCGGATGTCGCTGACGGAATATCCCAGGGAACGCATCCTGGCAAAAAACTCCCGCACATGGGTTTCCGCCAGACGTTTCCGGACCTCCCGGATCCGATCCTCGTCCTCCGTCACCGTGCGCCCGTTGGTCCTCTGGGTGACGATGAGGCCGCTCCGCTCCAATTCCGCGAAAGCCCTCTGCATCGTGTTGGGATTGACCGCCGCCTCGGCCGCCAGTTCCCGCACGCTGGGCAGCTTTTCCCCGGGGGCGTACTGGCCGGCGGCGATCCGCATCTGGATCAGTTCCACCAGCTGGGCGTAGATGGGACGGCCCTCTTCCAGATTCCACTCCATGCTCCTTCCTCCTCTCCTCCTGATATGCGGCGCCGCCTCCGCCGCAGCGGACTTCTGCCTCAGGTGCGCTCCCGAAGGAAGTCCCTTCCCGCATCGTTTCGGCGGTGCTTGCTGTACTAATTAAGTAATACAATAATACATCAGGAGGCGTTTGTCAACCCTTATATTAAAAAATTTACACATCCTATTTCAGTACAATCCTTTATCTAATAAATGATAACTGTTACAACGACAAATCCGGCCGCCCTCCTGCCCCTCACAGATCTCTCCCTCCGCGCATACAATAAAAGAAATCCTGAAAGGGCAGCTAGGTCCTTAGCTGCGTTTTGACCATGCCAAATCCTATCAATGAACAGACTGAACAGAC
Source organism: uncultured Acetatifactor sp. (assembly GCA_947589505.1). Lineage (GTDB taxonomy): Bacteria > Bacillota > Clostridia > Lachnospirales > Lachnospiraceae > Acetatifactor. The sequence goes on along the minus strand of CANQCF010000011.1, from coordinate 8,355 downwards.
CGTTGCAAATACTACCGCCGAGGCGGCGGCCGCCCCTCCCTCCAGCGGAACGCTGAAGATCAGCGTGACCTCCACCCTGGGGTATCTGCCCATTTCCGGGGCCACCGTCACCGTCTCCTTTACAGGGAATCCGGAAACCGTGCTCCAAAACCTTGTCACCGACGAATCCGGACAGACGGAGACCTTCTCCATCGAGACCCCCAACGTCTCCCTCTCCCTGTCGCCGGACCAGGCCCAGCCGTACGCCGAGGTCAATATCCAGGTGGATGCCCCCGACTATGAGCCGACCCTGGTCTCCGGGGCCCAGATCCTCCCCGGAGAGCTGGCGCTGCAGACGGTCCGCATGAAACCCCTCTTTCTTCCCGACGCCTCGGACCAGGAGGATGTGATCGTCATCCCCGCCCATACCCTCTACGGAGAGTATCCCGCGAAGATCCCGGAGGACGAACTCAAACCCCTTCCCGACACGGGAGAAGTCGTCTTAAGCCGCGTGGTCATCCCAGAGTATGTGATCGTACACGACGGAGCCCCCTCCGACTCCACCGCGAAAAATTATTACGTCCGCTACAAGGATTACATCAAGAACGTGGCCTCCTGCGAGATCTACTCCACCTGGCCGGAAGCGGCGATCTACGCGAACGTCCTGGCGATCATGTCCTTTACGCTGAACAGGGTTTTTACGGAGTGGTACAGATCCCGTGGTTATGACTTCACCATAACTTCCTCCACCGCCTACGACCAGAAATGGGTGTATGGAAGAAATATTTTTGAAAACATCGACTATCTGGTGGACACGGTGTTCGCAAACTATCTGTCCCGCCCCGGCGTGCGCCAGCCCATCTTTACGTCCTACTGCGACGGCAGGAACGTGACCTGTTCCGGTCTGAGCCAGTGGGGATCCCGTTACCTTGCGGACGAGGGTTACAGCGCTATCGAGATCCTGCGCTACTACTATGGCAACGATCTCTATATCAACACAGCGGAACAGATCTCCGGAGTGCCCTCCTCTTATCCCGGGTACGACCTGACCACCGGTTCCTCCGGAGAAAAGGTCCGCCAGCTCCAGAACCAGTTAAACCGGATCGCCCGGAATTACCCCGCCATCCCCACCATCACGGCGGACGGCATCTACGGGCCGGCGACAGCCGCCTCCGTGCGCACATTTCAAAAAATTTTTAACCTCCCCCAGACGGGCGTGACAGACTATGCAACCTGGTACGAGGTATCGGAGATCTATACGGGCGTCACAAGGATTTCCGAGCCCGGGGCATATTGACATGGATCGACGTTAGTTTCGGGGCCGCAAAAAAAGCCGCATCACGGCAGCAGGCGGCCCCCTTTGGGGCGAACCGGTTTTCCACCGCCTGTCCGCCAGCCAAAAAGGAAGCCGCCTGATTCCCGTAAGGGGCAGTCTCTATCCAGGGCTGATCCGTCCGCAGTCAATTCTGCCGCGTCAGTCCCTGTCCACATCATATTCCAGGATTTCCCCCGAAACCGCGTCGATCTCATAGCTATACTCTGTCATGCCTGCATAAAACTCAATTTCATATTTAACAATTCTGTCGTCCCGGTCCAGCTCCGCCTTGACGAACCGCACGTCGCTCTCCGTCAGGCCCGCGTGTTCCAGCGCGATCTCTTTCGCGCGCTCCGCTCCGATATCCCCTTCTTTCAAACCACCCGCGCCGCCGTTCCCGGAGCCCTGTCCAGCAGAAAAGGTTTCTGTGCTTTTACTGTGTACCGACCCGTCGGAAGCGTTGATCTCATACTCATATTCCGCGTCGGAAGTATAAAATTCGATGTCATACACCCTCACGCCGTCGTCATAGTCCAGTCTTTCTTTCGTAAAGGTGACTTCCGACTCTGTCAGACCCGCATCCGCCAAAGCCTGAGCTTTTGCCTCCTCCAGAGAGAGCTCCTGGGCCGTCGGCAGGCTGCACACGCTTTCCGACTGGCTGTCCCCGGGTTTTCCTGGATCCGCCGGATCTCTCTGTCCCGCGGGAGCCTGCCCCTCCGCCGGACCGTCCTGTTCCGCGGGAGCCTGCCCCTCCGCCGGACCGTCCTGCCCTATGGGGGCCTTCTGCCCGCCGGTGTTTTCTTTCCCCGAGGGATCTCCCTGCCCGCTTCGTCCCAAAGCGCTTCCTCCCTCGATATCCCGGGAGATGATGTCCCCGTCCTTCGCCTGGACCGCGTACTCGTATGTCACGCCATCACAGTAGAACTCCACCTCGTACTGAAACCGGCCGTCGTCAAATTCCAGTCTGGCGCGCAGGGCCGAAACCTCGGACTCCTTCAGGCCCGCGTCCGCAAGGGCGGCGGCGATCGCCTCCGACCGGCTGATCTGACTGCTCCTGACCGCCCAGACTGCTGCCGCTGCGGCAGCAAGTACAAGAAATACAATACAGAGGGTTGTGATCACAGCTCTCTTCGGTGTGCTGAATAATTTTTTCATGGCCTTTATCTTTTCCCTCTCTTTCCGTTCACCGAAACCAGACAGGTTCTGTCCGTGCCCCGGAAGAACTATATTTTTCGATATCACTTTCAAATTTCAATTTCATTTTAGAGATTTCAAAACCCCCTGTCAATGCTTTTCAAACAGTTCAGACAGCAACTTTTACATGTTTTTCAGCAATTTCTGCACTTTCCCTGGAAATCTGTTTTGGAGTATACTAAAATTAAGATAAGTTTTTCGGTCTGTGAGAAAACAGGAATTTCATACAAAATTGGTAAAACCAAGATTGGAGGGCAATTTTATGCAGATGACATTGCGCTGGTATGGCAGCAAGTACGACACCGTCACCTTAAAACAGATCCGGCAGATCCCCGGCGTCACAGGAGTGATCTCCACCCTGTACGGCACCGCTCCCGGAGAGGTCTGGGAAACGGAGGATATCCTGGCGCTGAAGAAAGAGATCGAGGACGCCGGCCTGAAGCTGGCGGGCATCGAGAGCGTGAATATCCACGACGCCATCAAGGTAGGGACCCCCGACCGTGACAAGTACATCGACAACTATATCACCACCCTGGAGCGTCTCGGCCAGGCGGACATCCATCTGGTGTGCTACAACTTCATGCCCGTGTTTGACTGGACCCGGACCGAGCTGGCAAGGGTGCGCCCCGACGGCTCCACCGTTCTGGCCTACACTCAGGAAGCTGTGGACGCCTTAAATCCCGAGGATATGTTCGCCTCCATCAGCGGCGACGCCAACGGCGCGATCCTTCCCGGCTGGGAGCCCGAGCGCATGGCCCACATCAAGGAACTGTTCGAGATGTATAAGGACGTGGACGACGAGAAGCTCTTTGCGAACCTGAAATACTTCCTGGAGCGCATCATGCCCGTCTGCGACAAATATGACATCAACATGGCGATCCATCCCGACGATCCCGCCTGGAGCGTGTTCGGACTGCCCCGCATCATCATCAACAAGGCGAACATCCTCCGCATGATGAAGATGGTGGACAACCCGCACAACGGCGTGACCTTCTGCTCCGGCTCCTACGGCACGAATCTGGAAAACGATCTCCCCGACATGATCCGCTCCTTAAAGGGCCGCATCCACTTCGCCCATGTGCGCAACCTGAAGTTCAACTCTCCCACGGACTTCGAGGAATCCGCCCACCTTTCCAGCGACGGCACCTTCGATATGTACGAGATCATGCTGGCCCTCTATGACATCGGCTTCACCGGCCCCATCCGTCCCGACCACGGACGCATGATCTGGGACGAGGTAGCCATGCCGGGGTACGGGCTCTACGACAGAGCTTTGGGAGCGACTTACTTAAACGGTCTCTGGGAGGCCATCGACAAGCAGCACAAAAGGGCGTAAAGACAAAACACATAAAAAATAGGTGCAATCCGCACGGGAGGTATCGCTATGAAACTGACATTACAGGGAATCCGGGAGGGAAAAGCCGATTTCGAAAAGGCCGGTTACCGTCTCCCTTCTTTTGACTATGACACTGTGAAGAAAAACACTTATGAGAGGCCCGTCTGGATCCACTTCGGGGCCGGGAACATCTTCCGCGCCTTTCAGGCGAACGTGGTACAGAACCTCTTAAACCAGGGCGTCCTGGACGTGGGCCTGATCGCCGCAGAAGGGTACGACTATGAAATCATCGAAAAGAGCAACCGACCCCACGACAACCTAAGCCTCCTGGCCACTCTGAAGGCCTCCGGCACCGTGGAAAAGACCGTGGTGGGAAGCATCATGGAATCCCTGATCCTGGATTCCGACAATCGGGAGCAGTACGACCGCCTGAAGGAGATCTTCCGAAATCCCTCCCTGCAGATGGCCAGCTTCACCATCACCGAGAAGGGTTACAGCCTGGTAAACGGCAAGGGCGAGCTCCTTCCCGCCGTGGCAGAGGATTATGAAAAAGGCCCGGAAAAGCCTGGCAGCTACCTGGGCAAGGTGGTCTCCCTGCTTTATACGAGATATCTCGCGGGGCAGCTCCCCATCGCCATGGTCAGCATGGACAACTGCTCCCACAACGGCGACAAGTTGTATGCCGCTGTGAACGCCTTCGCGGAGAAATGGTGCGAAGCGGGCCTCGCGGAAAAAGGTTTTCTGAACTATGTGAACGATAAAACCAAGGTGTCCTTCCCCTGGAGCATGATCGACAAGATCACGCCGAGACCGGACGCCAAAGTGGAAGAAATGCTCCGGGAGGACGGCATGGAAGACCTGGAGCCCGTGATCACTTCCAAAAACACCTACATCGCTCCCTTCGTCAACGCGGAGGAATGTGAGTATCTTGTCATCGAGGACGCTTTCCCGGCGGGCAGGCCCCCCATCGACAAGGGCGGCATCATCTTTACCGACCGCGAGACCGTGGACAAGGTGGAAAAGATGAAGGTCTGCACCTGCCTGAATCCTCTGCACACCACCCTCGCCATCTACGGCTGCCTTCTGGGCTACACCCTCATCTCCGACGAGATGAAGAACCCGCTCCTGAAGAAGTTTGTGGAGACTGTGGGATATGTGGAGGGCCTTCCCGTGGTAGTGGACCCCGGGATCATCCGGCCCAAAGATTTCATCGACGCTGTGGTGAACATCCGCATCCCCAACCCGTTCATGCCGGACACTCCACAGCGCATCGCCACCGACACCTCTCAGAAACTGGCGATCCGCTTCGGCGAGACCATCAAAGCCTATGAGAAGCGCAGCGATCTGGACGTCAAAACCTTAAAGCTCATACCTCTCGTCTTCGCAGGGTGGCTCCGCTATCTGATGGCCGTGGACGACCTGGGCAATCCTTTCACCCTGAGCCCCGATCCCCTGCTGGAGACTGTGACGCCCTGCGTGGCGGGTTATGAACTCTCCGCCGCTCCCAAGGATCTCTCCCGGCTGGACGCGCTCCTTCAGAACGAGAAGATCTTCGGCGTGGATCTGACCGCCATCGGCATGTCGGACCTGGTAAAGAGCTATTTTGAAGAGCTCTCCAGCGGAATCGGCGCCGTGGAGAATACGCTGAGGAAATATGTCAGATAAACCGGAACACGACAAGTCATTTTCATAAGCTGACCTGCAGCACCCACTCCAAAGTGGATGCTCCCAGATGGTTAAATGTCCTTACGGACACCGCCTATCCTGTGCAGACAGGATAGGCATTTTTATTTTCGCTCTTTCTTTTCCGACATCATATTTCAACCGTTTTCTACAATTCATTTTAATCGCTGCTATTCTTCATAGATATGACGTGTTCTGCGGTTTTTCGTGTGTGAACGTCTTCTCATACATCATAACCGAGAGAACAAAAACTTTTTCTCCCTCCGTCTCCTTTATGGCAATGTCAATATCTCCCTTATACTTCCTGGCGCACCTTTTGATATTTTCCATTCCCAGGCCATGGAGCCGCCTGTCCTCCTTGCTGCTGACCGGCAGACCTGTTTCCCTGTCCATCGTAAGACTCCCGGAAAAACTATTCTCAACCTCAATAAAAAACAGGCTTCCTTTTTGATAGGAACGCACACTGATCCTTTTCTCTCCCTCCGTTTTTCCCGCGGCCTCCACCGCATTTTCCAGCGCGTTATTCAACACAATACCTATATCGTAAACATCGATCTGCTTTTTATCGGGATACGTAAAATCCGCCGCAAAGGTAATGTTTTGTTTCTCCGCCTCCTGCTTTTTCCGGTGCAGGATTACATCCGTGATCGCATTTCCTGTCTGACAGGCAAAATCCAGCCTGCCCACGGTTTCCTCCATCTGCCCGATATAGCTGTCCAGTTCTTCCCGCTCTTTTCCGACTGTCCTGCCGATCACTGCCGCTATGCTCTCCAGATGGCTTCTCATATCATGCTTCAGCCCCCGCATATCCGCATAGATATCCTGTATTTCCGTGATCTCCCGCTGCATCTGCGTGATCTGGTTTTCCAACATGGACCGTTTCCGTTCTTCTTCATTTAACAGCACCATCTTTTGAAAAAGGATCACAGAGGATACATTCACGCCCAGCAGTAAGATACAGATAAACGGCACCCAGAACAGGGTGGCGGGAACTCTCTTAAATATTGTTTCCGTCACACCGTTTTCTGTGGACAGTATCATCATTTGCAGCGTTACGGCGATACACAGAGACGCTATGCTCGGAAGCGTCAGAAACGCATTTTCATGTTTCTGCAGCCGATAGTCTTTTTTTACAAATTTAACCGCTATGACAGAAAGGTATGCCGCAAGCAGAAGCAAATACGCCAAAAGAGTGACTGCTCCAATGATCCCGCTGGAAGCCGCCGTCCACTTCTTAGCTTTCTCTATACTGTCTATCCATCCTTTTGACAAAAAAACGTCAAAAAATTTCCAGCCCGCATCATTGAAACCGATAGCCATCACCATGACAATATAAATGATGATCTTTTTTCCGCCGATGAAACTGACCGTGACAAAAAACTGTTTGGCTAAATCCCTTTGATACAAAAGCATTTGCAGGGACAGAACGATAACCATGTCGGCGGCGGCTTTCAGGATAATGCCGAACGAAGATACAGCGTCGATCTGCTCGCCTATCAGACTTTCCAGAACAAAAGAGAGGATCGCCCATGCAAACAGGGCTGTCTTTCCGGATGTTTTAGCTTTCAGAAATTTATCCGCATAAATACTTCCAAGGATACTGTTGATCAGACGAATGCCAAAAGGAAGACACCATTCAAACATTGACGATCCCTCCGTTTTTAGCATAGTTCATGTACTGCTTGACGAAGTCGGCATATTTCTTCTGCGCAAGGAGCAGCTTTTCTCCATTCACAACTTCGATCATCTCTGTGCCATAGGAAGCGATATTTTCCATATTTACAAGATAGCACCTGTGGCAGCGATAAAAGCTGCCGCCCGCCGCCTGCTCCCATTCGTACATTTTCCCATAGGTTTCCATGACCCCCGTTTTGGTATGGATAATGACCTTTCTGTCCGCGCTTTCAATGTAAAAAATATCCTTGAGGTACACTTTTTTCTGTACGCCCGCATTTTTGACAAAAAGATATTTTTTCTCCTGTTCCTGCATGGCGGACGCTTCTCTCCAGGCCCGCCTGAAAACAGCGGCAAACTTTTCCCTCTTTAGCGGCTTTACTAAGTATTGAAAGGCCGACACGTCAAACGCGTCGTACACATACTTTTCATACCCCGTCACAAAGATGATGATGCTCTTTGCCCGTCCCGCTTTTTCCTGGGCCTGCCTGATCCGCCTTGCCGCGTCAAGGCCTGACACGTTCTTCATCTCCACATCAAGGAAAGTAATATCAAAATCTTCCCCCGCCTTTAATAATTCCTCCCCGCTTGCAAAGGCTGTGATCTCGGCGCCGCCCTCCTGCTCTTTTATCAGTGAAACGATATGCTCCCTTGCCGCTTTATCATCATCGCAGACTGCGATCCTCATAAACTCTGGCTTCCTTTCTTTTGCGCAGTTTCCCCTTTTATTATATATCGGCAGCTTTTATGAAATATCGGAAAAATATGGTGCGAACTACTAAATTTTAGAAGTGAGATTTTTCAGATGATCCGGCATCGGCCGTCTGAATTGCATTTCAGAGTACAAAAAGCTCCGCTGGTTTTCACGAGAAACCAGTGGAGCCCCGTCAATGTCAGGCAATCATTCCTTTGTCACAGTTTCACAGCCTCTGCTCTGCAGTCCTCAGTCTCTCCGCCACGGCGGCGCAGCGATCTTGTTCAACCGTACTTTATGCGATCTGCTCAATGTGGCATTTTTGACATAATGGATAACTGGAGACAAAGGGATCCAATATGCCCGATACCCTCGATGGACTGTTCTAATTGCTTGATCGCAAAATTGATATCACAGCTTTTGTATATTTCTTCCGGCAAGTCTGATTCATTTATATAAATCGCCAAGCCCTCTAATGTG
>CANQCF010000010.1 GCA_947589505.1 uncultured Acetatifactor sp. | reverse complement strand
GCAGGACAGAAAACTCTGTTTTTATTCCATGAATTTTGAACAGCTGGGACTGATAGAGTCCTCCCTGGACGAGCTGAAGCCGGGAGGGGATCGGGACTGGACCGCCTATCCAAAGGGGGTGATCTGGGCTTTCGCGCAGAGGGGTATGGAGCTTCCCTGCGGGCTGGATCTTCTCTTAAACGGCAATATTCCTAATGGCTCCGGACTTTCCTCCTCGGCTTCCGTGGAGGTCTTGACAGGTACGGTCCTGCGGGATCTCTTCGGCTTTGAGGTGAGCAATCAGGATCTGGCCCTCATCGGGCAGTTTTCCGAGAACAAATACAATCTGGTGAACTGCGGCATTATGGATCAGTTTGCCATCGCCATGGGAAAGAAGGACAGCGCGATCTTCCTGGATACGGCGGATCTCTCCTATGAGTACGCGCCGATCTCCCTGCAGGGCGCAAAAATCGTGATCTCCTGTAGCAATAAAAAGCGGGGGCTGGGGGATTCCAAGTATAACGAGAGGAGAAGCGAGTGCGAGACCGCCCTGGCGGAGCTGCAGAAGGTCGTGGATATCAGGAGCCTGGGAGACCTTACGGAGGAAGCCTTTGAGACTTATAAGGGCGCGATTCGGGATGAAGTCAGACAGAGGCGGGCGAAACATGCGGTGTATGAGAACCAGAGGACGATTCAGGCGGTGGCCGCGCTGCGGGCCGGGGATCTCGCGGAGTTCGGCAGGCTGATGAACGCCTCACATGTATCTCTCCGGGACGACTATGAGGTCACGGGGAAAGAACTGGATACCCTGGTGGAAGAAGCCTGGAAGGTGCCGGGGGTGATCGGTTCCCGGATGACGGGCGCGGGCTTTGGAGGCTGCAGCGTCAGCATCGTAGAGGACGGCGCGGTGGACGATTTTATCCGGAAGGTGGGGGACGCCTACCAGGAAAAGATTGGGTACGCGGCGGATTTCTATGTCGTGGAAATCGGTGATGGGCCGGTTGTTTTGCAGGCGTAAAGAAGAGGCCCGGATCATCATAACGACGGGCCGGGTCATATATTGAGAGGAAAGGGCATAGGATATAGATAAGGAAAGACTGGCTTTGCGCGGAAAGCGGCGCGGTATTGTCCGCAAAGGTCAGACATCCGCTCCCGGCACTGTGAGCTCCGCCAGATGCCGCAGGATCTGCTCCCGGTTGGAAGAGCGGAGTTTCTGCGCTGTCTCTGCCAGTCTGGAGAGCTCCTGCGGGCGTCCCTGGGACAGGTAGTATTCTGCCAGACGGTAATAGGTGCGGCTCACATCGGTTTCCACGCTGACGGCGAATTCCATGATCTTTACGGCATCTTCAGGAAAACCCTCCTTCAGCAGGGCGTCCGCCCAGAGCTGCAGGGTGGAGACAAGGACGGTGTAGTTCTGGTCGTACTGGGACAGCAGGGTAATGTTCGGCGCGCCATACCGGAGCTTTAGATCGGTGTTGGTATAGCCGGTCAGGTTGACGATCGCCGTTTCCGACAGTCCGCGCAGGATTTCCACATAGCCCTGCACGGTCTCGTTTTCCGGAAGAAGCCCTGTGGGAAGCTCATCCAGCGGGATTGTGATGTAGTTCAGGCCATCCAGGGGTTGGCGGCGCGTGGAGTTAGCCTGGTTCTCGCGCTCCCAGAAAGCCTTGTCCAGCTGCTGCTGACGGCGGTTGTTTTTGCGGATTGCATGGTTGATCACAAGGCAAAAAATGATTAAGCTTGCCAAAATAGGGAATTTCATATATAATGTCCTTTCAGAGTTTATATAGCAAAAGAGTTTTTGCAGCATAAGCAGACAGCTTTGGCTGCGGTAAGGAGCCGTTATGATAAACTTTCACAATCGAAAAACGAAAAAGATAATCGCATCTGTCATTGTGATCATAGTGGTGGTTGCGATGGTGATCCCCATTATCTTATCATATATTTGAGAATTGTTCAATTCACTTTGAACGGTCAGTGAGGGAGCCTATGAAAAGGTTTTTGAGACGTGCATATCTGTTCCTTGCGACGGCGGCGGTATTTTTCTGCCTTTCCGGTGAAGTCTGCGCGGCTTCCGGGACGATCAAAGACGGGGTTTTTGCGGGGAAATTGGATTTGTCCGGTCTCACGGAAGAGGAAGCGGACCGTTTGATCCGAAATTATGTGGAAGAACTGGGAAAAGGGGAGATTACCCTTGTGGCCGCGGGCGGACAGGAGGTTGTCGCGACAGCGGCGGAGCTTGGCATTTACTGGGATAACCCGGAGCTGGTCCGGGAGGCAGCGGCCCTTGGAACGGAAGGAAATGTGATCCAGCGCTATAAGGAGATCGAAGATCTCCGGCAGGAGGGAAAGGTATATGAGATTGAGCTGATCTACGACGTCACCTCCATCGCCGATCTGTTGGAATCGCGCTGCAGCATTTACGACAGGGAGGCGGTGGATGCCGCCCTTGTCCGGGACGAAGGGACGGGAACCTTTCAGATTACGGAGGGCGCCAGGGGATACAAACTGGATGTGCAGTCCTCCATCGACAAAGTGTATGACTATCTGGATCAGGAGTGGACCGGCGGAGCCGGCCGCGTGGAGCTGAATATTGTCGTCCAGGAACCCAGGGGCGGCAATGGCGAACTGGCTGAAGTGACGGATCTGCTGGGAAGCTGTACGACGGATTTTTCCTCTTCCAACTCCAACAGGTGCGGAAATATTGCAAATGGATGCGGCAAGATCAACGGCACGCTGCTCTATCCCGGGGACTCGTTTTCCACGGTGGACGCGATCTCTCCCTTTACAGAGGAAAACGGTTATAAGCCGGCGGGAGCGTATCTGAACGGAAAAGTGATCGACAGTGTGGGCGGCGGAATCTGCCAGGTATCCACCACCCTGTATAACGCGGTGCTGAGGGCGGAACTCAAGGTGACGGAAAGATACAATCATTCTATGATCGTGAATTATGTGGACCCCTCGGCGGATGCGGCGATCGCGGAGAGCTCCGGCAAGGATTTCTGTTTTATGAACACTCTGGACTATCCCGTTTATATTGAGGGATATGTGAAGAATAAAAAAATTACCTTTAACATATACGGAAAAGAGACCCGGCCCGCCGGACGGCAGGTGAGTTATGAGAGCGAGGTTCTGGAGGTGAACCGGCCCGAGTCGGATGTCATCACAGCGGATGCGGGGAAAGGATTGGGATATATCGCCACGGAGGGGGCCCATATCGGATATACCGCAAGACTCTGGAAGATCGTCACGGAGGACGGGAAGGAAGTCAGCCGTGAGATCGTGAACAACAGCAAGTACAATGTCTCACCGAGAAGCGCGGTGGTTGGCGTCGCCACGGACGACCCTCAGAAGTACGAGGAGATTATGGCGGCCATCGGCACGGGCAGCATCGACCATGTAAAGAATGTGATCGGCCTGCTGACACAGCCGCCGGCGCCGGCACAGTAAAGAGACAAGAGAGAAGATAAGCATGAAGATCGGAAAACCCCCTGAGAGCGTGTTGAAGCGTTCTATCTTGAAACAAGTTCATCATGCAGGAAACAGAAATGGCGCAGCTGTGGGGGCGGACTGCGCTTTTTTTGCGGCTCCGGAGGGACAGATCCTGGCGTGGCGCGTCCAGGAGGCTGCAGTCGCGGGACAGGCGGATATGGATGACGCGGCGTATGTGATCCAGAAATGCGCCAACAATCTGGCGGCAGCCGGAGCAGCGCCCATATCCGCCTTGATCGGATTGATGCTCCCCGAAAACTACGTGGAGGATTCCTTAAAAGAACTGATGCAAAGGATTGCCGCTTCCTGCGAAAACGCAGGGATCGAAATCGCGGGAGGGGATACCAATATCAGCGCCGCGGTTACGGCGCCGGTGCTCACGGTGACAATGCTGGGGACGGTCCGCCCGGAGGAAAAACGGGAACCCGCCATGGCTAAGGCTGGGCAGGAGCTTGTCCTCAGCAAGTGGATCGGCCTGGAGGGGACGGCGGTCCTCGCAAGGGCCCGCAGGGCGGAACTGCTGGCCCGGTATCCCGCGTACCTTGTGGACACGGCGGCGGGCTTTGACCAATACCTGTCCGTGCAGAAGGAGGCGGGAATCGCCTTAAAGAACGGCGCAGCGGCCATGCACGACCTCTCCCAGGGAGGGGTGTTCGGGGCCCTCTGGGAACTGGCGGAGGGAAGCGGACTTGGCCTGAAGGCGGATCTGAAGAAGATTCCCATTCGGCAGGAGACGGTCGAAGTCTGCGAGGTCTGCGGCGTAAATCCCTATGAGATGCGGTCCGCCGGGAGCCTTCTCATGACGGCGGAGGACGGGGAGAGCCTGGCGGAGGCCCTGCGGCAGGCGGGGATATCGGCGGCGGTGATCGGAAAATTAACGGAGAACCGGGACCGGATCATCGTGAACGGGGAGGAGACCCGTTTCCTGGACCGACCGAAAGGCGCGGATGTGATTGCGGGGGCAATGCGGCACTTTGGATAGAACGGACGCGGCGCCGCTCTGCGGGGCCAAGATACCCGGCCGGAAGCGGGGCTTTGCTGAGACCGGCGGAAGGCTGAACAAGCGGAATCATATATTATTTTAGAAAGAGAGGTTTTCGACATGAACAATAAACTGAGAGATGAAATTTTGAATATCATCGAGCACAACAGCCGTATCGACACGAAAGAGCTGGCTGTGCTGACAGGAGTGCAGGAGCTCGACGTGGTGAACGAGATGGCGGATATGGAGAAGGCGGGAATTATCTGCGGATACCACACCCTGATCGACTGGGAGAAGACGGATATCGACACGGTGACCGCTCTGATCGAGGTGCGGGTGACGCCTCAGAGGGGGCAGGGTTTTGACAGTATCGCGGAGCGCATCTATAAATACCCGGAGGTTCGCAGCGTATACCTGATCTCGGGAGGATACGACCTCATGGTGATTCTGGAGGGCAAGAGTTTAAGGGAGGTCAGCTCCTTTGTGTCCGATAAGCTCTCCACTCTGGACACGGTGCTCAGCACGGCAACCCATTTTATTCTGAAGAAGTATAAGGACCACGGGACGATCTTCAACAGAGAGCAGGAAGACGAAAGAGAGATGATTACGCCATGAGAAATCCATTGTCAGATACCATTGTGCAGATCAAACCTTCCGGGATACGGAAATTTTTTGATATCGTCAGCGAGATGAAGGATGCGATCTCCCTGGGCGTGGGCGAGCCGGATTTTGAGACTCCCTGGCATATCCGGGACGAGGGCATCTACGCCCTGGAGAAAGGACGGACCTTCTACACATCCAATTCCGGCCTGAAGGAACTCAGGCAGGAGATCTGCAATTACTTAAAGAGAAGTCAGGGAATTTCCTACCGCTGGGATTCGGAAACCCTGATCACGGTAGGAGGTTCCGAGGCCATCGATATCGGGTTCCGGGCCATGATCAACCCCGGGGACGAGGTACTGATCCCCCAGCCCAGCTATGTGTCCTACGAGCCCTGTGCCATCCTGGCGGGGGCAAAACCGGTGATCATTGATTTAAAGGCGGAGAATGAGTTCCGCCTCACCGCGAAAGAGCTGGAGGACGCCATCACGGAAAAGACAAAGCTCCTGGTGCTGCCCTTCCCCAACAACCCCACAGGCGCTATCATGGAGCGGGAAGACCTGGAGGCCATCGCGGAGGTAGTCAAAAAACATGACATCTATGTCATGTCCGATGAGATCTACGGAGAACTGACATACAAGGGAAAGCATGTGTCCATCGCCAGCCTTCCCGGTATGCAGGAGAGAACCCTCTTGATCAACGGATTCTCCAAGGCATACGCCATGACCGGATGGCGGCTGGGATATGTCTGCGGGCCGGAAGAGATCATCCGGCAGATGACCAAGATCCACCAGTTTGCCATCATGTGCGCGCCTACCACCAGCCAGTACGCTGCTGTAGAAGCGATGAAGAACGGCGACGCGGATGTGGAGATGATGCGGGAATCCTATAATCAGCGGAGAAGATATCTGCTGCACGCTTTTCAGGAGATGGGACTGGAGTGCTTTGAACCCTACGGGGCCTTTTATATGTTCCCCTGCATCAAGGAGTTTGGGATGACCAGCGACGAGTTTGCCACCCGTTTCCTGGAGGAAGAGAAGGTAGCGGTAGTGCCTGGCAACGCCTTCGGCCACTGCGGCGAGGGGTACCTTCGAATCTCCTACGCCTATTCCCTGGAGAAGCTGAAGGTGGCCATGGGCAAACTGGAAGCGTTTATCACGAGACTCAGGGAAGAGAAAAAGGCATGAAGATCGTGCTGCACCAGCCGGAGATCCCGCAGAACACGGGTAATATCGGACGCACCTGCGCAGCCACCGGGTCGTCCCTCCATCTGATCGAACCTTTGGGATTCCGGCTGAATGAAAAGGAGATCCGGCGGGCCGGCATGGACTACTGGGAAAAACTGGATGTGCGCCGCTATATGAATTACGAAGAATTTCTCCGGGAGACGAAAGAGGACCGGGAGGGCTGTCTGGGAGCGAAGATCTGGTACGCCACGACGAAGGCGAGACGGACTTACACGGAGGTATCCTTCGGCCCGGAGGACTATCTGATGTTTGGAAAGGAGAGTGCCGGGATCCCCGAGGAGATCCTTGTGGAGAATGAGGAACAGTGTATCCGTATCCCCATGCTTCCGACAATCCGCTCCCTGAACCTGGCAAACTCCGTGGCCATCGTGCTCTACGAGGCGCTCCGGCAGAACGATTTCAGAAATCTGCAGCTTGACGGGAATCTCCACCGGCTGCACTGGAAAGAATAGAGGGAATGAAGGAATATATAATCGACCTGATCAGCATGATGCTGGCGTTGACGCCGATCTATCTGGCCGCCCGGTACCTGCAGCTGCGCCGCCGCGTCAGGAGACTTTCGGCGCAGAGCGGTACAAAGGTAAAATTGAAGTTTAATAAAGTCCGGGAAATCTCCCTGGCGCTGTTCGCGATCTTTATGGTGGCGCTCCTCGCCTTTGTCTGGCAGGGGGAATACGCCCGGGTCGGAAGCATGCTGCAGCTGGCGAAAGAACGCCTGGAAACCCGGGAGGGGATCAACCTGATCCCCTTCCGCACCATACGGAATTACTATCGCGTATTTGGGATCGGAGGAGACCTCTTCTGGGTCAATATCATGGGAAATATTTTGATGTTTGTCCCCTGGGGATTCGGATTGCTGTTTCTGTGGAAGCGAAACCGTAACATTTTTCGGCTCCTGTATTTTTCCGCCATGCTGCCCATTCTGATCGAGTGCTCCCAGCTCTTTATCAACAGGCAGGTGGACACGGACGACTTTATCCTGAACTTTGCGGGGGGAATGCTGGGAGGGCTGCTCTACTGGGTGCTGTCGGGGATCTTCCCGAAGCTGAAGGAGATTGCGCTTTAAAGAGGGCTGAACTGTCAGAATAAATATGGTGAAAAACGGCCGCAGGGCTTGAAAAGCTGCTGGGAAGGTGCTATAATGAAAACAGTATCATGAAAGGGCGGTGAATTGCACATGAATATTGCAGGATTGTCCATGAATATGTCGATGATTGATACCAAGTCTCAAGTTGGGACCGCTGTGCTGGGCAAGGTGATGGACACCAATGAGGCCATGGGTCAGAATCTGGTGGCAATGCTGGATTCCGCCGCTATGGAGCGCAGTGTGAACCCGGCGGTTGGAGGAAATCTGGATCTCAGGGTCTGAGTTTAGGGCGTGAATAGGTAAAGGTGGGGAGGCTGCCAAGCGGCACCTCCTTTTTTTGTGAAATTTGCCAGAAAAAATACTTAAAATTGCACAAAATCCTATTGCTTTTTTATTGCAGTTTTTGTATATTTGTATTATACAAGAGAGCTAAAGGAGTAGAAACATATGATTTCTAACCAAATTCTGCAAAATACTATAGAGGGACTCAAGGGGATTGCCCGTGTGGAATTGAGCGTCATGGATGTGGACGGCAAGGAAGTCGCCAGTACCATAAGCATGGCAAACTGTTCCAAGGCGGCGGTGGAATTTGCGGTTTCCCCGGCGGATTCCCAGGAGATCCAAGGGTATCAATATTTTAAGATTTATGATGAGCAGCAGCTGGAGTATATCCTGGTAGTTGCCGGCGGAGGCGAGGATTTTTATGTGATCGGGAAGATGGTGGCGTTTCAGATCCAGAATCTTCTGGTGGCGTACAAGGAGCGCTTTGACAAGGATAATTTCATTAAAAACCTTCTTCTGGATAACCTTTTGCTGGTGGATATCTACAGCAGATCCAAGAAACTCCATATCCAGACGGATGTCCCCCGGGTGGTCATGATCGTGGAGAACGGCGGCAGCAAGGATAACAATGCCCTGGAACTGACGAGAAGCCATTTCGGCGCAAACAGCAGGGACTTTATCACTGCCGTTGACGAGAGCAACAATGTGATCGTGGTAAAAGACCTGTCCGACGTCAACGCGGTGAAAGAGGTGGATAAATCGGCGCGCAGCCTCTGCGCTTTTTTGCAGAAGGAAGGGCTGAAAGTGCGCATTGCTTACGGCACTGTGATCCAGGAGATCAAGGAGGTCAGCAAATCCTATAAAGAGGCGCAGATGGCCCTGGATGTAGGAAAGATCTTCTTTGAGGACCGGGATATCGTAGCCTACAGTGAGCTTGGAATCGGCCGCCTGATCTACCAGCTGCCTATTCCGCTGTGCAAGATGTTTATCCGTGAGATTTTTGGCGGAAAGAGCCCGGATGAATTCGACGAGGAGACGCTGACGACGATCTACAAGTTCTTTGAGAACAGCCTGAATGTGTCGGAGACCTCCCGCCAGCTCTTCATCCACAGAAACACGCTGGTATATCGTCTGGATAAGCTGCAGAAGAGCACTAATCTCGATCT
This sequence comes from uncultured Acetatifactor sp., assembly GCA_947589505.1. Lineage (GTDB taxonomy): Bacteria > Bacillota > Clostridia > Lachnospirales > Lachnospiraceae > Acetatifactor. The sequence goes on along the minus strand of CANQCF010000010.1, from coordinate 30,085 downwards.
GAGGGTGTTTGAGGACGCTATCACGTTCAAAATTGCGCTGATGGTAGTGCAGTATATGAAGTATAAGGAAAATATGGAATTTTAGCAGGAGAGGAAGCCGGTTCAGAAACCGAAAGGCAATTCGAAAAAGTGCAAAAAATGTAACTTTTCAGAAAAAATTTCGTCAATAAAATGGGGGAGAAAACAGTCTTTTAAGGACAAAAATATACGGGAGGCCGCAGAGACGGCGAGTAGAAAAATGGGTAAAAAAGAGGAACGTCAGAGGCAGATCGACAAATTTATAGAGGAAAAAGGCGTTATCTATCTTGAAAACGTCAGCGCAAGTTATAAAAATTCCAGTCAGAACATTACGCACGCAGTCAGCAATATCAATCTGAGCATCCATCCGGGAGAGTTTGTATTTATCGTGGGGGAGAACGGCTCGGGAAAATCCACGCTTTTAAAATTGCTGCTGCGGGAATTGAAAGCCACCAGCGGCAATGTGCATGTCCTGGGAACGGATCTGGGAAAGCTCCGTCATCGTCAGATTCCGAAGTATCGCCGTAATCTGGGAGTGGTATTTCAGGATTTCCGACTGCTTTCCGACAGGAACGTATATGAGAACGTGGCTTTTGCCCAGCGAATCCTGGAGGTTCCCACAAAGGAGATCCGCAGGAACGTGCCGACGATCTTGGCCACAGTGGGGCTTGCCGGAAAATACAAAAATAATATCCATGAGATTTCCGGCGGAGAACAGCAAAGGGTGGCTCTTGCCAGGGCGCTGATCAATTCGCCCTCCATTCTCCTCGCGGACGAGCCCACAGGTAATCTGGATCCTCAGAACGCATGGGGGATCATGGAGATCCTGGAGGAGATCAACGAGCAGGGTACGACTGTCATCATGGTCACGCATAACAAGGAGATTGTAAACTCCATGCGTAAACGCGTTATTGCGATGAGAAAGGGCGTGATCGTGAGCGACGAGGAGGAGGGCATGTACGTTGAGGAAGATTAGTTCGTTTTTATATGTGGTAAAACAGGGCTTTGCAAATATCTGGCACAATAAAGCCTATTCCCTGGCATCTGTGGCGACGATCGCAGCGTGTCTGTTTCTGTTCGGGGGATTTTATGCCATTGTCTCCAACTTCCGTCATATTGTTTTGAGTGCGGAGGAAGGCGTTTCCGTGACGGTCTTCTTCCACGATGAGCATGATCTCTGTTATCGCGCCAACGGGGTGGAGAACAGGGAGGATTATGTACACCCTGAGGGACAGATTCCTACGGAGCAGCGCATCGAGGAAATCGGTAAGATGATCCAGGCGAGAGCAGAGGTCTCCGAAGTGAGATTCATAAGTGATGAGGAAGCCTGGGAGACTTTCGGGCCGGAATATTTCGGTGAGGATTATGCCAGTGGTTATGAGGAAAATCCGTTAAAGGGGGATAACTCTTATGAGGCTTTTTTGAGCGATGTCTCCATGCAGGATGCTTTGGTAAACTGGCTGGAAACAATCCCGGAGGTCAGAAAGGTGAATTATGACGAGAACACCGCCAGCACCCTGACGGGGGCAAACCTTCTGATCGCCTACATCTCCATGGGTATTATCATTATTCTGCTGGCGGTCAGCATCTTCCTGATCAGCAATACGGTGGCCATGGGCATCTCCGTGCGCAGGGAAGAGATCAACATTATGAAATATGTGGGAGCTACGGACTTTTTTGTCAGATCCCCATTTGTGATCGAGGGTATGATGATCGGGCTTTTAGGTGCCTTCATCCCGCTGGCAGCGCTGCACTACATGTACGGATATGCCATGGAATATCTCACAACGAATTTTACCATGCTGAGCAGCCTGCTGCATTTTCTGACAGCTGAAGAGATCTTCGCATTCCTGACGCCGGTGTCCATGCTGCTGGGCGTGGGGATTGGATTCCTGGGCAGCATGGCCTCTGTGAAAAAGCACTTGAACGTGTAGTTTCAGCAAAGTAAGTTGGGGAGAAAAGCATGAGGAAAAAATGGATCATACTCGCAGGAGTTGTCTGCTGCATAGTTCCGCTGTTCTGGCTGCATCCCGGACGCGCCGGCGCTGCCCCGTCCTCTAATGGAAGCACGGCGGACAGCGCTGCGGCGACTTCCCAGAGTATCCGGGAGAAGCAGGATCAGATCGCGAAGGCGGAGCAGGAAAAGAAAAATTTAAAAAACAATCTCAGCAGCGTGGAAGAGATTAAGAAAGGCCTGGAGACGAAGAAAAAGGATCTCTCAAATTATGTGGTGGAGCTGGATACGCAGCTTGCCGCCATAGAGGAGAGAGTGAACAGCCTAAAGGAACAGATCGTTGTAAAGGAAAGCGAGATCGAGGAGACCCAGAAGCAGCTGGAAGCGGCCGTTGACAGAGAAGAAAATCAAATGGAAAGCATGATCGTCAAGGCCCAACAGATGTATGAGAAAAAGGATGCCTATGCGCTGGAACTTTTGGCGCAGGCTACCGGCCTGGGGGATTTCCTGAATCGCGCGGAATATATGGAGCGGCTGGTTACTTACGATAAGCAGCAGTGGAATGAATATCTGAACATTCGGAAACTGGTAGAACTCTGTGAGAAACAGCTGGAGCTGGAAAAGGATATCCTGGATCAGACAAAGGAGAACGTGGAGCTGGAACAGAGTACCATAGAATACTTTATTGAGCAGAAGGAACAGGACATCGTTGCCTATCAGTCGGATATCAACAACAAGGAAGCGGCTATTGAGGAGTACAAGGCGCTGATCAAGCAGCAGGACGAGGAGATCCAGGCTCTTGAAAAAGCCATAGAGGAGGAGAAAAAGAAACTTCAGGGGGTGAAGCGGACTTATGACGGCGGAACCTTCAAGTTCCCTCTGGCCAATTATACCCGGGTGAGCTGTGATTATGGAAACAGGATCCATCCCATCCTGAAGATACCGCACTTCCACAATGGCGTGGATTTCGCGGCGCCGAAGGGAACGGCGATCTACGCCGCCTACGACGGTGAGGTGGTGGCGGCTACCTATAGTCCCAGCATGGGCAATTACGTGATGATTGATCATGGGGACAACCTTTATACGATCTATATGCACGCGTCCACGCTGAAGGTTTCCAAAGGAGATATCGTCTCCAGGGGAGACACCGTTGCACTGGTAGGTTCCACGGGCAATTCCACGGGCAACCATCTGCACTTCAGCGTCAGAAAAAATGGTTCTTATGTTTCGCCCTGGGAATATATTACTCTGTAGGACGCTGCGGTATGAATCTGTCAATGATTGGGTGGGGGTCTGATAAAGGGAAAAGGAGATAACGGAAATTGGATCAGAACAACAACTACTTTGATTTGGACTCGCTCAATGAGCAGAATCAACAGGAGGCGCAGGAGCGGAAAAAGAAGGATCGGGGCGCTTTTTTGGGCGGCATTGTGGTCGGCGTGGTCAGCGCCCTGGTGATCGTGAGCATTGCTTTCCTGGTGGGCAGGCTGGACGCCAGGGGCGGCCAGGGATCTGCCGGGGATGGCGGCGAAACGCTGTATCTGCCTGATGATGGCTTTGTAAGCCAGCAGATGGTTCAGAAGATAGAGGCGCTTGCGGAGACGATCCGGGAAGAGTTCTACCTGAAGGAGATGACGGACGAGGAACTGGAGACCGGTATTTACAGGGGGCTTTTGGAGGCGCTGGATGACCCGTATTCGGAATACTACACGCCGGAGGAGCTGGAGGAACTGATGACCGGCAGCGAAGGCATTTACTACGGGATCGGCGCTTACGTGAGTCTGGATACGGAGAGCGGCCTTCCCAAGATCAGCGGCGTTATCAAAGGGACGCCTGCTGAGGAAGTAGGGTTGAGAAATAACGACCTTCTGTATGAGATTGACGGCACCAGCACATACGGACTCACTCTTTCCGAGGCGGTGGATCTGATTAAGGGCGAGGAGAATACGCAGGTGGTCCTGAGCATACTCCGGGACGGAGATCAGATCGATGTCCCCGTAACACGGCGCCAGGTAGAGAGTCCGACGGTGGAGAGCGAGATGCTGGATCAGAAGATGGGATATCTCCAGATCACGGAGTTTGACGACGTTACTACGTCCCAGTTCGAAAACGCCATGGAGGAACTGAACCGGGCGGGGATGAAGGGGCTGATCCTGGATCTGCGGGCAAATCCCGGCGGAAATCTGGACACCGTAGTGAAGATCGCGCAGAACCTTCTCCCGGAAGGGATCATCGTCTACACGGAGGACAAGGAAGGCCAGAGGATGAACTATCGCTGCCGGGGAGATAAGGAGATCCAGATCCCCATGGTGGTATTGGTGGATATGAATTCCGCCAGCGCGGCAGAGATCCTTGCGGGAGCCATTCAGGACTATGGAAAAGGAACCCTGGTAGGCACTACTACTTTTGGAAAGGGGATCGTGCAGTCCGTTAAGCCTTTGGAAGACGGATCTGCTATCAAGATCACCATCAGCAGTTACTATACTCCTAACGGGAGAAACATCCACGGCATCGGCATCGAGCCGGATATCGTTTGTGAATTTGACGGGGAATTATATTACAACACCGAGAACCCCATTGACAATCAGCTGGAAAAGGCGAAGGAAGTCCTGTTGGAGATGATGAAGTAGAGAAGTAAGAAATAAAAGCTGTACCGGGGGGCTGAAGAAACTGTGGAGCGGCGGGACGGCCCGCTTTGTGAATGAACGAAACGGGCTGAGCTGACTGACGTGAGACTGCAGAAAACGATAAGGCACGAAAGCAGTCGCAGAGGGAACCGCCCCGGACAGAGCGTATACAAGCATACAGCTGCGACGGAAGATTCCGGCGAAACGGATACAGAATATAAGTGTGATGGAAAATCCCGGCAGAGTACAGGACAGAGCAAAAGAGGACAGATGACTTTGACGAATCGCCGGAAGGAGGTTTATACGCGTGGGAGAAGATGTCCAACTGAGTATCATAGTTCCCGTGTACAACATGGCGGCGGATGGGAAGCTGGACTTCTGTATGCGATCCCTTCTGGATCAAGATCTGGATGCCTATGAGATCCTTGCGGTGGACGATAAATCCACGGACAATTCTCTTGATCTCCTTCGTCAACTGGAAGCGGAAAACCCTGGGAGGCTGAAAGTGATAGCTTCCCCGGAGAACCGCAGGCAGGGGGGCGCGAAAAATCTGGGGATCGAAGAGGCCTCCGGACGCTTTCTGGGCTTTGTGGACAGCGACGACTGGATCGCTCCGGATATGTATGCGAAGCTTCTGCAGAAAGCGCGGGAGACCGATGCGGATATCGTGGCCTGCGATTACTGCCTTAAGAATACCAGGGACTTTGTCAAGGAAAAGGCGGAACGGAATCATACGCCGGAACAGACGGGGCTTTTGACACCGGAAAAGAGAAAACTTTTGTTTTTATCGCCGGGCAGCATGGTTATCAAGATATACAAAAGGGAACTGTTTCTGGATCCGGGGCTTCGCTTCCCGGAAAATATTTTTTATGAGGACAATTGTCTCGGAGCGTTTCCTTTCGTGTACGCAGAGAAATTTGAGCTGGTGCCGGAAGTATTGTACTATTATTATCAGCATGAGGGTTCCACGGTTCACCAGGTCAGCCTGGAACGGTGCAGGGACAGGATGCAGGCCATGAGGCTCTACCTGGAAGAGGGCAGAAAGAGGGGAATCTACGAAACCTGCCGGGAGGAGATGGACTATAAAGTCTTTGAACTGGGTTATAAGAACACCCTTTTTTCTTATCTGCAGACGGAGAAACATTTTTCCGCCGCGTTTCTGACGGAACTGGCGGCCTTTCTGGAGGAGACGGTGCCGGAGATGGAAAAAAATCCCTACTTTCAAAAGTTGACGGACCCGGAAGAAAAGAAGCTGATCGCACTCCACAAAAAAAATGTCCGGCTGTTGACGGTATATTACCGCATGCTTCACTTTTATCGGAAGGTGAGGTATGGAAAGGGGTAGGGAGTTAGTGGATTGTGCCTTGTGGTCAGCGGGCTGATAGCTGATAAATAACTTTTTGTTATAAAATAAAAGCTGTCTCGGAAAAAACGGTACTTTCTGTTTATGGATTTTGAAAGAGGGGTTCCCGGAGACCGACTGAACTGCAAAAGTACAAGTGTAAAAGTTGTAAAAAGTACAGAACAAATGTTTGAATTTGCTCTGTACTTTTTTAGTGGAGTCTGGTATAATAGCAGGACGGACAAGGTTATTTTTTGAAATCGAGGAGAGGACAGTGGACCACTTTAAATTAGTATCCGAATATCAGCCCACCGGCGACCAGCCCCAGGCGATTCAGGCGCTGGTGGAGGGCTTTCAGAAGGGCAATCAGTTTGAGACCCTGCTGGGCGTCACCGGCTCCGGAAAGACCTTCACCATGGCGAACGTGATCCAGGCGCTGAACAAACCGACCCTGGTGATCGCGCACAATAAGACCCTGGCCGCCCAGCTGTACGGCGAGTTCAAGGAGTTTTTCCCGGAAAACGCGGTGGAATATTTTGTGTCCTACTATGACTATTATCAGCCGGAGGCGTATGTGCCCCAGTCGGACACTTATATCGCGAAGGACTCCGCTATCAACGACGAGATCGACAAGCTGCGGCTCTCGGCCACGGCCTCCCTGACGGAGCGCCGGGACGTGGTGGTAGTGGCCAGCGTGTCCTGTATTTACGGTCTGGGAAGCCCGGATGAGTACCAGGATATGGTGGTGAGCCTGCGGCCCGGCATGACGAAAGAGCGGGATCAGGTGCTCCGGGAGCTGGTGGACATGCAGTATCTCCGCAACGATCTGGACATGGAGCGGGGAACCTTCCGGGTCCGGGGAGACGTGCTGGAGGTGTACCCGGCCCAGGGCGGGGATTACTTCTACCGCATTGAGTTTTTCGGGGATGAGATTGACAGGATCTCGGAGGTGGAGCCTCTCTCCAACAAGGTCCACGCCACCCTGGAGCATGTGGCCATCTTCCCGGCTTCCCACTATGTGGTCTCCCAGGAAAAGATCCGGGAGGCCTGCGACAATATTGAAAAGGAGCTGGAGGAAAGGGTGCGCTATTTTAAGGGCGAGGACAAGCTGATCGAGGCCCAGAGGATAGCGGAGCGCACGAACTTTGACGTAGAGATGCTGCGGGAGACGGGTTTCTGCTCTGGCATTGAGAATTATTCGAGACACTTAAACGGGACGAAGGAAGGGGAGCCCCCGATGACGCTTCTGGATTTCTTCCCGGAGGACTTCCTGATCATCATCGACGAGTCCCACATGACGATCCCTCAGATCGGCGCCATGTACGCCGGGGATCGGTCCCGAAAGACCACGCTGGTGGATTACGGTTTCCGGCTGCCTTCCGCGCTGGACAACCGGCCGCTGAATTTTGGGGAATTTGAGTCCCATATCGACCAGATGCTCTTTGTCTCCGCGACGCCCTCCAAATACGAGGCGGAGCACGAGCTGCTGCGCACGGAGCAGATCATCCGGCCCACGGGGCTTCTGGATCCGGAGGTGTCGGTGCGGCCTGTGGAAGGGCAGATCGACGATCTGATCGGCGAGATCAACCGGGAGACCGCAAAGCACAATAAGGTTCTGGTGACCACGCTGACAAAGCGGATGGCGGAGGATCTCACCGATTATATGAAGGAAGTGGGAATCCGGGTAAAGTATCTGCACTCGGACATCGACACCCTGGAGCGGGCGGAGATCATCCGGGACATGAGGCTGGACGTGTTCGACGTCCTGGTGGGGATCAACCTTCTGAGGGAGGGGCTGGATATCCCGGAGATCTCCCTGGTGGCGATCCTGGATGCGGACAAGGAAGGGTTCCTGCGGAGCGAGACGTCCCTGATTCAGACCATCGGCCGGGCGGCCCGGAACGCTGAGGGACATGTTGTCATGTACGCGGATACCATTACGGATTCCATGCGGCTGGCGATCCAGGAGACCAACCGCCGCCGGGAACTTCAGCAGAAATATAATGAGGAGCATGGCATCACCCCCCAGACCATTCAAAAGGCGGTTCGGGATCTGATCCGCATCTCCAAGGCAGTGGCGAAGGAGGAGACGCGCTTCGAAAAGGATCCGGAGTCCATGAACCGCAAGGAGCTGGAAAAGTTGATCGGAGATGTGCAGAAAAAGATGCAGAGGGCGGCTGCAGACCTGGATTTCGAGACGGCTGCGGAGCTGCGCGACAAGATGCTGGAATTGAAGAAATGTCTGAGAGATATGGATTAGAAACGGCGGAATGGAGATGTTATTATGAGAAAGCAGATCAAGAGGTACATGCAGGAGATCCGGGCGGTCTTAGAGGCGGACGCCCCCGGGACGGACTGGCGGGAGACGGCCAGGCTTCACCTGATCAAGATTCAGTTTTACCAGCACGAACGCCTGATCCACCTGATCGTCACGGTTCTGTTTGCGCTGATGGAGGTGATCTGCGCGGCGGCCATGATCGTCACGGGAAGCATGGGGGCGTTGGCGCTGACGCTGATGATCCTGGTGCTGCTGGTCCCTTATATCGGGCACTATTATTTTCTGGAAAATTCCGTGCAGGAGTTATATCTGATTTATGATCAGATCCTTGGAAAGATATCAGGGACGCGGGAAGAAAATTCTGAAAAGACCTCTGAATAATTTTGAGGCCGATTTGCCGGAGAACCCTGAAAAAGGCCTGAAGCAGGTTTGATTAAATGCCATGAAGAAAATTTCTTAGGAAGACTTTTGAAAGAATACCTGAAAAACTTATGAAGGAAATTCTTGAAGGAAATTCTTGAAGAATAACTTTTAAGGAAACTTCAGAAGGAAATATTTAAGGAAAAACTTAAAGTGAGTCTTGATGGAAAGGCCTGAAAAGATCAAAAACTCGTTAAAAAAAGGAAAAAACAGAGGGAGTTAAGGGAAATTTTCAGGAGAGCAGCGTTCAGGTTTTGACAATATTTACCGGAGAGAAATGAAAGGAATGGATAGAAGTGAAGAGATCAGCGGTTGAGACGACAGAAGAACAGACAATAATAAGAAAGAAAACAAGGGGACAGAAGGTAAGAGAGCAGGAAATGAAAGAGCAGAAAACAGGGAATAGAAAATTGGGAGAAGACAGGACGGACGCTGGGGCGACGAAGATCCTTTCGAAGAAAAGCGCCCTGGACTACATTCAGATCCGGGGAGCCAACGAGCACAATCTGAAAAATATCAGCCTGGATATCCCCAGGAATAAGCTGGTGGTTCTGACAGGGATGTCAGGTTCCGGAAAGTCTTCCCTGGCCTTTGACACCATATACGCCGAGGGTCAGAGAAGGTATATGGAATCCCTGTCCTCCTACGCCAGGATGTTTCTGGGGCAGATGGAGAAGCCGAATGTGGAGCGGATCGACGGGCTTTCTCCCGCCATCTCCATCGATCAGAAATCCACCAACCGGAACCCCCGTTCCACGGTGGGGACGGTCACGGAGATTTACGACTATTTCCGGCTGCTCTATGCCCGGATCGGGATCCCCCACTGTCCGAAGTGCGGCAGGGTAATCGCAAAACAGACGGTGGATCAGATGGTGGATCAGATCATGGCTCTGGAGGAGGGGACGAAGATCCAGCTTCTCGCGCCGGTAGTCCGGGGCCGAAAAGGGCAGCATGAGAAAGTCCTGGAGCGGGCCGGCCGCAGCGGGTATGTGCGGGTGAGGATCGACGGGAATCTTTACGAGCTGTCCGAGGAGATCAAGCTGGACAAGAACATCAAGCACAACATTGAGATCGTGGTGGATCGTCTCGCGGTGAAGCCCGGGATTGAGAGGCGGCTGGCGGATTCCATCGAAAATGTGCTGAATCTGGCAGACGGGCTGCTGGAGGTGGACGTAATCGGCGGGAACCCCATGAGCTTCAGCCAGAGCTTTTCCTGTCCGGACTGCGGTATCAGCATCAGCGAGGTGGAGCCCAGGAGCTTTTCCTTCAACAATCCCTTTGGCGCCTGCCCGGAGTGTTTCGGACTGGGCTACAAGATGGAGTTTGACGTCGACCTGATGATCCCCGATAAGTCCCTAAGCATCCGGCAGGGGGCGATCACGGTGATGGGGTGGCAGTCCTGCGGGGAAAAGGGAAGTTTTACCAATGCGGTCCTGCAGGCCCTCTGCAAGGAATATCACTTTGACCTGGACACTCCCTTTGAACAGTACCCCCAGAAGATCCAGGATATTTTGATCCATGGAACCAACGGCAGGGAGGTGGAGGTCTATTATGAGGGCCAGCGGGGCCGGGGCATTTATCCCGTGGCATTCGAAGGACTGATCAAAAACGTGGAGCGGAAATATAAGGAGACGTTCTCCGAGACCATGAAGCAGGAGTACGAGACCTTCATGCGGATCACTCCCTGCAAGGAGTGCGGCGGTATGCGCCTGAAGAAGGAAGCGCTGGCGGTGACGGTCTGCGACAAGAATATCTACGAGATCACCTCGATGTCCATTCTGCATCTCCAGCAGTTCTTAAACGACATGGAACTCACCAGTCAGCAGAAGCTCATCGGAAGCCAGGTCCTGAAAGAGATCCGGGCGCGGGTGGGCTTCCTGGTGGACGTGGGACTGGAATATCTCTCCCTGGCCAGGGGCACGGCTTCCCTTTCCGGGGGCGAGGCCCAGAGGATCCGGCTGGCGACCCAGATCGGCTCCGGGCTGATGGGGGTCTGCTATATCCTGGACGAGCCCAGCATCGGACTGCACCAGAGGGACAACGACAAGCTCCTGAACACCTTAAAGAACCTCCGGGATCTGGGAAATACGCTTCTGGTGGTGGAGCACGACGAGGACACCATGCTGGCGGCGGACCACATCGTGGATATCGGGCCGGGGGCTGGCTCCCACGGGGGAGAGGTGATCGCCCAGGGAACGGCGGAGGAGATCATGCAGGTGGAGGAATCCATCACCGGACAGTATCTCTCCGGGAAAAAGTTTATCCCGGTGCCGAAGACGAGAAGGAAGCCCCAGGGGTGGCTCACGGTGAAAGGTGCCCAGGAGCACAATCTGAAAAACATCGACGTGAAGTTCCCGCTGGGCGTGATGACCTGTGTCACGGGTGTGTCCGGGTCGGGAAAGAGTTCCCTGGTGAACGAGATCCTTTACAAGAGACTTTCCCGGGACCTGAACCGTGCCCGGCAGATACCGGGAAAGCACAAAGCTGTCGAGGGCATGGAGCAGCTTGACAAGGTGATCAATATCGATCAGTCCCCCATCGGGCGCACACCACGCTCCAATCCGGCGACCTACACCGGCGTTTTCGACCAGATCAGGGATATCTTTGCTTCCACGGCGGACGCCAAGGCAAAGGGCTATTCCAAGGGGCGATTTTCCTTTAACGTAAAAGGCGGACGGTGCGAGGCCTGCAGCGGCGACGGGATCATCAAGATCGAGATGCACTTTCTGCCGGACGTGTATGTGCCCTGCGAGGTGTGCGGCGGCAAGCGGTACAACCGGGAGACCCTGGACGTGAAGTATAAGGGAAAGAGCATCTATGACGTCCTGGATATGACGGTGGAGGAAGCGCTCTCTTTCTTCGAGAACCTTCCCTCCATCCGCACGAAGATCCAGACATTGTACGACGTGGGACTCTCCTATATTAAGCTGGGACAACCCTCCACAACACTCTCGGGGGGTGAAGCCCAGCGCATTAAGCTGGCCACGGAGCTCTCCCGGCGCAGCACCGGGCGCACCATTTATATCCTGGACGAGCCCACAACGGGACTGCATTTCGCGGATGTCCACAAACTGGTAGAGATCCTGCACCGCCTGGCGGACGGCGGAAACACAGTGGTGGTCATCGAACATAATCTTGACGTGATCAAGACGGCAGATTATATTATTGATATGGGCCCTGAGGGTGGGGACCGCGGAGGAACGGTGATCGCCCAGGGTACGCCGGAGGAGATCGCAAAGTGCAAAGACTCCTATACGGGGATCTATGTCAAGAGAATGTTGGATAAGGCAAAGAGGAAATCCTGACGGTTCGTCCGGATTTCTGTGCAGCCATAGAATCGATGGGAGCCGGCGGGCGGAGGAACTGTAAAACCTGGATTACGGAGAAGGAAGATGGTACAGAAAGAGAAACTGGTGCAGTTCTATTTCACGCAGTACAAGGACTGCGCGGAGCAGATGAAAAAGAAGAACAACGACGGAAAGAAGACTTACGCTCAGCGCATGGACAAGCTGTACGCGGAACTGAAGGAATGTAAGAACCCGAAGCTCAGCCAGCCCCATCTGGAGGAGTATCACAGAATGCTGCGGACCATGGCGTATTATGCCTTTCACACATCCAATCAGATCACGATCATGAAACTTCGGGATCTCATGATCCCGGAGCTGGTAAGGCTGGATCTTCTGGGGATGAGCCAGCAGGAGCAGGAACTGATCACTTCGAAGTTCCTGGAGCTGCTGCGGGAGGAGCATCCCTTCGAGATCTGTCAGAAGTCCATGAAAAATCTGACAAAGAGCATTGCGGAGAACGGTATCCGCAGCCAGATCATAGACATGGTGCCCACGCGCCCGGAGACGGAGTTTCCGAAAGCATTGGAGATGCGCAGGCATTTTGTCCTCCACATCGGACCTACGAACTGCGGAAAGACCTATCAGGCGCTTGAGAGGCTGAAGCTGGCGGAGAACGGCGTTTACCTGGGCCCTCTAAGGCTGCTTGCCCTGGAGGTCTATGAAAAGATGAACGAGGCGGGGATCCCCTGCACCATGCTGACGGGGGAAGAGCGCATCTACGAGGAAAACAGCAGGATCACTGCTTCCACCATAGAAATGCTGGATATCGACCAGGAGTATGATACGGCGGTGATCGACGAGGCACAGATGATCGCGGACACGGACCGGGGACATTCCTGGACAAGGGCCATCCTGGGCGTACAGGCCCGGGAGATTCATGTCTGCATGAGCCCCGCCGCGGAAAAGGTGGTAAAACACCTGATCTCCCTCTGCGGGGACAGCGAGGAGACTCATTATTATGAGAGAAAGACAAAGCTGATCTGCGAGGACAAGCCCTTTGTCTTTCCGGACGACGTTCAGGAGGGGGACGCGCTGATCGCTTTTTCCAAGAGAGCGGTGCTGGATATCGCAGGCCGCCTGGAGAGGGACGGGATCAAGGCCAGCGTGATCTACGGAAGTCTTCCGCCGGAGATCCGCAGACGGCAGATCCATCTCTTTACCACTCATCAGACTAAGGTCGTAGTGTCTACGGACGCCATCGGCATGGGGCTGAATCTGCCGGTGCGCCGGATCGTGTTCGCCCAGACGGAGAAGTTTGACGGCAGACAGACCGGTCCCCTGAAGATAGAGACCATCCATCAGATTGCCGGGAGGGCAGGGCGTTTCGGGATTTATGATACGGGATATATCAACGCGGTGGAGGAAGAAAACCTGGATTTCATCCGGGAGAACTTTCCGAAGGCGGAGCCGGAGGTGGATCATGTCAGCCTGGGCTTTCCCCAGGTGCTCCTGGACATGGACGAACCCCTGGATACGGTGCTGAAGATCTGGAAGTCCGTGGAGACCCAGCCTCCCTTTGAAAAGATCGACATTGAGGAAATGCTCTTTCTGTATGAGCGGGCCTATAAGGACCGGAAGGAGATCGACGGTTTTGAGGATAAGCACTTGCTCTACCGCATGCTGACCTGTTCCATCGACATCAAGAACAGGGATATCGTGGAGCTTTGGCTGTATTATTGCAAGACTTATACCGCGGACGTGAGTCTGCATTTTCCGGCGCTTATGATGTGTACGGACCTGGGACTGCACAAATACGAGACATTCTATAAATTGCTGGATCTCTATTATCAGTTTTCCACTCGCATGGGAAAGGTGATCGAGCAGGACCGCCTGACCCGGGAGAGGGAAAAGACCGAGGAGACGATCATGAAGCTTCTCTCCAAGGATAAGAAGGAGTATATCCGGAAGTGCCAGTTCTGCGGCGCGCCCATCGAGCTCTCCAGCGCCTCCCGGATGTGCGAAAACTGCTATAAGGAGATGCGGGCCCGCCGCGCTGCCGGGGAGAGCATGCCGGGCAGGCACCGCCGGGGCATGGAGGCCATGTCGGACAGAAGATACCGGGGCGGCGGGGGAGAAAAGCGCCGCCGGGGCGGCCAGGCCATGGATCAGCGGGAACTGACGTCCGGCCGGAGACCCGGCAGGCGGAGACATTAAGGTCCCGGACCTCCCTAAGTCATAGGATTACGACGCCTGCCTTTTTCCCGCATTCCCGGATATAACCCGCCGCTTGTGCGTATGTGTCGAAATCCGGCAGATGTTCTACAAAGAAAGGGGTGTCGGGGCCCAGCTTTTCCACCATCGGCAGGATCTTTGTGTAATCCAGCGTTCCCTTTCCGGGCATGACTTCATGGATCAGCGTGGTGTAGGCCCGTTCCATCAGGACGTCCTTGCCGTGGATGCTTCTGATATAAGGCCCCAGTAGCTCAAAGCAGTGCCGGATAAAACCGGTGCTCTTTACATAGCGCTCCGGGCAGTTGATCATGTTTACAAAGTCCAGATGTACGCCGAAAGCCTCCCTGTCCACGTCCCTCATGAGCTGAAGGTATTGTTCCGGGGAATCCGGCGCCATCCAGGGCATGGGCTCGATGGTGTAGAAGGTGTTCTTCGGCTTTACCGCGTCTATGATCTCCCGCACACTGTCCACTGCCAAAGCGTAAGTCTCCGGCGAATAGTTGTCCTCGTCAAAGCCGTCCCACACCGGGCCGCGGCTCCCGAGGATGTTGACGCAGCACCGGGCGCCCAGTTCCTCCGCAAGATCCAGCTGGGCCTTTGCGTACTCCATGGCCTGTTTCCGCTCGGAATCGTCCCTGGAAAGGCAGTTCCGCCAGACGCCGACTTCCCCGATGATCAGGTGATTTTCCCTGGCACAGGTCAGGTACTCCTGTCTCACGGCGGGAGCGGCGCTGCTGTCCACAGGGGACAATACCGCGCTATAATGCAATTCCTTTACGAGCGCCAGCCATTCCTCCGGATTTTTATAGTCTCTCTCTATGGAACCTCCCAGTCTCATGTCTCTCGCCTCCTATACACCGGTTTTCCAGATCACACTGTCGTCTATCGCTGAAACCTTCGCAAATCCGGTTCTCGCCATTACGCCTTTCAGTTCGCCGTTCATTTTCAGAAGGGTGTCCCGGACGCCTGCCGCGCCCTCTCTCTTTAACGGCTCCATGATGGCCCGGCCCACGCACACGGCGTCTGCACCCAGCGCCAGCGCCTTAAACACATCCATGCCGCTCTCCATGCAGCAGTCCACCAGAACCGGGATCCTGCCGCCCACAGCTTCCACGATCCGGGGCAGGATCATCAGAGGCGGCACCGCGTAGTCCATAATGCCGTGGTGATGGGATACAATGATACCGGCCGCGCCGATGTCCAGGGCTTTCCTTGCGTCCGTGACGCTGAGCACGCCCTTGATCACAAAGGGAAGCTTTGTGGCGTTGATAAACTGCTTTAACTCTTCTGAAGATTTAGGTTTCATGGGAAGACCGCAAACGACGTCGTATTCTCCCCGGCCGTTAAAGGCGTGATCGATATCCATTCCCACGCCGAAAGCGCCGTCTTTCTCCGCCTGGCGGATCTTTTCAAAGACAGTGGCATTGTCCGCATGGGGCTTGATGATCTTGATCACCTTTGCGCCGGTCCCGCACATGTCCGCCAGTTCCTGGCGTTCGCCCATTCCCGAAAAACAGAGCGCTCCCGCAAGGGCCGCGCCCTCCGCCATCTTCTTCATTCCCTGCTCGCAGGTATCGTTTAAGTGAGACAGGGCCGCCGTGGAGATGGGCATGGAGAAATCTTCTCCGAACAGTTTCAGCGAGGTGTCGGGTTTTGCGCCGTCGATGTGACGCATTTCCAGCAAAATGCTGTCGAAATAGTCACGGGTGATCTGGTTGGAATCTTTCCCTGACATCCTTTCCATAGGTATGTGCCTCCTTCTTGAGATACAGTGTTCGCAAGTATATGTAATATCATAACATATTTTAGAGGGGATGAGAAGAGTTCGGGAGGAGATGGGGGCGCCAGTTTGGGCCAGGGCACCAGCTCAGCGCGCGCCATTCGCAAAGACGCGCCTACGGCGCTCTCCGTCGCTTCGCGACTATCTTTGCTCATCATATGGCGCTCCCTGTGCCGGGCCGAGTCCCCAGCTCAGCGCGCGCCATTCGCAAAGACGCGCCTACGGCGCTCTCCGTCGCTTCGCGACTATCTTTGCTCATCAAATGGCGCTCCCTGTGCCGGGCCGAGTCCCCAGCTCAGCGCGCGCCATTCGCAAAGTCGCGCCTACGGCGCTCTCCGTCGCTTCGCGACTACCTTTGCTCATCAAATGGCGCTCCCTGTGCCGGGCCGAGTCCCCAGCTCAGCGCGCGCCATTCGCAAAGACGCGCCTACGGCGCTCTCCGTCGCTTCGCGACTATCTTTGCTCATCAAATGGCGCTCCCTGTGCCGGGCCGAGTCCCCAGCTCAGCGCGCGCCATTCGCAAAGTCGCGCCTGCGGCGCTCTCCGCTGCTTCGCAGCTACCTTTGCTCATCAAATGGCGCTCCCTCAGCCGCGCGTGTTCGGCAAAAATTTGTGCGAGCACAATTTTTGCCCGAACCACGGCGGCTGGCTGAGCTGGTGCTTGAAAAAAATGGTGGTGGAAAAATTGGAGAAGCTGTGATAGGATATAGTATAAGTAAAGGAGAGCGTTATGAAATTTGAGCGTGTAGATGAGAAGACAGTCAGGTGTTTCATCTCCAATGAGGAGTTGGAGGGATTTCAGATTGATTATAAAGATTTTGTAATGCGGAGTGAGAAAGCCCGTGAAGTGGTTCGGGAGATCATTGAGCAGGCGACGGAGGCGGTCGGCTATAAGCCGCCGAAGTTTGCCTTCGATATGTCCATCATGATGATGCCGGATCAGGGACTCGTCCTTACCTTCAGCGAAAACGATCCTTTGGCAGGCGTGGCTGAGGGTACGGGCGGACTGCTGATGGCGTATCTGCAGGAGATGAAGAGAGTACTTCAGCTCGCGGCGGAGGGCAGACAGGCCCAGATCACGCAGCAGGAGCAGCCTGTAAAGCAGCCGGATCGGGGAATTTTCCTGTTCCGCAGCATCGGCGACGTCATGGAGCTGGCTTCCCTGATGCCGAAGGGGCTGAGAGTACATAGTGAACTGTACCGCATGGGCGATCAGTACTATCTGTATCTGGAGAAAGGAACGGCTTCCTACCGGCGTTACGGCCAGGTCTGCATCCAGGCGATGGAGTTTGGAGAGATTTACGGAATATACGATCAGAACTATACGTTTCTCAGAGAACACGGGGAGTGTCTGATTTCAGGAAAAGCTCTGAGAAAGCTCAATGTGGGCAGCAATTCCGCCGGCCGACAGCAGCCATGAGGGATCTGTCCGGGCGGGAAGCTTCATCGTCGTGATATCGAATGGCATGTCTTCGAAAAGAGACGGAGAGAAGGCGCGTCTCAACGGATAGTAAAGAGGAAATTCCGGACGAAGAGAAAATGTTATGTCAGGACCCTGCGCATATCCTCCGGCAGGGGCGCTGTAAATTCCATCCGCTCCCGGGTGATGGGATGCGGGAAACAGAGCCGATAGGAGTGAAGGGCCTGCCTGTCGATCAGCTCCCTATCCGGGTTGTAAAGATAATCTCCGATGAGAGGATACCCCAGGTATTTCATGTGAATACGGATCTGATGGGTGCGGCCTGTCCCTAACGTCAGGGAGAGGAGGCTGCACCCGTTTTTTTCTTCTAAGACACGGTAATAAGTCACGGCGGGTTCCCCGTGCTCAAAATCCACACAGCGCTCGATAATGGAGCCGGGTTTCCGCCCGAGAGGCGCGGTGATGACGCCGGAGGGAGGCGTGACCTGTCCCCGGACAATGGCCAGATATTCCCGAGTCAGAGCAGCGGAAGCCTTGTCTGCGGCGTACCCGCCCAGGATCCCGGCGCTGACCATGTGCTTTGCTATGATCGTGAGGCCGGAGGTGTCGCGATCCAGGCGGTTGATGCAGCGGAATATAAAAGGCTCCCCAATATTCTGATAGCGGAAGGCCAAAGCGTTTGCCAGGGAATTATCCCGGTTGTTCTGGGAGGGATGTATGGGCATTCCCGCTGCCTTGTTGACGATCAGGAGATCTTCGTCTTCATAAACAATGTCAAGGGGAAGTTCTGCGGGGAGAATATTTTCGGATGAATGTGTCTCCCGGATCTGAACGGTGAGTTCGTCTCCCAGGGAGAGGGGCGCGTTCAGAAAGACCGGCAGCCCATTCAGAAGGATGCCGGTTCTCTGCTGTTTTAAGATTTTCAGATTTTGGACGGAATATCCCTGGGATTTCAGAAAGCCTTTGACCGTGAGCTTATTTGAACTCGTAACATCATCTTTTGAAAGCAAATAGCGCAGAGTGCGGTTCATGCGGCTGCCTCCTCCTTTTCGAAATTTAGTTTATCAGAGAAAGAAGGCCGTGGCAAGCGTTTTCGTAGGCGCTTTCTGGCCGGCGGACAGTAGAAGCAAGGATTTGGAAAGGACGGGGTTCTAAGAATTATAATTGAGGGCGGTTGATTTTTCGCATGCAGATGATATAATGGCGGTAAGGCAAATCAGGATCATATCGGAGGATTTTGTGGATTGTATGTTCTGTAAAATTGCTGCCGGACAGGAACCCTGTATGAAAGTGTATTCCCCATGAAATATTTGATAGATATTGCGGCCTTAGGACTTTTATATGTCTTCTGCTTTGTCAGAAGGTGGAAACGCGCGGGCAGAGACGTCCTATTTATCAACACGATGATGTTTGTGTATCTGTCCTTTGTGCTTTACTTCACCCTCATGCCGGTGGTAACGTCTCTGCCGTTTATTTTAAATCATCCGTACAGATTTATGAATATGACGCCGTTCGTAGATGTTTTATCCGGCAGAGGGGACTTTTTCAGACAGGTTTTGCTGAATGTGATCATGACGGTGCCGTTTGGTTTTTTGTATCCCATGACGCGAAAACCTGCCGCCGGGTTTAGTCGGACCGTATTGCTCTGTCTTTTGATGAGCCTGGGCATTGAATTGCTGCAGCCGCTTCTCAATGGTTTCCGCTCTTCGGACATCACGGATATCATCACCAACACGATGGGCGGAATGATAGGATATGGACTTTTTATTATTTTCAGGCCGGTTACAAGTTCGTTTTTAAAGCGGGAGGACAATACAGGATTGAAGATAATCATTCACGAAGAAATATGCTGCGACTATCATACATTGAACAAATATCTGTCCCCACGATACGCGTCTTTAGTAGACAAAAAATATTACAAGCAAATTGTTACGCTTGTAGTTTTTCCCGTTGATCAAGCGGCTATTACCAGTAAGCATGTGGAGAAAGCTCTTAAAAAGATGAAAAATAAAGATCTCACTATATTGTATTTTGCTTCCTGCTTTACGCAGGAGGCGATCAGTGCGATTCATGAAAAAAATGGGGCGGCATTTGCTCTGACGAAATTTCTTTGGACGGAGGATGAATATAATCAAATTCATGGGGGAGTGAGATATTTTTAAGTGTTGGCGCGCTGATCAAAACAAAGAATCTGGAGGTGGATGCCTGATATGAATAAAGAGCCGGTTCTCGAAACAGGAAGACTCGTGCTGCGCCCGCTCACACTGGATGACGCAGAAGCCTGTTACAGTTGGAATAGTGATGAAAGAGTGACGAAGTATATGTCATATTCTACCTATACCGATATCGGCCAGACTGTTGATTGGATAAAGTCAACTTTAACTGACGAAGATGAGTGGACGTGGGCGTTTGTGCTGAAAGAAGAAAATAAAGTGATCGGATCAGGGAGCATAGGGCCAAATGCTCAAATGAAAGGCTATTGGGGGATCGGATATAATCTGCATTATGAGTATTGGCACAAGGGATATTGCACGGAAGCGATGAAAGCCATTATTGATTTTGCGCATAAACAGCTTGGCGTAAAAAAGATATGTTCGAATCACGCGGTGGATAATCCGCGATCGGGTAAGGTGATGGAAAAATGCGGTCTGAAATTCGACCATTACGGGGGATATACAAAGCTTGACGGCAGCCGGACATTTCAGGCAAAATTTTATAAAATGGAATTGGAATAGAAGAAATCAAAATTTTATAAATTCATAGAGAAATCCTAAAAAGTGTGTTATACTATTTTTATTAAAATATAACGGAAAGGCTGGATGAGGCTTATGGAAACAATGCACACTGTACATGCGGTAAACAGACAGAGCAATATGCAGACGGTGGATGATGCAATGAATATTCTTTTTTCCAAGCTGGATGAAGCGATAGATGAAATGGAGCAGGGGCGGACACAGACCATAGAGGAAGCATGGGAGGAAATAGATAGGATTTAAGGATGCACATGAAAAGAGGGCAGTACCGTGTAGAAATTGCCGAAAGCGGAAAAAAGGATATAAAGGACATCAAAAAATACATTTTGGATAATTTTAAGTATCGAGAGCTGGGGGAAAATTTTTCAAGAAAGATTAAGAAAGCTGCTTTGGGATTGGATACATTCCCGCAGGGCCACAATAAAGCAGGATTTGTATACAGAGGGTATGAAATCTACTTGAAACCGGCTGATACATATCTGTTATTTTATGTCATAGATGAACCGCAGAAAAAAGTTACTATTCTGCGCGTGATGCAGTGGTATGAATTGGCAGTTCATTTTGAATCAATGGGTGAAATAAAATTCTGCGTATTGTATAGAATGGATTCCGGTATCCCGCAGCGCTTGACAAAAGGCATGGCAATGTACTAAAATCATCTACATAGTGAAAAAGACGAAGAAGAGGACTAGTAGAAGCGTGGAAGCACCCCAGAGAGGGGACCCGGGCGGCTGGATTTAGATTTCGGCGGCGCGGCTGAGAGGTTCCTGTGCGGAAGACTTTGAACCTGCCTTGGAGTCCTGTGTAAAACGATCCTGAGAGATTTTTATAAGAGAGCGGAGAAAGGATCGGGAAACATGGCGCAGGCCGGCGTTAACGGCAGAGAGAGGATGTCTTTTATGGCGTCAATCAGGGTGGCACCGCCGGTTTCCGGTCCCTTTTGCGGGATGGAAACCGGCGTTTTTATGTAGAAGAAAGCCTGTCTGGGAAAAAGCGTCAGGACCGCAGCCAGGTTTCGGAGAACTGCAGGGTACAAAAAGAGCAGGCGGTAACAAGTCAATAAATAATTGATGGATAAAAAACTGGAAAGAGTGAGGAGAGAAAAATGGCTGACAACAAAAAAATGGTAGAGGCGATCACTTCCATGGAGGTGGATTTCGCCCAGTGGTACACGGACGTCGTGAAGAAGGCGGAGCTCATTGATTACACCAGCGTGAAAGGGTGTATGGTGATCAAGCCCGCGGGCTATGCGATCTGGGAGCTGATCCAGAAGCAGCTGGATGAGAGGTTTAAGGCCGCCGGGGTGCAGAATGTCTATCTGCCCATGTTTATCCCGGAGTCCCTGCTTCAGAAGGAGAAGGATCATGTGGAGGGTTTTGCGCCGGAAGTGGCCTGGGTGACCCACGGCGGTCTTCAGCCCCTGCAGGAGAGGATGTGCGTGCGGCCTACCTCGGAAACCCTGTTCTGCGATTTTTATAAAAATGAAGTCCATTCCTACCGCGATCTGCCGAAGGTTTATAATCAGTGGTGCAGCGTGGTGCGCTGGGAGAAGGAGACCAGACCTTTCCTGCGCTCCAGGGAATTTCTCTGGCAGGAGGGGCATACGGTTCATGCCACCGCCGAGGAAGCGGAGGCAAGGACGATCCAGATGCTGAATCTGTATGCGCAGTTCTGTGAGGAAGTTCTGGCGATCCCTGTGATCAAGGGACAGAAGACGGAGAAAGAGAAGTTTGCCGGGGCGGAGGCAACCTATACGATCGAGGCGCTGATGCACGACGGAAAGGCGCTGCAGTCCGGAACCAGCCACAATTTCGGGGACGGTTTCGCAAAGGCATTTGACATTCAGTTTACCGATAAGGATAACACGCTGAAATATGTGCATCAGACTTCCTGGGGCATGACCACCCGCCTGATTGGTGCGCTGATCATGGTACATGGGGACAACGAAGGTCTGGTTCTGCCTCCCAGGGTTGCGCCCATTCAGGTCTGCGTCATCCCTATCCAGCAGAAGAAGGAAGGGGTCATGGAGAAGGCGCTGGAGCTGAAGGAGTGTCTTTCCAAAGAGTTCCGCGTGAAGCTGGACGACACGGATAAGACCCCCGGCTTTAAGTTCGCGGAGGCGGAGATGCGGGGCTATCCGATCCGCGTGGAGATCGGCCCCAAGGATATCGAGGCGGGCCGCTGCGTGATCTGCCGCCGGGATACCAGGGAGAAGATAGAGGTCGCCCTGGAGGACCTTGAGTCTAAGGTGGGAGAACTGATGGAGACCATCCAGAGAGAGATGCTGGAGCGGGCGAGGAAACACCGCGATGAGCACACGTATGTCGCTTTGAATATGGAAGAGTTTGAGAAAACCTTTGCGGAGAAGTCCGGCTTTGTGAAAGCGATGTGGTGCGGCTGCCGCGAGTGCGAGGATCTGATCAAGGAAAAGCTCAGCGTGACCAGCCGGTGCATGCCCTTTGAACAGGAGAAGCTGGCGGATGTGTGCGTATGCTGCGGGAAACCTGCGCAGAAGATGGTGTATTGGGGAAGGGCATACTGATGAATTATGTGGTATTTGATCTGGAGTGGAACCAGAGCAATACGGGAAAGGAGAAAGAGGCGGAGCGTCTTCCCTTTGAGATCCTGGAGATCGGGGCGGTAAAGCTGGATGAAAAAGGGGAGTGCCTGGACGAATTCACGGAGCTGATCCGCCCGAAGGTCTACCATGAGATGAACCGGATCACCCAGAGGATGATCGGCCTGAAAATCAGCGAGTTAAAGTACTACGAGTATTTTCCGCAGATCGCGAAGAAGTTCGAAGACTGGTGCGGCCCGGAGGAATATCTTTTCTGTACCTGGGGGACGCTGGATCTGATGGAGCTGCAGAGGAACCGGAAATTTTACAATATGAAGCCTCTGTCCGACGGCCCCATGAGATACCTGGACGCCCAGAAGCTGTTTGCACTGACTTTTGACAGGGAGGATCCCCGGAAGCGCCGTTCCCTGGAGGACGCGGTGGACTTCTTGAAGATCAAGAAGGACATCCCCTTCCACCGGGCGCTCAGCGACGCCTATTATACGGGCAAAACCTTACAGGTGATCCTGGAGCAGAACCCTGCCGTGGTGGAGAATGTGTCCTACGACACGTTTTACCCGCCGAAGGACCGGAAGTCTGAGATCCGTCACCAGTTTCCGACATACTTTAAGTATATTTCCAGAACCTTCCCGGACAAGAAAGCGCTCCTGACGGACTGGGAGACCGCTTCCAGCAAGTGTTATCTCTGCCGCAAAAATCTGAAAAAGAAGATCAAATGGTTTTCACCCAATGGCCGTCATTATTACTGCCTTGCCTACTGTGAGAAGCATGGGTTCCTCAAGGGAAAGATCCGGGTGAATAAGACCCAGGAGGGGACAGTTTATGCGGTAAAGACGACGAAGCTGATCTCCGCGGAGGAGGCGGAAACCATAGAAAAACGCTGGGAACATGTCCATGAGATAAAGAAAAGGCCGGACAAAGGGCAGGAAACGATTTCCCCGGAACAGGCGGAATCGGCGAAACAGAAAGATACGGATCAAATATAGAGAAAGCGCAGGTGTTGTTACCGCCTGCGCTTATATCTTGCCCGGGCGCGCCGTTTTGCGGCCCGGATCTGTGCTCTGTGATTTCGCTGTCTCTCACGGTTCAGCAGAAGTTCCTGCTGGCGGATACCCCGGTTCCGGGAGCGGCGCAGTCCTGATCCCAGGGAAAATTGAAAGTTTCTGCGCAGGAACAGCCAGATCACGGTCAATACCGCTCCAACCAGGATCAGGACTAAAATAATCTTTACCAAAAGCGGGCTGATAAAGACAAAGCGGGGAGTGGAGTCCTCCTTTTGGGGATCGGTGTCCTCCTGACTGGGGGATGGAGTGGTTTCCGCCATCTCGGGATTTTCCTCTTTTTCAAAGGTATAGCTGGCCGGCGAGTGGGCTATCAGATCGATAGAGACGCTGCCCACCGGAACGTTATGGCAGGTGTAAGTGATTACAGCCGCCTGTCCGGGATTTTCGGTTTCGTAGCTGATCGTGGATTCCAGTTCCTGGAAGGAGATGGTCTTCGGCAGGATCACACAGTCCTCTTTGTTCAGAGCGAGAATAGGGCCGCCTGATCCGAAGATGTCCGTATCGTTATAGAAAAATCCAATGTTGTCGATGTCGTATTTTGTCTCCACCTGGGAAACGTTTACTTTCTCAAAATTGCTGAAGCCGTATTCAAACAGGGAAACGGTGTCTTCGTACTGCGCCGGGCTCTCGTCATGCAGCACCACGCAGATCAGGCGCATGCCGTTCTTTTCAGCGCAGGAGACCAGGGTGCTTCGGGCGGAGTCTGTGTAGCCGGTTTTACAGCCCACGATATTCTCGTAGGCGTATTTACCGGTGGGGATCAGCCCCATCTGGTTCCATTCTATCAGATCCTCCTTTTCCTTTGGCACGACAAGCTTTGGGGTGAGAGTGATCTTGCAGAGGGTTTCGATAGAAAAGAACGCGCGGCCGATCATGGCAAGGTCGTAAGCGCTGGTCACATGTTCCTCGTCAGGAAGACCGTTGGGATTGACGAAATTGGAATCCACGGCGCCCAGCTCTTTTGCCCGCTGATTCATCATGTCCGCAAAATTTTCCCAGCTCCCGCCCACATGCTCGGCAAGGGCGTAGGCCACTTCATTTGCGGAGCGGATAAGCAGGGCGTTCAGGCAGGTTTCCACGTCCAGCGTGTCCCCCTCGTCCATGGCGATGTGATTGCTGTTCCTGGGAATCCCAAAGACATCATCGTGGGAAAAGGTGACGATCTCATCCATCCCGCAGTTCTCGTAGGTCAGGAGCGCGGTCAGGATCTTTGTGGTGCTGGCGGGAAATTGTTTCTGATGAATATTCTTGCTGTAAAGGATGGTACCGGTCTCGGCTTCCATCAGAATCGCGGACTCCGCATTGACCACAGGGCCCTGGGGCCATCCGTCAATCTCGTTGGACTGTATGGGCATGGCGCGCTGGGCCGCAAGGCGGTCTTCGATGGGATTTGAGGCCGGAGCGGCAGCCGCGGTCAGCGTCAGATTCAGACAGAGGCTGACGGCAGCGGTCAGGGACAAAAATCGGAAAAATTTATCTTTCAAAAACATTTAAGGTCTCCTCAGGATCCGGCGCAAAGAGCCGGGAACAATAAAATGAGATAAAGAAATACGGTTAATAGACATTCTTATATCATCATACAACATTTTTACCAAAAACCATAGCAAAATTATAAAATTTTACAAAATCATAAGAATCTCCATTCCGCCGCCTTTCAGTTGGCGGCACAAATAGTAATGAAAGTCTCTACTTTCTTTCACACTAATCTTATGGAATGTATAAGACTGGGAGAGACCGGAAAGAGGAGGGAAATGGGGAGGGAAATGGGTACTGTAAAAAACTTGCGCAGATGATAAAAGCGTGATAAGATGATGGAAGATTTGGAGAAGAAATATAAGGATGTGGTCCGGCCGGAAAAACAGGAAGGAGAAGGGATCGGATGAAGAATAAAAAAGAGAGGTATCTTTGGCTGCTGTCCGGAATTCTGCTTGCAGTGATGACGGTCGTATTGTTTGTAACCCACCGGGAGACCCCTTTTATGATGGACGACCTGTGGTACTCGACCCGGCTGTCTGACGATACGCCGATTACTTCCTTTCGGGACATTATTGAAAGTCAGATCTGGCACTACAACAATTGGGGCGGCAGGAGCATGACCCATGGAATTCTGCAGCTCACCCTGCTCGCCGGGGAAAAGGCTGCTGATGTCCTGAATATGCTGATGTTTTTTCTGCTTGCTTTGATGATCTGCGTGGTGTCGGGCAATCGCAGTCTTCCGATGTTTCTTGCTGCAATGTCTCTGCCGCTGGGATTAAATGCAAACTGGCGCATGAGCATGTTCTGGCAGGCAGGTGCCGCGAATTATCTTTACATTACCGTATTCATACTCGCCTATGCCTATTGTTATCTCCGCGAACTGCCGGACCAATGCGGCGGAACTGACGCCGGAGCTCTGAGGGAGGACGCACAGCGCAGGCCGCTGCCGGGCATAACGCTTTGGATCATTCCTCTGGGGATTTTGGCTGGCTGGAGCAATGAGAACATGGGGCCGGCTGTTTGGATCCTCAGCCTGATAGTGATCGTGATCGCGGTGAAAGAGAAACGGAAGGTGAGGCTGTGGATGGTTTTAGGCAATATAGCCTGCCTTTTCGGCAGCGTTATGGTCGTCATAGCGCCGGGCAATTTTATTCGCAGCAAACAGGTGCCGGATGCACAATATGGACTGTTGTGGAGGATTTACCTTCGCTTTTACAGTGAGTGCCGGGGCGCTCTCGTATATCTCTTTCCGACGCTGCTGATCACGTTATTTGTGATAGTTCTTCTGAAGAGCATCGGTTATCAGGGGAAAAGCCGCAGGAATTTTTTGCTTTTGTTCTGCGCGCTGCTGTCCTGGGGAGCGATGTTCCTTTCGCCGCATTATCCGGACAGGGCTTCCTTTGGCACTATGATACTGTTGATCTGTGTGATCTTGTCTGTATCAGGGAAGATACTGGACAGGAGAAAAGATCTGGCATGGCCCATGTGGACCGGTATGTTTTTGATTTGGCTCAGGGGAATGTATTTCTGCGTTGAACAGCTGAGCTATAACTGGGGATGGATACGATAAATGGGGCTGCTGTTTCGGGATGAACGGCTGATGTTTGAAAGGGAAACGAGATGAGACTGCGCAATGTGACGGGTTCCAGGGAAGCGATCGCGGAGAGCGGTTACGTGGTTCACGAGGAAGGGCTGAAACAATGCCCCGGAACCTGGAACAGGATCTTCGGCAACGAAAACCCGATCCATATTGAGATCGGGATGGGAAAGGGGAAATTTATCCACGCCATGGCGAAGGAACACCCCGGGATCAATTATGTGGGGATTGAGAAATATTCCAGCGTATTGATCCGGGCAGTTCAGAAGATGGAGAAGGAGGAACTTCCCAATCTGAAATTTATTCGCATGGAGGCGGAGGAGATCACGGAGGTTTTTGGTCCGGGAGAGGTGCAGCGGATCTATCTGAATTTTTCGGATCCCTGGCCCAAGGACAGGCACGCAAAGAGAAGACTTCCCTCCCGGCAGTTTCTGGCGAGATATGAAAAGATTCTGGCGAAGGACGGGCGGATCGAATTTAAGACGGACAACAGGGAGCTCTTTGACTTTGCGTTGGAGGAGCTGGAGCCCGCCGGCTGGGAGGCGGTGGAGGTGACATACGATCTGCACGCCGACGCAAGGCTGATGGAGGGAAATGTGATGACGGAATACGAGGAAAAGTTTTCCGCCATGGGGAACCCCATCTGTAAATATATCATCGTGAAGAGAGAGGATAAAGCGGAAGATACAAGCAAAGGGTGAGAGTAAAAGGGTAGGAAGACAGTACAAACAAAGAATGAGAGCAAGGGGAAAAAGCAAGCGGATACAGATAAAGAGTGAAAGCAAAAGTTTAAGGCAGGGGATGCAGGCAATCAGCAAGGGGCGCAAGTAAAAAAGGTAAAGGCAGAAGATACAGGCAAAAAGCGAAAGCAAAAGCTGAAGGCAGAAATGCAGACAATATGCAAGGGCAAAAGTGAAAAGTAAAGGCGGAGGATACAAACCAATAAGCAGGGAGCATAAGTAAAAGGTAAAGGCAGAAAGATACGGACAAAGAGCGAGATCCCTACTGCATGTATAAATCAGGATTTGACAGGAGAGGATAAGCAAAAGAAGTTCTGCGCTGGGCAGAAAATGTAACAGGTGAAGGGCCGCTGCGGCGGCCGGAAGGAGGAAAAGATGGAGTATCAGTTTACAAGCGAGAATTTTGACGCGGAGGTTTTAAAGAGCGACATCCCGGTTCTGGTGGATTTCTATGCGGACTGGTGCGGACCCTGCAAGATGATGGCTCCGGTGATCGAAAAGCTGGCCGGGGAGTACGAGGGAAAGATCAAGATCGGGAAGTGCAATGTGGATGACAACATGGATCTGGCGGAGACTTACCGCGTGACCAGTATTCCCAATATGCAGCTTTTTAAGGGCGGGAAAGTGTCGGACAGCTACATCGGCGCCATGTCCGAAAGCGCCCTGCGGGAGAAGCTGGAAGCGGCGCAGTAAGCCAGTTCCGAATTTGTGTCTGTAATTTTCCGGGCCATACGGAAATGCTGGGTACGGCCCGGAAGTGTTGGAATCGTTGGGATCTGTTCAGAAAAGTGTTTTATGAAAAAGGGCCGTCCGGTTGTATCGTTTGAACCGGACGGCTCTTTGCTTATGTCACTTCGTTCAGGGATCCCACGGAAAAACGATTCCCTGAGCGGTTGAAATTGCCTTTATTTTTGCTCCAGCGCCGCGTTGATGAAGCCCTTGAACAGCGGGTGGGGACGGTTGGGCCGGGATTTCAGCTCCGGGTGCCCCTGGGTCGCGATAAAGAAGGGGTGTTCCGTCAGTTCGCACATCTCCACGATCCTGCCGTCCGGAGAGATGCCGGAGAGGCGAAGGCCGTGATCGATCAGGGCCTGGCGGTACTCATTGTTGACTTCATAGCGGTGGCGGTGTCTCTCGTGGATCAGCTCCTGACCGTAGAGGGCGTAGGCTTTGGAGTCCTTGTCCAGGACGCAGGGATAGGCCCCAAGCCTCAGAGTGCCGCCGATGTCCGTCACGCCGTTCTGGTCCGGCATGAGGGCGATTACG
The DNA here is from genome assembly GCA_947589505.1 of uncultured Acetatifactor sp. Taxonomy (GTDB): domain Bacteria; phylum Bacillota; class Clostridia; order Lachnospirales; family Lachnospiraceae; genus Acetatifactor. The sequence goes on along the minus strand of CANQCF010000010.1, from coordinate 1,253 downwards.
GGATGGGTGGTATCCGGGTCGATCTCAATACTGTGGGCGTCCGCATAGCCCAGGACATTCCGGGCGTACTCCACGATGGTGAGCTGCATGCCCAGGCACAGTCCCAAGAAGGGCTTTTTCTGCATCCGAGCGTAGCGGATGGCACAGATCTTTCCCTCGATCCCCCGGGAGCCGAAGCCGCCGGGCACCAGAATCCCCTGGCAGTCCCCCAGGAGCTGCCCTACATTTTCCGCGGTGACAGTCTCCGAGTCCACCCATTTGATCTGGACGGTGGCGTGGTTTTCAATGCCGCCGTGCTTTAAGGCTTCTACGACGCTGATATAGGCGTCGTGGAGGGAGACATATTTCCCGACCAGAGCGATCTTTACCTCCCGGGTGGGGTTCTTTAAGTCGTGGACCATCTTCTCCCAATCCGCCAGATCCGGCTCGGGACAGGGCAGATGGAGACATTCGCAGGCCACCTGTGCCAGATGTTCCTTTTCCATGGCCAGGGGCGCCTCGTAAATGTATTCCACATCCAGATTTTGCAGGACATGGCTGCTGGGGACGTTGCAGAATAGGGCGATCTTGTCTTTGATCCCCTGGTCCAGGGGATGTTCGCTGCGGCATACCAGGATGTCCGGCCAGATACCCATGCCCTGCAGGTCTTTCACGCTGGCCTGGGTGGGTTTGGTCTTCAGCTCCTGGGAGGCGCTTAAATAGGGGATCAGGGTGACATGGATCAGGATGGCGTTCTCATGCCCTACCTCGTGCTGAAACTGTCGGATGGACTCCAGGAAGGGCTGGCTCTCGATGTCGCCCACGGTTCCGCCAACCTCGATGATGGCAATGTGCATGTCGTCGTCCTCATTGCGGTAGAAACGGCTCTTGATCTCGTTGGTGATATGCGGGATCACCTGGACGGTGCCGCCGCCGTAGTCCCCCCGGCGTTCCTTGTGCAGTACCGACCAGTAAATCTTACCGGTGGTCACATTGGAATTCTTATTTAAGCTCTCGTCGATAAAGCGCTCGTAATGCCCCAGGTCCAGGTCAGTCTCCGCGCCGTCGTCGGTGACGAAGACTTCGCCGTGCTGGATCGGGTTCATGGTTCCGGGATCCATGTTGATGTAGGGATCAAATTTCTGCATGGTCACCTGGTAGCCCCGGGCTTTCAGGAGCCGCCCCAGGGATGCAGCGGTGATCCCCTTCCCCAGCCCGGACACAACGCCGCCTGTTACAAATACATACTTTACTGACATAGGTTTCTCCTTTCT
>CANQCF010000009.1 GCA_947589505.1 uncultured Acetatifactor sp. | reverse complement strand
CCCGCAAAATAAAACAGATCAGAGAGGAGAGCTATTTTGAAAAGTACAACGACATCCGGCGCGGCTTCTAATAAGTCAGCGGCCGCAAAGACAGCTTCCGAAAAGAAAGGGAAGTTTGCTTTTGACAAGGAATTATTCAAAAGAAGCGTGCTTTATAATGTAAAGACCCTGTACCGTAAAGACCTGGAGGAGGCGACCCCCCAGCAGATCTTCCAGGCGGTATCCTACGCGGTCAAGGATCAGATCGTGGAACAGTGGATGGAGACCCAGAAGGCCTACGACAAGGAAGACCCGAAGATGGTCTACTATATGTCCATGGAGTTCCTGATGGGCCGCGCCCTGGGCAACAACATGATCAACCTGAAGGCGTATAAGGACGTGAAGGAAGCCCTGGAGGAGCTGGGACTGGATCTGAACGTGATCGAGGACCAGGAGCCCGACGCCGCTCTTGGAAACGGCGGCCTTGGCCGTCTGGCGGCCTGCTTCCTGGATTCCCTGGCGACCCTGGGATATCCGGCATACGGCTGCGGCATCCGCTACCGCTACGGCATGTTCAAGCAGCAGATCCGGGACGGCTATCAGGTGGAGGTTCCCGACAACTGGCTGAAGGACGGCAACCCCTTTGAGCTGCGCCGGCCCGAGTACGCAAAAGAAGTAAAATTCGGCGGCTACGTGAACGTCCGCATGGACGAGAACGGCCGGAACGTGTTCACCCAGGAGGGCTATCAGTCCGTGCGCGCGATTCCCTATGACCTGCCCATCGTGGGCTACGGCAACGGCATCGTCAACACCCTCCGCATCTGGGACGCGGAGCCTGTGGAGTGCTTCTCCCTGGACTCCTTCGACAAGGGCGACTATCAGAAGGCCGTGGAGCAGGCGAATCTGGCGAGGAACATCGTGGAAGTCCTCTACCCCAACGACAACCACTACGCGGGCAAGGAACTCCGCCTGAAGCAGCAGTATTTCTTCATCTCCGCATCCGTGCAGGAGGCCGTGGAGAAATATATGCGCAAGCACGACGACGTGCGCAAATTCTATGAGAAAGTGACCTTCCAGCTCAACGACACCCATCCCACCGTGGCGGTAGCGGAGCTGATGCGCATCCTGATGGACGACTACTACCTGACCTGGGAGGAGGCATGGGACGTTACGACAAAGACCTGCGCGTACACGAACCACACCATCATGGCTGAGGCCCTCGAGAAGTGGCCCATCGAGCTCTTCTCCAGACTCCTTCCCCGGGTTTACCAGATTGTGGAGGAGATCAACCGCCGCTTCATCCTGGATATCGAGGCGAAGTACAGCAATGTGCCCGGCGTGAACGTCCAGGACAAGATCCGCCGGATGGCCATTATCTACGATGGACAGGTGAAGATGGCCCACATGGCTATCGTCGCCGGCTACTCCGTGAACGGCGTTGCCCGGCTCCACACCGAAATCCTGAAGAAACAGGAGCTCAGGGACTTCTACGAGATGTACCCGGAGCGCTTCAACAACAAGACCAACGGCATCACCCAGAGAAGGTTCCTGCTCCATGGCAACCCGCTCCTTGCAGACTGGGTTACCCAGCGCTGCGGAAGCGACTGGATCACCGACCTGCCCCAGATCAGCCGCCTGAAGGTCTATGCGGACGACGAGAAGGCCCAGCAGGAGTTCATGAACATCAAGTACCACAACAAGGTGCGCCTGGCCCAGTATATCCTGGAGCACAACAATATCGAGGTAGACCCCCGGTCCATCTTCGACGTGCAGGTAAAGCGTCTCCACGAGTATAAGAGACAGCTCCTGAACATCCTGCATGTGATGTACCTCTATAACACTCTGAAAGAGCACCCCGAGATGAAGTTCTATCCCAGGACCTTTATCTTCGGCGCGAAGGCGGCGGCGGGCTACCGCAACGCGAAGCTGACCATTAAGTTAATCAACTCCGTGGCGGACGTGGTCAACAACGACGCCTCCATCGGCGGAAAGCTGAAGGTGGTCTTCATCGAGAACTACAACGTGTCCAACGCGGAGCTGATCTTCGCGGCGGCGGACGTGTCCGAGCAGATCTCCACCGCAAGCAAGGAGGCTTCCGGCACGGGCAACATGAAGTTCATGCTGAACGGCGCCATCACCCTGGGAACCATGGACGGCGCGAACGTGGAGATCGTGGAGGAAGTGGGCGCCGAGAACGCCGTTATCTTCGGCCTGACCTCCGACGAAGTCATCAGCTACGAGCAGAACGGCGGCTACAATCCCATGGAGATCTTCAACAACGATCCCGACGTCCGCAAGGTGCTGATGCAGCTGATCAACGGGACGTACGCCTCCCAGGATCCCGAGTTGTTCCGACCGCTGTACAACTCGCTCCTGAATACCCAGAGCACTTCCAAGGCGGACACCTACTTTATCCTGAAGGACTTCAAGTCCTATGCGGAAGCCCAGAAGAAGATCGAGGAGAAGTACATGGACGAGGCCGGCTGGGCGAGGAGCGCAATCCTGAACGTGGCATGCTCCGGCAAGTTTACCTCCGACAGGACCATCCAGCAGTACGTGGACGAGATCTGGCACCTGGACAAGGTAGTTCTGAAATAAGGCGGCAGTGCTCCCCGCGGACATCCTTTTCCGGAAACCATTTGACGGAACGTGGGCATCCAAACGGCAGAAACGACAGGATATTCTAAAAACAGGATATTCAGGGAATTTTATTACCCACTAAAAATGATACCTTCTTATCAGAAACAAAAAACAAACGTTCTGGTAAGGAGGTATTTTTATGAAAGGTTACAACACGGCATACGGGTACATGGGATATGTGGACGGCAAATATATCTTGTTTGCCAGCGAGGACGACTATCTGGAATACATCAGTGATTAACCGTTTTTGACGACTTTTTTCCGAAACGGTCTAAAGTTTTTCCGCAGTCATCCGATAAAGATTGTGTAGGAAAGGAGGAGACGGCAATGCGTATAGAGGCTTATACACAGGTTCAGCAGATGTACCAGACGAAGAAAGTGGACCGTCCCCAGAGGACCGGTTCCGTCCCGGCGGCTGACAAAGTGCAGATCAGCAGCATTGGAAAGGATTTCCAGACGGCGAAGGCCGCTGTCGCTGCGAGCGCGGATATCAGGGAAGATGTGACGGCTCCCATTAAGGCCAGGATCCAGAACGGAAGCTATCAGGTGGACGCGGAGAGCTTTGCAGACAAACTGATGAAGAAATATGCGGAAATGAGGTAGTCCATGGCGAGCTTGATGGAAAACCTGATCAGGACGCTCGAGAAGGAATGCGTGGAGTACGAAGGACTGTTGGAGCTGTCCCAGAAGAAGACCCCGGTCATCATCAAGGGTGACCTGGAGGAACTTCAAAAAATCACGGATGAGGAACAGGAATATGTCGGCAGGATCACGAACCTTGAGAAAAAGCGTTCGGAGGTCTATGCGGACATAGCGAATGTTATTAACAGGGATGTTGAGACACTGAAGCTGGATGATCTGATCGCCATGCTGGAGAACCGCCCGGCGGAGAGAAACGCTCTGGCGGAGATTCACGACAGATTAAAGAGCGCGGTGAGAGGCTTGCAGAGAGTCAATGAACAGAATAAGGAGCTGCTGACCAACGCGCTGGAGATGATCGAATTTGAGATGAATCTGGTGCAGGCGATGAAGGCAGCTCCGGAGACTGCGAACTATAACAAAGGCGCTTACAGCGCCGGGAGCTCCATGGGCGTGACGCCCGGGAACTTTGACGCAAAGCAGTAGAGGTGAGCAGATATGTCCTTGTGGGGAGCATTATATGTAGGAGCATCCGGATTAAAGACAAGTCAGAATGCGCTGAATACCGTAGCGCATAATCTTTCCAACGCGGATACCAAGGGTTACACCCGGCAGCAGATCCTCCAGTCGGATCTGCGGTATAACACGTTGTCAAAATCAGACTCCGCCATCTCCTATCAGCAGGTAGGACTTGGCACCGTTTATTCCCGTTCAAAACAGGTAAGGGACTTTTTCCTGGATCAGTCTTTCCGCCGGGAGTCCGGGCGCAGCATGTTCTACCAGGTTTCCACAGAAGTCATGGATGAGGTGGAATTTCAGCTGGGAGAGCTGAACGGCGAGGCCTTTGAGAATGATATTACAGACCTTTGGACTGCTGTGCAGGAACTGGCGAAAGATCCGGCCAGCACGGTCACCCAGGGGCTTTTTGTGCAGAGGGCGTCGGAACTGATGACCCGGGCCCACGGCATTTATGACGGCCTGGCCACCTATCAGGACCGCTTGAATGAACAGATCGTCCAGCAGGTGGATAAGGTGAATTCTTACGGACATCAGATCCTGGAGCTGAACGACACGATCCGGTCCATTGAGGCCGGTGGAGTGGAATCCGCCAACGATTACCGGGATACCCGGAACCGTCTGCTGGATGAGCTGGCGGAGCTGGTGGATATCACGTTCAGCGAGGACGCCATGGGAGATGTGGCCGTCCGCATAGAGGGCGTGGATTTCGTAAAAGGGGATACCTGCTTTGACATCGGCCTGGACCTGGATGAGAGCACCGGCTTCTACACGGCGTTCTGGCCCCAGAATGCGACTTTTACGATAAACAGCAACGGCTATCGGGATTATAACATAGAGGGCGCCAGAGTCTTCGATCTGAACCGGGAGATCTCCTCCGACAAACAGACGGACATCGGCGGACTGAAGGCCATGTTCCTGGCCCGGGGCGATCACAGGGCGAACTATTCGGATATCGAAACCAATTACGACAGCGTGTCCCAGTCCGTTGTCATGAACATACAGGCGGAATTTGACCAGATGATCCATTTCCTCACCACCGAGATCAACAAGGTGCTGGAAAATGCGGCGGGGGTGAAGACGGGCACCCTGACGCTGGAGGACGGAACAGTCCTTCAAAATGCCCGCTACGCGGAGCTGGACGATGGCGGTTACATGCGGGATCAGAACGGCAGACCGCTCCAGCTCTTTACGAAAAATCTGACCGACGGCTATAAGAAGGTGCGGGCCACGGACGAAAACGGCGTCACCGCTGAATACTGGGTGTACCAGGAGGAAGACCCGGCCGTCACGGAGAGCCTTTACTCGGTGAGCAATACCCGGGTGAACCAGGAATTGATGCAGAAACCGTCCCTTCTGGGCTTCCGGAAAGAAGACGGCAGCGAGGACATCGAGACGGCGGAGGCGTTAAAAGACCTGTTCACCCAGGAAAAATACGTCCTGAACCCCAATGTCCGCAAGCGCACCAGTATCATAGGTTACTACTCGGACCTGGTGGCCCAGGTGGCGAACTCCGGATACGTGTACAAGGCCATTTACGAGAACCAGCAGTCCACCGTGGAATATACGGAGAACGCCCGGGATCAGGTGTCTTCCGTCTCCTCGGAAGACGAGCTGTCCACGATGATCAAGTTACAGAATGCTTACAACGCTTCCAGCCGCTATATCAACGCCGTGAGTGAAATGCTGGAGCATATCATTACAACCCTGTTCCGCTAGGGAGATAGGAGGCAGCCGATGCCATCTCAGTTTTTTGGATTGAATATTGCGTATAAGGGCCTTCTGGCGGCGAACGCAGCCATAAATACCACGGCCAACAACATCGCCAATGTGCAGACGGAAGGATACAGCAGGCAGCATGTGATACAGCAGGCCAGCGCGCCCATCCGGGTCTTTCAGAAATACGGATGCGCCGGAGCCGGGGTGGACACCCTGGCGGTGGAGAGGATCCGCGACGAATTCTACGACGGGAAGTTCTGGAGCAGCCGCGCCGTAACCGGCCAGTACGAGATGAAGCAATACTACATGGAACAGATCGAGGTCTACTTTGACGACGACGGACTGAATGCCGGATTTAAGACTGTTTTTGACCAGTTTAATACCGTCAGCATGCAGGAGCTCTTAAAGGATCCCGGCAGCGACAAGGCAAAGGCCCAGTACATCGGCAGCGCGGGGAACCTGACGGAATACTTTAACGGTCTTGCGGGGAACCTGGAAAACATGCAGAGGGATATCAACCTGGAGATCAAGACAAAGGTTGATGAGATTTCTTCCCTGGCCAGCGAGATCGCCACTCTGAACAACCAGATCAACACCATTGAAGTCAACGGAAGCTGCGTGGCGAACGAGCTCCGGGACAGGAGAAGCCTTCTGATCGATCAGCTCTCCGCCATCGTGGATGTGCAGATTTCGGAGACACCGGTCATCGATCCGGTGTACCCGGAGAGGGATACGGGATGCAACCGCTTTATCGTCCGGATCGCCGGAGGCCAGCTCCTGGTGGACGGAAGCGACTTCAGGGAACTGGAGTGCAAGGCCCGGGCGGATTACGAGAAAGTGAACCAGACCGATATCGACGGCCTGTACGACGTCTACTGGAAAAACGAGGGGGAGCAGTTTAACCTCTACAATCCGGCCATGGGAGGGGAACTCCGAGGCCTGGCGGATATGCGGGACGGCAACAACGGGGAAGAATTTTACGGGGAGATCACGGAGGTCGGCGTCACGGAGAACGGCCTGAAAGACACCGTCACCGTCCGCGTGAACGAACACTACCTGCAGGATCTGAACAAGTGCAACCTGTCGGATCAGGGCGGAAAGATCCTCCTGGGGAACCAGGAATACTACTACGACTCCTGGGAGTGTGAGATCAGCTATGACGAGAACGGCGAACAGGTCTACAGCTATACTTTCGAGCTCTCCGACAGTTCCCTGAACGAAAGACGCATCACCAACGACCGCATCGGAAAGAAGGCGCAGGTGGGTTGGAACCTGGATTATCAGGGAATCCCCTATTACATGAACCAGATGAACGAGTGGGTGAGAACCTATTCCGAAAAATATAACAGCATACTGGAATCGGGATATGATTACTACGGGGATCCCGGCTGCAAACTCTTTACGGCGGATCACGCGACCGATGAGGAACAGTTTAGCTTCCCGGACAGCACCCGGTTCGACAACTTTACCTATGAACAATTCCTGCAGACCGGGGCCCTGAAGGTCAGCTCCAAATCGGATTCCTATTACCGTATGACCGCTAAAAACCTCAGCATATTAAGGGCTGTGGAACTGGACTCCAACCTCCTGGCAAATAAATTCCAGCAGGGCGACGGCGTGGAGCAGCGGGATCTTTTGAAAGAACTGCAGACCATGGGAATCGACAGGGACAAGATGAGTTTCCGCGGCGCCAGCGCATCGGAATTTCTGCAGTGCATCCTCTCGGATGTGGCTCTGAATTCCTCCAGCGCCCAGAGGTTTTACACCTGCAACCAGGAGATCACGGACGCCATCGACACCCAGCGGATGTCCATCTCCGGGGTGGACGAGGACGAAGAGGCGCTGGATTTAGTAAAGTTCCAGTACGCCTACAACCTCTCCTCCAAGATGATGCAGACCTTTACGGAGATCTACGACCGATTGATCCTCCAGACAGGGATATAGTATAACAGTTCACTCGTCCGCTGTCTCAGGCAGCTCCGTGCTCGCACGGGAAGCTGCCTGAGACAGCGGACGAAGGGAGCGCCACTCTATGAGCAAAGGGAGCTGCGAAGCAGCGGAAAGCGCGTGAGCGCGGCTTTGCGAATGGCGCGAGTGAACTGTTACATGTAAATCATTCAACCAGCCATTTTATGGCAGAATGTGAGGCAACATGAGAATTACAAACAAGATCATGCAGCGCAACAACTTAAACAACATCAACACTAACAAGATCTACCAGGATAAGCTGAGCACACAGATGTCCACTGAGAAAAAGGTATCCCGGGTTTCCGACGACCCTGTAGTGGCCATCCGCGCCCTGCGGCTTCGCAGCAACGTGACGGAAGTGACCCAGTATTACTCCAAGAACATTCCCGACGCCAACAGCTGGCTGGAGGTGACGGAGAGCGCCATCAAGTGCCAGTCCGAAGTCATCACAAAGATGATCGAGCAGTGCACCAAGGGAGCCAACGGCGACCTGACCAGCACCGACAGGCAGATCATTCTGGAGCAGCTGCAGGCCCTCAGCGATGAGGTGTACAGCACCGCCAACGCCGACTATGCTGGGAGATACGTCTTCACCGGCTACCGCACCGACACCCCGGTGAGTTTCCAGGGCGCTTCCGATACGGCCTATACCATCACGGAACAGATCACCCCGGACGACATGGACATTAAGACCAGCGTGAACAGCGCGGGCCTGACGGACCTCACCGCCAGCAATTACATGGATTCGGAGAACCAGGGACTTTTAGAGGATCAGGTCTCCGCGGTGGATGTGCACCGCATCCGCCTGGCCTACGACCAGTGCTCCGAAGATACACTCCCTCAGATCAGCTATCAGGTCCTTGTGGAGGACGGGGATGATCCAAAGTATGAGTGGAAGACTTTGGACGGCGCAAAAGTGATGCATGCTTATGACGATCCTTACACGGCGGCGGCCAATGACGACGATGCTTTCATCTATGTGCCTGAGACCGGAGAGATTCTCCTGGGGAAAAACTGCTATGATGCCCTGGCAGCGGTGAAGGATGATGTCCGTACCACTGCCAACGAGGGAGAGATCCGGGTGACCTATCAGAAGGACTCCTGGCAGGACGGGGACCTTCGCCCGGAGCACTATTTCTATTGCGAGGCGGACGGCATAACGTATAATGAGGACTATTTAAAAGGCGAAAAAGAACGCCAGGATATCGAGTATGACGTGGGCTTCAACCAGACCATTCGGGTGAACTCCACCGCCGACGAGTGCTTCAAACATGGCATCGGAAGGACGGCGGACGACCTCCTTGCCTCCCTGGAGGAAGTGACGGACCTGGAAAAAGTAAAGGAAACTCTGGAGGATGCGCTGGAGACCGTGGAAGACGGCAGCGCGGAGCAGACGACTCTGAAAAATCAGATCCAGGCGGTGGATAAGGCCCTGACCCTGGCAAAAGATAAGAGTCAGAAGCTCTTTGAGAGCGGCATCACTACTTTCCAGGGCTACCTGAGCGACGTGACACTTAGCCTCACAAACTGCGGAAACCGCTCCAAGAAGCTGGAACTCATCGAGAACCGTATGCAGGATCAAAAGACCACCTTTGAGACCTTAAAGAGCAACAATGAGGACGCGGACATGGCGGAGGTGGCGATCCAGCTCGGCAGCGCGGAACTGACCTACGAAGCGGCACTGATGGCCACCGGAAAAGTGTCCCAGAACAGCCTCCTGAATTATATCTAAAAAAGAAGAAACCGGCGAGACCGGAAAAGCGAAAGGAGACAGCATGAAGATCAACACAAGAGTATTTGGGGAAGTGGACATTGAGGAAGAAAAGATCATCACCTTTGAGAACGGGATCATCGGTTTCCCGGAACTGAAGAAATTTACCCTGCTCTACGACATGGAAAAAGGGACCGACGTGGGGATCCGGTTCCTGCAGTCCCTCGATGAACCGAATTTTGCCATGCCCGTGATGGATCCCCTTCTGGTAAAGGAGGACTATTCCCCCGAAGTGGACGAGGAACTGCTGGAAGGCCTGGGAGAGCTGAACGATGAAAATCTCCTGGTGCTGGTCACAGTCAGCGTCCCCTCGGATCTGAAGAAGATGACCGTGAACCTGCAGGGCCCCATCGTGGTCAACGTGGCAACGCGGAAGGCCTGCCAGATCATTGTGGACGGCCGTGACTGCCCCGTGAAGTTCCCTATTTACGATATCATTAAGTCGAGAAAGGCAGGTGAGTAGTATGCTGGCTCTCTCCCGGAAGAAAAACGAAGCCCTGATCATCAACAACAACATTGAGATCACCATCCTGGAAGTCAAGGGCGACCAGGTAAAGATCGGCATCACCGCGCCGAAGGAGGTGCCGGTGTACCGGAAAGAAGTCTACCTGCAGATCCAGGAGGCGAACAAGGCGGCCGCGGATGCGTCGGGCATGGACGCCCTGAAGGAACTGCTGGGGTAAAATTTTTAATTTTTTTTCACTTTCCTATTCACTTTTTGGAAAAAATATACGATAATAGGGTTAGATAGGCGCTTTTTATCCATTTTGCGCTTTTAACTTAGAGGTGAGAGCGGAAAAGGAGAGTTCCGCTCCTGGCACATGGAGGTGACAAAAATGACTATGGAACCAATTTCCAGCGTAATGAGCGTACAGGCGCAGGCTTATGTTCCACCGGTGAAGCCCGTGGAGGCAGCTGAGAAGATGTCTCCGGACTCGTCCACTGCAACCCAGGCGGCGGAGAATGTGGATCAGACCACCGGCGTCGTGGAGAACGCGAAACCCAAGAACGAATCTCAGAACCAAGAGGATCGTCAGAAGGCCTTCCAGAATGAGACCGAACAGATCAAGAAGGCCCTGGAGCAGATGAAGAAGAATCTGCCCAACTCCGAGGCAGTCTTCGGCGTACATGAGGGGACTCACCGCGTGACCATCAAGCTGATAGACAAGAAGACGAAAGAAGTGATCAAGGAACTTCCCCCGGAGAAGACCCTGGATATGATCGCCAAGGTCTGGGAGATGGCCGGAATTCTGGTGGACGAGAAACGCTGACGCAGGGAAGGTTGGCTGCAATAAGCGTTTGGCTTGTCCGTAAGGCGATATACAGGCGTGGTATGCAGTAAAACGGGTAGGTACTGTTGTGGCCCACTGCGGCGGAAACAAATAAAAACAAAAAAGAGAGAAACGGATTTCTCCCGGAAAAGTATGGAGGCTGAATATGGCAGGAACAAGATTATCCGGACTGATGTCCGGCATGGACACCGAGAGCCTGATCGCCCAGCTGATGGAAGCAAGAAAGGCGAAGGTGACGACAGTAAAAAAACAGCAGATGAAGCAGAACGTGAAGCAGGACGCCTGGAAGGAACTGAACACGAAGCTGAAGAACCTGCAGTCCAAGTACCTCAGCAATATGCGCTTTACTACGGCTTACGCGAAGAAGGTGACGAAAGTCTCCAACACCAGCGCGGCCAGCGTGATCACCGGCGAGGGCGCTGTGAACGGCGTGCAGGAGCTGGAGATCAAGGAGATGGCGAAGACCGCTTATCTCACCGGCGGCGAGCTCACGAATGCCGAAGGCGGCAAGGGCAGCTTTAACGCGCTGTCCACCATGAGCGATCTGGGACTGGAAAATGGCGGAAAGATCCAGATCACTTCCGGCGGGAAGACTGTGGACCTGGATATCACTGGGGAAACCACGATCTCCGACGTGCTGAATAAATTAAAAGAGGCCGGACTGAACGCCAGTTTCGACGAGAAGAACCAGAGGCTCTTTGTCAGCGCGAAGGAATCCGGGGCCGCAAACGACTTTCAGATCACCGCATTGGATGACGGCGGCAAAAACGCCCTGTCCAAGCTGGGGCTGGATGAAAAATCTTCCCACAAGGTGGCTGGCCAGGACGCGGAGATTCTCTTAAACGGCGCCAGTTTCAAGAGCAGCACCAATGTATTTGAGATCAACGGCCTGACCATTACCGCTCAGGAGAAGACCGATGGTCCTGTGACCCTGAGCACTCAGACGGATACCGACGGGATCTACGACATGGTAAAGGACTTCTTCAAGGAGTACAACGAGATCATCAACGAGATGGATAAAATGTACAACGCTGCCTCCGCGAAGGGATATGAACCCCTCACCAGCGAGGAGAAGGAAGCCATGACCGACTCCGATATCGAGGAGTGGGAGAAGAAGATCAAGGATTCCATTCTCCGTCGGGACGAGAATCTGGACGATATCAGCTCCGCTATGAAATCGGTGCTGGCCGCTGGGATTCAGATCGGCGGAAAGACCATGTACCTCAGCGATTTCGGTATCGGCACCCTGGGATATTTTAACTCCGCGGACAACGAGAAGAACGCTTACCACATTGACGGTGATCCGGATGACGCGAGTACCTCCGGCAACGCGGATAAGCTGAAGTCCCTGATCTCTTCGGATCCGGATACGGTGATCAGCTTCTTTACGAAACTGTCCCAGAATCTGTATGATAAGATGTCGGATATGTCCAGGTCGGTGGACGGTTACCGCTCCTTTGGAAGTTTCTATGATGATAAGAAGATGAAGTCGGACTACGACGCTTATACCACGAAGATCGCGGAGATGGAACAGAAACTCAACGACTATGAGGATAAGTGGTACAAGAAGTTCGCGAAGATGGAGAGTGCTATGGCAAAACTTCAGAGCAAGACCAGTGCCTTCTCCGGACTCTTTGGAGGAAACTAATTTATGGCATTGCCAAGCGCATACGCTCAGTACAGCAATAACAAAATTATGACCGCCTCCCCCGCAGAGCTGACCCTTATGCTCTACGAGGGGGCGATTAAGTTCTGCAATCTGGCGGAGGCAGGATTGGAGAATAAGGATATCCAGAAGGCTCATAACAATATTGTCAGAGTGCAGAAGATCATTGATTATCTGCGTCAGACTCTGGATATGCAATATGAGGTGGCAAAAGACTTCGAAAGGATTTATGTCTACCTCTCGGATCGCCTTGTGGAGGCCAATGTCAAGAAGGATCTTGCAATCCTGAAAGAAGTCAATCAGCATCTTCACTCCGTCCGGGATACCTGGAAGGAAGTTATGCGTCTGACGAAGGCCTAAGGAAAGCGCGTCATTTCGGATGAAATCTATCCGAATTGCCGCAAGGTGGTATTGGCATAGTTGCTGTGGCAACAGGGAGGAAGAACACTTGGAAAACAGCTTGACATTACTCTCCGAGAGCCTGGATCAAAAGATATCCGTCCTGGAGGATATTCAGGCCTATAATCAGAAACAGGAGAAAGCCCTGACGGAGCAGACCCCGGATTTGGATAGTTTTGATGCGGCCTTGGAGGAGAAAGAAGAGCTGATCCAGAGGGTGGAAAAGCTGGACGAGGGATTTGAAACCCTGTACGCTCAGGTGAAAGAAGAACTGAACGAAAACCGGGCAATACATGCGGATCGGATCCGGGAACTGCAGGAGAAGATCCGCCGGATCACGGACATGAGCATCGCCATCCAGGCGGAGGAAGCCCGGAATAAAAAGCTGATGGAAGAATACTTTGCAAAGGCAAAAGCGGGTATCCGTCAAAGTCGTCAGAGTTCCAAGGCGGCATACGACTACTACCGCAATATGAGCGGCGCAAATTTCAGTTCACCCCAATATATGGATAGCAAGAACTGAAACATATATTTTTGAAAAAGTTCTAAAAATATTATTGAAAGCCCTAAAGTTTTATGATAAAATACCGATATACCTAATAAGTAAAGCAAAGAGCAATAAAAGCTCCGAACTTTTAGGTTGACAGCCGGAAGTCATCCGCACAATGACGGAAGGTATGCCGCATCCCCTGTCGGGAAGATGGCCCGTGCGAACCGTTGGAACGACAGAAAACCAAATAAACTGACCCCAGGGAAGAGGTCTTTAAATTCAAGGAGGAAATTATTATGGTAGTACAACACAATTTAATGGCAATGAACTCTAACAGAATGCTCGGCTTAACTGCTGCTGCACAGGCAAAGTCCACCGAGAAACTGTCTTCCGGTTATAGGATTAACCGTGCGGCGGATGACGCAGCTGGTCTCTCGATTTCCGAGAAGATGAGACGTCAGATCCGTGGTCTGACCCAGGCATCTGCAAACGCTCAGGACGGTATCTCCATGGTACAGACCGCAGAGGGTGCCCTGAACGAAGTGCATGATATGCTGCAGAGAATGAACGAGCTGGCTGTAAAGGCTGAGAATGGCACCCTAACTACTAGCGATCGTAGCTACATCAACAGCGAGGTTCAGCAGCTGATGAGCGAGATTGATCGCGTGGCTTCCACTACAACCTTTAATGAGCAGTATCTGCTCAGTGGTTCTAAAACTAGTCCGAATGGCAGTGCGCAGAAGGCTAATTTCAGCTTGATGGTTGGTGCAGAGAGTGGGCAGCATATCCAACTTTCTATCACAGCCATGAGGATTTCCGTGATCGGATTAAAATATTCAATGACGGTGACAAGCGCAGGGAAGGCTGGTCTATTAAACACTAAGATCAAGGACGCTATTAAGAAAGTGAGTGAGCAGAGGTCTACTCTTGGTGCGGTTCAGAATCGTTTGGAGCATACCATTAACAACCTTGACAATGTAGTAGAGAATACCACCGCTGCAGAGTCTGCTATCCGTGATACAGATATGGCTACTGAGATGGTTAAATACTCCAACAACAACATCCTTGCTCAGGCAGGGCAGTCCATGTTGGCTCAGTCTAACCAGTCCAATCAGGGTGTTCTTTCCTTACTTGGTTAATACTGTTAGGTTCAAACACAAACTACCAAAAAAGGGGTTGGCTTTTGTCAACCCCCTTTTTCTTCTAAATAACAAAAGCGCTGTTAGCAATGCGTGAAATTGATTGAAAAAGAAGTAAATTAACAGTATGTGGAGAAAATAATATGCTGGAATTTCGGGACGAATTCTTTGAACAGGAGATTCGGGAAGGATTTTATATAGACGAGACCATGAAGCGGTTGTGGTCTGCCCAGCTGGAAGTTTTACAGGTGATCGCGGAGATCTGCGACAGGCATAACCTGAGATGGTTTGCGGTGTTTGGAACGCTTCTCGGAGCGATCCGCCACGAGGGTTTTATCCCCTGGGACGACGATATGGATATCGGCATGATGCGCGAAGACTATATGAAATTCCTAAAGGTTCTCCCAGAGGAACTTCCCCCGGGTTTTAAGTTTTTTTCTTTTACAACACCGGAGGGATATACGGAGTATCACAGCGTTGTCCTGAGTGGAAATTCTGTGACTATTTCTCCGGCGTGGCTGGAGCGTTTTCATGGCTGTCCTTTTTCCGTGGGGATTGACGTCTTTCCCTTTGACTATCTTCCCAGGGATGAGGAGGAGCGAAATCTTCAGAAAACCCTTTTTAACCTCGTATGCAGAGCGGTTCAAATGATCAAGAATCTCACCGATCCTACTGTGGAGAAAAATGAACTCACAGAGAAAGAGGATAAGGTTTATGAGAAAGAGCTGCGGGAGGCTTTGAACGCCCTGAAAAAATATTGTTATCTTCAGGTTGACAAGAAAATCGTGAAGGAAAAAAAGTGGGAAAAGCTGTATAAACCCCTTTGGAAGCTGGGAAATGAACTGGCCATGATGTATAAGGAGGAGGAAGCGGACGAGGTCGTAATGTACAGCGATTATGCTTCTTGGGAACATAAAAGGTATCCGAAGAAATGGTTCACAGAAATTTATGCGGCTACTTTTGAGGATTTTATGATTCCAATTCCCAGCGGATATGATGGCTTTTTAAAGAAGATTTATGGCGTATATCAGCGCCGTATCGTATCAAAAGGAATGCATGAGTATCCCTATTACGCAAGGCAGCTTCGCATGGTGCGGGAAAAGACGAAACAGCTGGAAGATCAGGTGAAGGATCTGGGGCTGATTTATCAGTTCAGCGAAAACGCGGGGGAAGAGGGAATTCCGAAGAAATGGCAGACCTACTTGGATCAGCGTTCTTTTGGGAAAAAGATCATGGTACTGGGCAATGAATATGAACCGTTTCTCCTACATGGGAAAGAGGCACTGGATAAGATCGAGACGGCCCTGGATGCCTTTTATCAAAGAAGGGATCAGGTAGTTCTTTGGTGGAGAGTGAAGCCGAAGGTAAAAGAACTTTTATCTCAGGTTGATCCTCTGCTTGCGGAACGCTATTCCAGGATTCGAGAAAAATACATACAGGAGGACTGGGGAATCTTGGACGAGAGCTCTGACGCGGACCGTGCGGCGGAACAGTGCGACGCTTACTATGGGGATATGGGATATATATTGCAGCCCCTGCAGAAATTCAATAAGCCTATTTTATTGATCACTTATGAAGAAGAGAAAGAAGAGGAGCCGCAGCCATGCTGACATTCCCAAGGGAATATTTTGAAGCCCAGGAGAGGGAAGGCTTTCTGGTAGATACAACGATGAAGACAGTCTGGGCCGCGGAGATTGAAGTCCTGAACGAGGTGGCGATCGTCTGTGACAGGCATGGACTTACTTGGTACGCCGCTTATGGGACTCTGTTAGGTGCCGCCCGCCATGGGGGGTTCGTCCCCTGGGACGACGACATCGATATCTGGATGCTGCGGGAGGATTACCGAAAACTGATAGAATATCTGCCCCAGGAACTTCCGAACGGCTTTGTAATCCGGTCCCCTCACGCCAGGGAGGGCTATCCGGAATATCAGGTTTACATTGATAACAGCGACAGGATCAGTATAGAGCCGGAACACCTGGAAAAGTTTCACGGGTGTCCCTTTATGGTGGGGATCGATATTTTCCCGTTGGACACGCTGCCGGATGATTCGGAGAAATTGGATATGCAGAGAGCCCTGTTTTCCACGGCGTTGATGCTCCAGCAGATAGCGTATGATAAACATACTGGCGGCGGACAGACAACTGCGGAAGAAGAACGGAAAGCGTTACAGAGCGTGGAATCCCTTCTTCAAAAACTGAATCAGCAGTACGGTATTTCTATTTCCTACGACCTTTTAAAAGGGAAAGATCTCAGCAAGGGTTTAGAACAGGTATGGCAGGCTGCGGAAGCCTTAGGAAAAGGCGGAAGCCAGATCGCAATGTATCTGGATTATCTGCAGTTTGGGAAAAAATACGAAAAAAAGTGGTTTGAAAATATCGAACTGCTGGAGTTTGAAGGCTTTCAGGTTCCGGTCCCCTGTGAATACGATAAGACACTGCAGGTCATATATCATGACTGGCATGTCGTTCATAGAAATAGCGGGCTGCATGGGTATCCTTGCTATAAAGGGCAGCTGGAAAGGCTGCGTCAGCTGGTAAAAGAAAGAGAGAAAGGAAATTGAGTTTATGATTGACCTGATAGATAAGAAACATTTCATTTCTTTTCTGGATTTTGTGATTGTGGATCATTATGTTTATTTTTCAAATGATACATTTAACGCCCTCGTACAGCTGGATACGGATACCAATGAGATTGTTTATATGGAACCTTTTATAGAGGAACCTTTAAATAGGGCACATCTGCATACAGGCTGTATTCAATACAAAGATCAGATCTTCTTTTATTCGTCTTCTGAGCGGAAGATTCATGTCTTTGACCTGAAAAGCCGGGAACAGTCTGGCCTTATGATGGAAGACATGCAGGGAGGGATATTTGTCGCAGATATCTGTGGTGATGATCTTTATTTTCTGCCAAAATGGTTGGGAAATGGTATTTTGCGGTACAGGCCGGATGACCATAAACTAATAAAAGAATCCTGGTATCAAAATGAGATACAGGGAGGTTATCTATACTGCAAGAAGGCCTTCAATACTTGGATCGCATACGAAGCAAACGGGAAAAATTGCTTTTTGATAGATCTTCAAAATAAGACCTTTCGTGCCCTTTCTGTCAATCATTTGATATCCAGCATGGACTGTTGCGGTGGTAAAGCCTGGTATCTGTCACGGAGCGAAAGATGTCTCTGCTGTTATGAGCTGGAAGCAGGAAAGGAAACAGAGTTCCCTCTTGAAAACATTCTCTATACGATTGTTTTTACAGCAGGGGACAAGGTTTTTCTGTTTTCCAGAGATACCGGACAGGTCTGCGCAGTGGATTTGCAGAATAAACAGGAAAATCCGCTGTTGACGATAGAAGACGATACCATTGACAGGTTTATCGCTTATGGAAATGGAGTCAGAAAGAAACAGTTTCAGAATATACTGATGATCTTTTTTCAAACGAGAGGTAATGCGGTGCAGATTAATCTGGATACGATGGCGGCAAAAGTCATACCCGTAGGACACATGAATGACAAACCGGTAAGGGATTACCTGGCAATGTATAATTACAACTACGGCGTGATCACACAGGAGAGTTCCGTACCTTTGGAACAGTTTATTCAGTTGTGCATTGATAAGAAAGAGGACTGATGAGAGCTGGTGAATTAATTTTTTATATAAAAAAGAGCGGATGAGGGGATACGAATGAATTTTGAGTTGACAGCGTCCATGATGTGCGCGGATTACAGAAACTTGGAGAGAGAAGTTCATGATCTGGAGCAGGGAGGAATCGACTCCTTTCACATTGACATTATGGACGGAAGATATGTTCCGAATTTCGCAATGGGCTTAAACGATATGGCGACGATCGCTGCGCTCACGAAGAAACCGTTAGATGTCCACCTGATGATCGAGCATCCCAATAATAGTGTAGAGCTCTTCACAGAACGGTTGAGACCGGGCGACACAATCTATATTCACCCGGAGGCGGAGTACCACCCCTCTACCACCCTTCAGAAGATCATAAACGCGGGGATGGTTCCCGGGATTGCAATCAATCCCGGAACCAGTGTGGAGACCGTGATGGAAATGCTGCGGATTGTGGATAAGGTTTTGATGATGGCGGTAAACCCCGGCCATGCCGGTCAGATGTTCATGCCCTATGTGGGTAAAAAATTAGAGAAACTATTGCAGCTTAAGGACGAGATGGGATTTGAAATTTATTGGGATGGAGCCTGTAGCCTGGACAAGATCCAGAAGTACGCTCCCCTGGGCGTAAAGGGGTTTGTATTGGGGACTACGGTACTTTTTGGGAAGAACCGTCCCTATTTTGAAATTTTGAAAGAAGTAAAAAATATGACAGGGGCGAAGTGACTATATTCTAGACCTAAATGCATTGAGGAATAGAAAAATGGATGAAAAAATGATGGCTTATGTCCTGCATGGAATTGGGGATCTTCGGTATGAAGAGACGGTAAAGCCCTATCCTCGTACAGGAGAGGTACTGCTTTGTGTAAAGGCTGCGGGAATCTGCGGATCGGACATCCCACGAATTTATCAGACGGGAGCTTATCATCATCCTCTGATACCTGGACACGAGTTTTCCGGACAGGTAGTGGAACTGGGAGAAGGGGCTGACAGACAGTGGGAAGGAAAGCGTGTTGGTGTTTTTCCGCTGATCCCCTGTGGAAAATGCCCTTCCTGTAAAAAGAAACAGTATGAGATGTGCAGGCAGTATGATTACTTGGGATCCCGCAGGGACGGGGGCTTTGCGGAGTATGTGAGAGTCCCGGAGTGGAACCTGATCGAACTCCCAGAGCAGATAACCTTTGAACAGGCGGCTATGCTGGAGCCTATGGCGGTCGCTGTGCATGCTATCCGACGAAGCGGCTTGTTGGCCAAAAGGGGAGATACAAAGATTGCTTTATGCGGCTTGGGAACCATAGGTCTCCTTATCGTTATGTTTTTGAAAAGCATGGGTTATCAAAGTATATATGCGATGGGAAACAAGGATTTTCAGCGTAGCGCCGCTGAAAACCTTGGAATCGCATCGGAGGATTTCTGCGATGTACGAACAGCGGTATGTTCTGACTGGCTAATGGAACACACAGAGGGAGAGGGCGTAGATTTCTTTTTTGAATGTGTTGGAAAAAATGAGGTCCTGACCCAGGGAATCAACAGTATCGCCCCTGGTGGACACTTGCTCTTAGTAGGGAATCCATCGATGGATATGGTTCTGGAAAAAACAATTTATTGGAAATTGTTAAGACGCCAGATCACGGTGCGTGGGACATGGAATTCCGGTTTTACCCATGAAGAAACCGATGACTGGCATTGTGTACTGGACTGTTTGAAAACTGGGAAGATCCATCCGGAATTTATGATTACCCATCGGTTACCTGAAGAGAAATTGATAAAGGGCTTTGAAGTGATGAGGGATAAATCGGAGAATTTTATTAAAGTCATGGGAGCGTTCTGGTAGATTGATAAAGTGATTTTTATATAGTTAGAAAGCGGATTCCATAACTGTTTGACTTTAAGAATCGGATTATGTAACATTTAATTATATATTTTTTTATAGTAAAAATGCCCCAAAGCGAAGGTTGCATAAAGAATATATAGTTACCTAAACTAGGGCGATACATAAATGATTTTGAGCAGGATGAAGGTTTTGAAAACAATTTCGCTCAAGTTTGAAGGAGAACTATATATAATGTTAGACAAAAAAATACTAGTTACGCAGTCCTCTATGCCGCCATATGAAGAGTACATAGAAGCGATAAAGCCCTTGTGGGACAGCCATTGGCTGACCAATATGGGTGTTTATCACAAAGAATTGGAAAAGCAGTTAAAAGAATATCTAGATGTGGAAGAACTTTCGTTGATGGTAAATGGCCACATGGCGCTTGAATTGGCGATACAGGCTTTCGAATTCCCGGAAGGGGCAGAGGTCATAACAACGCCTTTTACTTTTGTTTCTACAACCCACGCTATTGTGCGTAATCATTTACAGCCTGTATTTTGTGATGTGAAGTTATCTGACGGGACAATAGATGAAACAAAGATAGAAGACTTAATTACAGAAAAGACTGTTGCGATTGTTCCGGTGCATGTATATGGAAATGTCTGCAATGTTGAGGAGATACAGAGGATTGCTGATAAATATAATTTGAAAGTAATCTATGACTCTGCGCATGCATTTGGGGTTAAATATAAGGGAAGAGGAATTGGAAGCTTTGGAGATGCGTCGATCTTCAGTTTCCATGCAACTAAGGTATTCAACACAGTAGAGGGTGGTGCGGTGGCTTTTTCGGATCATAAAATATATGAGAAGTTATATAATTTAAAGAATTTTGGAATAAGGGGGGAAGAGCTTGTAAGTGATATCGGGGCAAATGCCAAGATGAACGAATTTTGCGCGATTATGGGGATTTGCAACTTGAAACATTTGAATACTGTTTTGGCTGGCAGAAAAGAAATATATGATTTTTATCGGGAAGAGATTTCTGAGATTGATGGAATTTTCCTATTGGATGAAAATGTAAATGCGACGAGAAATTACGCGTATTTTCCGGTACTTATAAAAGAAGAGTGTGGAATGAGCAGAGATGAAGTGTTTGAAAGGTTAAGAGAGAATAACATCTTTGCTAGAAAATATTTCTATCCTTTAACAGCAGATCAAGCGTGTTTTAAGAATAAATATAGGGGGGCGAATATTATAAATGCTAGGGAAATGGCGCAACATATTCTGATATTGCCTATGTACGCTGAGTTGGGAATAAAAGTCGCAGGTAGAATAATAAAGATTATAAAACAAGGGGTAAACTGATGAAGATATTTGTAACAGGCCTATGTACTTTGCATTGGGGTAGACTGCAATATGGAAATATAGGTAATTATTATATAATTGAACCATTATTTAGGGAATTGCATAGAGTCTTTCCAAATGCGGAAATTGTTACCACATTTCAAATGACTGAAGAATTTGTCAGAAACGAAAACATTCATATTTTGCCGATGGATCTCTACTATAATTGGCAGGCAGATGATCTGCAAAGAGCAAAAAAGGAATATAAAATGGCTGTTGATAAAGTTGATTTTTCACGGTATTCGACATACATGAAAGTAGTAAAAGAGGTTTCGCTACTTGTTAATGTTTCTGGTGATATGTGGGGTGACAATGCAGAGCACGTTGGAAATGACAGATTTGAGGTAGATTTACTTAAGATGCGCACTGCGCAGTTAATAGGGACGAAGACAGCATTGTTTGCAGTGACCCCGGGACCCTTTAAAAATGTAAAACTGATAGATTTTGCCAAGGAAGTATATCAAAACTTTGATTTAGTAGTTAATCGGGAACCTATATCGACAGCAAATATGAAAAAATGGGGTTTTCAGTCAGACAGGGTTAAGGATTACGCATGTCCAGCATTCCTTTACACACCTCAATTGACACATGATGAAGAAAATAAATTGCAGAATGTTATAGCAGGAATAAAGAGTGAAAAGCTTGTAATCGGCTTTACTATTGGCGGTTTTAATATGCCAGTAGGTCCTTATGATATGTGGCCAAGAGAGGAGTGGCAATATGAAGTATTTGCACAGGTGATTGAGTATGTTGTTAATTCTTATCGGACTAAAGTAGTGTTGTTTTCGCATACAAACGGTTTCGAAATGTATCCCTGTTTTAAATTGATTAACGGTCGTGATTATCCGATCCTTAAACAATTAAGAGATGTTGTTATTCGGCGGGGAAATGTTCAAAATGCAAACGATGTTCAGCTTTTAGAGGGACCATATCTTCCTAATATGACAAAATCCATTATCGGAAATTTTGATATGGTGATTACTGGAAGAGTCCATGCTTCCGTAGCGGCAATCAGCCAGAATGTTCCGACGATATTTCTCGATTACGAGGATAGTTTTATACCAAGTACTAAGATGTACGGTTTTGCAAATTTGGCGGGAGTAGAAGAGTTGGTTTGTGAACCGGGAGATATTCGAAAAATCGTAAGAACGATAGATTATTGCATAGGAAATTTGAAAAATATTAGGGAACGACTTGAAGAAAATATTCCCCAAGTAAAAGCAAAAGCACATAGAGCTTTCGATGATTTGGCGAAAATAGTAGGAGACATATAATTATGCGCTTAGGTATTATGCAACCATATTTTTTCCCGTATATAGGGTATTTTTCGTTAATAAAGCATGTCGATCAGTTTATTTTGCTAGACGATGTACAATTTATACGGCATGGATGGATTGAGAGAAATCGTATTTTAAAGCAAAATGGTGGTTGGCAATACATATCCGTTCCATTAAAGAAGCATAAACAGAAAGACTTAATTAAAGATATTGAAATTAATAATGATATTGATTGGCGGAATAAGATAATCGCACAATTAAGCCATTATAAAAGAGCACCTCATTATAAGCAGGTTATGGATTTGCTAGAAAACATATTTGGGCAGGAATTTATAACAATCACTGAAATAAATAAGGTTTCGCTGCAGGAAGTTTTGCATTATTTGGGTATTGATACGCCGATAAAGATTTTTAGGGATATGGGACTCAAAATTGACGATGTTCAGGCAGCAGATGAATGGGCACTTAATATATGCAAGGCTATTCCAGAAGTAAATGAATATTGGAATCCACCGGGCGGTAAAAGTTTTTTTGATATGACAAAATATAAAGATAATGGGATAGACATAAAATTTCAAGAAGTAGAGTTTTTAGACTATAAACAGAAAGAGAATGTTTTTGAAAGAGGTTTATCCATTATTGATGTGATGATGTTTAACGATGTAGAGAGAATTAATGCAATGTTAGATAGGTATAAATTATATGAATAGGGTTGTCATTGAACATTTAACTCCGCCGAGTGATATTAATAGATTGAAAAAAATGTTGATTGAATTGAATGAAGTAATCGTTCCCAATTTGTCAGATAGAGTAGATATCGATGGATATGCCCAGAAATTGGCAGATTTAGCGGATGTCTTCTATGTTGTAGAAGATGGAAGGGATATTGGAAACTGTACTGTGTACTTAAATGATACAGATAGTGGATTTATATCATCAATTGCTTTGAAAGCAGAATATCATAGAAAGGGAATAGGGAAACGATTACTGGAAGAGGTAAAGAAAACGGCAAATGATAAGGAGATATCTTACATTCGGTTAGAAGTTTTTGCTGATAATCTTGGGGCAGTGGATTTTTATAGAAAGATGGGATTTGATATTGTAAAAAGGAAAGGAGATTGGATAATGATGCAATTTGATAATAATCGACAAGCTGAAGGTGGTCAGATTATACTCCCTAGTACATCTATTATGTTGACAGATTTTTGCACATTAAGATGTAAGCTATGTTTAGCTTATATACCCTATTATAAAGAAAAATCGCATTTATTGATTGAAGATGTAAAAATGATTTTTAATAATTATTTTCAAATTATAGATACAGTAGAAAAGTTTTCTTTGACTGGAGGAGAACCATTATTAAATCCTGACCTTAATGAAATTCTGAAAGAGATTATTAAATACGAAGATAAAATTACAAAAGAAATAATTTTAATTACTAATGGAACAATAATGTTTTCGGAAGAAACTTTGAAGATAATGAAGGATATCACAAAACTAAAGGTAATTATCAATTATTATGGTGAGATATCAATATATTCTGCTAAAAACAAAAGAATGTTAGATGAATATAAGATAAACAATATCTTATATACAGAAGATAACAGATATGGCTGGATTGACTGTAGGGATCACAGCTTAAAACATCCCAGTATTATGGAGAGGGAGCAGCAGGCAAAGCAATGTGCTTTTTTCCAAGGTAAGAAGTATGTAATTCATAAAGGAAAGCTTTTTACTTGTACAAGGGCTTCATATAGGATACAAGAAAATTTGATTCCATATACAGAAGAGGATTTTATTGATTTGACGGGCTATGCCATACCAATATTAAAGCAAAAGGCCAAAATAAGAAAACTGCTTCAGTGTAAAAGTACTGTGTCATGTGCTTATTGTGATGGACTGACAGAAAATTCTGTAAAATATAAAGCGGCAGAGCAATTATGATAAGGAGTAAGAAATAAGTATGAGAACAGATATAAAGAGGACAGCATTAAATATATGTACATACTGTAATTTAAAATGTAAACATTGTTTGGCATTTATACCATACTATAACAATCCCCAAATGATGTCTTACGAGGAGGCGAAAAAAATATTAGATGTGTATTTTCGGGTGGTTGATTCAGTAGAGCATTTTACTGTAACAGGAGGAGAACCGTTATTGAATGCGGAGTTAAAAAACATACTGGGAGAGGTGTTCAGGTATCTGGATCAAATTACAGGGAGTGTTGATTTAGTTACAAACGGAACAATGGAAATACCAGAAGGAGTACTTGACTTGTTTGAAGAAAATAAGGATAAATCTAAAATAGTTTTGAGTAATTATGGAGAAGATTTGTCAATTAAAATCAGAAATATTGAAACGGAACTAAAACTGAGAAATATTAATTATCGAATCTCCAAGTTTTATGGGGGAGATCAATCCCTCTATTACGGTGGGTGGATAGATTTTACAGATCATTCATTAAAATGGACGACTGAAATTGAAAGAGATAGTAATGCACAGGGATGTGTTCATAGGTTGGGAAAGTATTTTGTCATAAATGAAGGAGAATTGCATTGTTGTTCACGATCATTTTGGCGAATAAAAAATTCCATTATTCCTAAAGTAAGGGGGGAATATGTGCCGCTTATGGATGATTCTATTTCTATAGAAGAAAAAAGAAGGCTTTTATTAGAGATGTATGAAAAGAAAAGTTCTATGTCTTGTGCATACTGTGTCGGGTTGCGTAATGATGTGCCACGGGTTATGCCTGCTCAGCAGATGAAATAAAAATGGAAGTGTTTTGATATGAAATTTGTATAAAGATATTGTTGAGAGGGGGGCGAGGAACCTAGAATGAATTTTTTATTATATAGCTTAGGAAGAATGAGAGAGAAATTTTGCTTAAAATACATATTGTACTATGGGATTTGTAAAATGACAATTTACTAATTGTAGGTATTGCCAAAGCTGAATGCAACATGAATCTAATGTTTAGCATATGCGAGTACTCTATTTATGCTGATAGGAATTGTCGAGTGCTCCCCCAAAAGGCCTATTTAAAAACTAATCAGCCCTTGCGGGCTGATAAATTTATTGCGAATGCTGTTGCAATAAATTAAAAAATTAGAAAGAAGATTAAAATCTTGAATGAATTTTACGCTGAGACTTAAATACATAATATTTGAAAAGTAATGTTCATTAGTGTGAAAAAATAGGAACAAAGTTTTAAGCAAATACTAAATGATTTACAAAAAGGTGGGAAAGCGTATCATTCAATTATAAAGATTGTACAGGAATTTCAAGTATCAAGCATTTTTATGGAGATATAAGTCATTTAAATGTTTTGAAAGGCAATGTCTCTATGCAATATTGGGTGAAGCCATTCGTGGGCTTGACTAATGTAAAAAGAAAGGGGAGTGTATGGGAAAAGAAATACTGGTAAGTGTGATTATGCCATCCTTTAATCATGAGAAATATATATGTCAGGCGATAGATTCTGTTTTGGCCCAAAAAACAGATTTTGAATTTGAAATATTGGTTGGCGATGATGCGTCAATTGATGAAACTCAGAAAATCGTATTATCAAAATATGCCGAAAATCAAAGAGTCAGATTATTCTTTAGGAAGAAAAATATAGGAGCTACTAGAAATGGGTATACTCTTCGAATGCATGCCAGAGGGAAATATTTGTGTGCATGTGAATGTGATGACTATTGGACAGATGAGTATTACTTGCAAACAGCAGTGGATTGGATGGAAAACCATGTAGGCTATGCGGGAGTTGCAGCTAGAAGAGTAAGGTTATCTGAGAGGACGGGCAGAAAAAGTCTGGATAAGGTATCGCGGGATTGTAATCGTGATATTTCATTAAATGATTTTATGGGAAACAAGGCGATGTTCGATATGTGCGCTTGTTTGTACTTAAACTTTATGAACGATGGAAAATCTGATTATAGAATGTATAAGCAGTCAAAGCATGTTGGCGATCTTACTATGGCAATACATATACTGATGCACGGTAAGATTTACCAGTTGGATAATATTATTGGTGTATACAGAACAGATCGAATCAAAGGCGCTAGTAATTATAATTCTTTGTTTTCCATAAGAGATATTTATATAGATCATATGCAGATTATAAGATATTTAAAAAAATATTGTTATCCTGAACTTAATTATTTCTGTCTACAAAAAAAATATACAGACGATCTCTGGAAAGCGACGCCGCTGGGCGATGGAAAGATAAGAGTTATTTTGCTCATTATGAAAGAAATGTACCCAATACAATTTTTGAAATGGTTCTTGAAAGGTATATTTTTTGGACGAGAGGTATTTTGAAAAAGTAAAAGGCATTAGGTTTTCAATAGTATAATGGATGACGGAAGTAAATATTCTTTTATAGTTATGGCAAGATATCCAATAAAGATTAATCCCCAAAAAGGAATTGATTTAATAAAATGGAAAGAAGTAATGTACGGGGGGAGCACTAGTCAGTTTATAGTTGTTTGTAGCAATCATTTAATTTGTGCGTTGTAATTAAATGGAAGATGAGTGCTTTAATACAATATTATTAGGAAGAAAGGTTTTTATTATATCAATTGTGAGAGAAACAGAAGGGGAGTTTTATCTTTATATATAAAATAGTTTGGAACGTCTTTATATTTTTGAAGCAGATTTCTTAATTTCATGAAACAGATTTATTAAGTGAAAAAGGGTTAGGCAGAAAAAGAATTATTCAGATATTTGATTTTGGTGTTCGTTTAGAAATTAGGATGAGAAGTGATTGCTTTAAAAACGGAAGTAAAATGTGGGCCTAATCAGAAAAAAATATAGTAAATACCTACTGAAACATAAGTTGGATGATATGATAATTTTTTCCCCGTAAGGTGATAGGTTGTATTTGCTTAGCGGATGGTAATATATTTATGTAGATTACCAGCTTATTCTTATTGTATAAATTAGAGTATTTGACAGTAAGATCTTGGAGTGGAAGAATATCGTTATTTCCTAAAAGAATCTCCTATTATGAGAAAATATGTTCGGGTGATCAACAGAGATAAATTAACAGAGTACATGTGACTGAGCACTCGGATGATTTCATTTATGGTGATACCGAAGAGAAAAACAAGTATCATGGATATGTAGAGGATAAGGATAAATATTATTATGTGTCAAATGGTAAAATATATGCCGGAGATTAATAAGAAAATAGAAATGGGGAAATAGAAAATTCATTGTCAAAGGACATACTATGTATGGCTTGGAAAAATAATCAGACTGTGCGGGAAGAAGATTGGGACCTTGAAAAGTTTTTAAATGAAAATATATAGGTAAGGAGATTATAAAGTTGAAATTAAAAATTATCATATGGGGAACTGGACGAATAGCAAGTCAGTTTGAACATTTTTTAGATTATGAAAAAGTTATTGTTATAGCCTATACTGACAATGATGAAAAAAGGTGGGGATTGAGTGGGTATACGCGACAAGGATATGTTCCAATAATCAATCCCGATGCATTGAGAAAATATACAGAAGAAGGTGTAAAAATTGCTGTGGCGTCTTCATATTACAGTGAAATTAAGAAACAGTTAAATGAAATGCAAATTGCGGATGAGCAGATAATTGATGGTAACAATCCAGATTATATGGGTAGATATATCCTAAAGCCAAATTATTTTAAGGGGCAAGAATTTTATGATATTGAAGGCTTCCAGGTGAAATTAAGTAGAACACATCGACTGCAGGAGTATAAAAGGAAGTGTCTGTTATATGACGCTTTTATTCCATATCTTGCTCAACTGGAAGAACAATTAAACAAGAACAGGAAACATTGGATTATAGATGTTGGCGCTAATGTGGGCGATACTGTCAGTGCAATGATTAAATATACATCTGCTTATTTTTTAGCCGTAGAACCAACGGAAAGCTATTATTCTTTGATGTTAGAAAATGTAAAGATGATGGATGCCAAGTATATAGAGAGGATCAAACCATTACAGGCTTATATATCAATTGGCGATAGAAATAAATTAATCTCACTAGAATCAAATGGAACAGCCATAGCAGTACAAGGTGGAGAAAGTCTTGATGTACCTGTTCTGTCAATAGAGAAGATGCTTGATAAATGTGGTGTAAATATGAACGAAGTTGGACTGCTTAAAGTAGATACGGATGGTTTTGATGCTGACTGTATTATGTCATGTGGAGAATTGTTAAAAACAAACTCCCCTATTTTGTATTATGAAAATCAGGTTGATACAAAAGAACAGTATAATAAATACGTGGATTTATGTGATTATCTGTTGGAATCTGGTTATAAACACTATTTTGTGTTTGATAATTTTGGTAATTTTATTGGACGTATGGATGGTGAGACTGTAAAGAGCATTAACGGATATCTGGCGACAATTAACAGTTATTGGAGTCCGAGAACATTTTACTATGTTGATATTCTTTGTTGTAAGGAAGAGGATGGTGAGAAAGCGGGGGAAATTATAAAAAAATATCGACAAAATTATCCTATTGACAGATTTAAGTGATGGAATGACATAGTGGGAGTATAGTTTAACCAGGGGGAAAATGGGAAATATGATAAAAAATGTATTGTATATCTTAAATGATGGTTTTCTGGGCGGTGCAGGACATTCTCTTTTGGATACTATGAAAGAAATTAGGAAATTTATTAATCCGATTATAATAATGCCTAAAGCTGCAGATGCAAAATGTGTTTTTGAAAGCTTAAATATACATTGCTACGAAGTGGACTTTATTGTTGATTATGTAAAAATCGGAGACGTAACCGTTGCACAGCAGAAAGTTGATTATAAGCAGAGTTATGAAGCTGCATTACAGCTTTTACCCATCATCAAAAAAGAAAAGATACAGCTAATACATATTAATTCAAGTGTAAGCTATTTTGGCGCGATTGCGGCATTGACTGCGGGCATTCCATATGTCTGGCATATTAGGGAGTTAATGGAAGAACAATTTGGCTGCGAATTCTTAAATATTCAACTAAAATACGAATTATATGCGCGTGCAGAAAGACTGGTTGTCATATCCGATTATGTTAAGCAGAAATATTATGAGAAGTATTCTCTTAAAACAGAAAGAATTTATGATGGCATAGATATTCAAAAATATAAGATTTCTGTAGATAATGACAAAGAGTTTCCACCCTACTTTTTGATGGCGGCTGTGATATCACAAGGAAAAGGGCAGATAGATGCGGTACGCGCTATAGAGATCCTGTTAAAGCAAGGATATTCAGATGTTCGGTTAGTGATTGCGGGGGCTCAAGGTAGTGGGTATGAATGGGCACTAAAAAAGTATATCAGGAATACAGGGTTGGTTAAAAATATTAAGATTTTGCCATTTCAAGATGATTTGACTGAACTTCACAGATGGGCATCGTATGCCTTGACGTGTTCCCAGTGCGAGGCCTTGGGCAGAGTGACGATAGAAGCTATGCTTGGAGGGAATGTTGTGATAGGTGCTGATAGTGGCGGAACAAGAGAGATTATTGGGGGGGATGAAAAACGAGGTTTTTTGTATGAGTTACACAACAGTGAGTCGCTGGCAAATGTCATGATACAGGCTATGCAGTGCTCGAAAGACGCTAAAAGACAAATGCTTGTAGAGTCACAGAAATACGCAGAGAATATATTTGATATTGGTCAATATTGTATCAAAATAGTGGAAATGTATAATGATGTTTATACTTCATTCATACCTAAGGATAATAAATTTTTTTTGGATGAATTAAAGGAAAAATATCGAGAGGTTAATAATAAGGCGACCGAAGAAAACCGAGGTAGTATTAACAAAAATCAAAAAGCAGAAGCAGCGTTTTTTAGAGCGATTAAATGGCTGGAAGTAAAACAAAGCGGGCATAACCTGTCGGAGTATTTTAAGGAACAGGGTTATAGAAGCGTTGCAATTTATGGTATGGCTGATTTGGGGCGCAGACTGTATGATGAATTAGAAAATTCCGATATAGAGATACGGTACTTGCTGGATAAAAATCCCGGAGATATGGCAAAATTATTGCCATTTGTTTCTCTAGACTGTGGAAGACTTGATGTAGATGTAATTGTAGTCACTGTGGCCGCGGGGGAAAGAAACATTGTTAATGAAATAAGGGAATATGGTTATAATAATGTAATTGGTTTAAGCGAGTTATTGAAACAGTTTGATATAAAAAAATGATATTTGCTTTTTAGGTTATGCGAGGGGAAAATATGAAAAAAAGTTCTTTGGTTTTAGCTCTTTTAAGCGGTGTGATCATAGGTGCAGTGGGCGTAAGTAGGATAATGGGTAGGCAGATAAAAGAAAAACAGAATATGTCGTATAAACATCTTGTTTTGTTTGAGATGATGAATCGTTGGGTGCGCATAAAGCAAGAGAGTAAAAATCTTGCGTCGTATCTGGAGTCCAAGGGTTGTCAAAAGATTGCGATATACGGTATGAGTTATGTCGGTGAAACATTGATTGAGGAATTCAAAGGTACAAATATAAAAGTTGTATATGGCATAGATCAAAATGCAGACAGCATATATTCAGCTATAGATGTGCTTTCCGCAGATGAAGAGTTACCGAAAGTAGATGCAGTTATAGTAACGGCAATTACTTTTTATGATGAAATAAAGGAAAAGATATCTAAGAAGTTGGATTGTCCGATTATTTCGTTGGAAGATATTCTTTATGTACTTTGATTATAAAGTATAATTCTAACATTATGAATACTATCGAAAAAATAAATATTTGTGTAATGATAACTGGATTGTACAAGAATAGCTAGAATGGTAAGTTATCAACCATGCGTACCAGAACAAAAAGAAACCGCCATTTTACTGGTGATTTTATAGATTTGCACCTTGAAAGATGAATTAAGTTTTTTAGGTTGGAGCATTTTTCCTGGACGGTTTTAGACCAAGGCAGGAGGGCTTCTAGAAAGTCACGGTCAGTGTTTTCGTCGCGTTTTGGAAGTTCCGTGAGCAGAAACTCCAGACAGTCGTAAACCTTGAGGCCATTGGCATTGACCGTTTCGACGATGCTGTATAAGATCGCACTTGCCTCTGCCCCGTGAATGGAGTTGACGCAAACACAGTTTTTTCTACCTAAAGAGAACGGCCTGACCGCCTGCTCCGCAAGGTTGTTGTCCATTGGGACGTTGTCGTTTTCCCAAAATAAACGAAGGAACTGTTCCTGATTAATGCAGTACTGAAGACCATTTATTGTTATGTTTTGTACCAGCAGTTTTTTGTTTTCCGTTTTGGCCCACGTAATGAATGCGTCAACCTTGGGTTTTAGAACAAGTTGGCGATGCTGTTATGGAAAACGACCGTAGCTTTGTCGACCCTAATGATGGTGTCGTCGTTATTCTTTGCTGTGCAAACGTGGACGTGATGCTCATCCCCTGGAAAGGTCTATGGGATGACGGAAAGGAGCTTGTAGACTTCAACGGGGACTTCTTTGTAATCGTCCGGAAACAGTTCCTTAAGTCTTGTCTCGTCGAGTTTACGTTCATAAATGTGGGCGGGGAGTTTTTTAAGGCGGTCCCGCGTTTGGACTTTGCCTGACGGGTATGGCTGGGAATGGTGATCTCGGAGACTTCAGGTTCCCTGGAATCGTCGTAAAGCAGTTCCAGTTCATTGAAGGTCTCAAAGAGAGTCATTTAATGCATCACGTCGTGGACCTCAGTTCTGTGGGCCAAGGAGCGCTGGTTTATCAGGGTGATCTGCCCGGTGAGAAAGTTCAGTTGTTCCTGCAGAGAGCTGATGACCGTGATGATGACCTGCTTGTCCATCTTATTCAGTTCTTCCGGGGAGTAAGCTTAGTGAAGTCTATTGACGAGCTCCTTTGAGTGCGGATCAGCATCTCTAAAACATGGCGCACTGCCTTTATGACGTGAAGAATCTGCTCGTCGGAGACGGAGCCTTTGAATTCGATTCTGATCTCCGAAAGGGAGAGGGTAAGGGGCAAGGCATGAAATGAAGCGGGGGCCAACCGCGCAAATTGTACAACTATTGCGAGTCGCTGCTACACATGGGCGGACTGGAGAGATTATTTGGAACAATGGATTGGACATAGGCTACTTTAGCAACGCGCTTTCAGTAAAAGAAGGCGTAAGGCGAAACGTTTTTTGGGAACACCAGTTTTTGACGGAGAGACTGCTTTCACGCTGATTGTGAAAAAGGGAAATCCATTTGGCTAGCTGGGCCTAGTGCAGGGTTTGATTGGAATTCATGAGTGTTCTTTCTTTAGAGTAATCGCTCTGGTCGCGCAACTAGCGTTTATTTGAAGTCATTGTCTCATAAATCGAGAAGTTTTGGAAGGTACGTACAATAGAATATTTACGAAAGGAAGATAGGCAAAGCAAGAATGAACGAGCAAATGAAAATAACATCATCGGACCCATTGGTTACAGTCATTACAGTAGTTTATAACGGTGCGGCGACCATAGAACAGACGATACAGAGCGTTATCAATCAGACATATAAAAATATTGAGTACATAATTATCGATGGTGAATCAACGGACGGCACACAATATATTGTCAATCAATACAAGGAATATATTGCATGTTTTCTCAGTGAAAAGGATGATGGCCTTTATGATGCGATGAATAAGGGCATAAAG
This sequence comes from uncultured Acetatifactor sp., assembly GCA_947589505.1. Taxonomy (GTDB): domain Bacteria; phylum Bacillota; class Clostridia; order Lachnospirales; family Lachnospiraceae; genus Acetatifactor. The sequence goes on along the minus strand of CANQCF010000009.1, from coordinate 6,265 downwards.
CATGCAAATGGTGATATTATCGGAATAATTAACAGTGATGACTGGTATGAGCCGGATGCGGTGGAGAAGGCTGTCAGTTGTTTTGAAAATCCAGATGTGGATGTAGCCTATGGGGAGATATGGTTTATCGGAGTAAATGGGGAAATCGAAGATTGCACGAAACATTCTCCGTTTCCACAGCATCCAAGTACGTTTATCAGACGTTCTGCCTACCAAAAATATGGGCTGTATAATACGGATTATAGAATCGCTGCGGATCGGGAGCTGCTGCTGCGGTTTATTGCAGATGGAGTCAGATTTGCACATATAGATAGGGTGCTTGCCAATTTCAGGAAGACTGGCATCAGTAGTAAGGAATGTTTGGAATGTGCAAAAGAAATATATGAAGCTGATATGAAATATCTGAATAAATGCCCTGAAAATGTTTTAGACAAAGAAAATATAGAAGAACGGTTTCGCAGGGACAAAATGTTGCATATCAGTGAAAAAAAGCCTGCTGTGGTCAAGGATGTGATAAGCAGATTTTGTTGTATATCAGACGGATTAGTGGTTTTTGGAACAGGTGTTTTCGGAAAAGAATGTGAGACAATTTTTAGAAAGAGCGGGATTCCTATTCGTTTTTTTGTGGACAATGACGAAAATAAATGGGGACTGGAGCTAAAAGGGAAAAGGATATTTTCACCGGAAATTCTAAGATTTGGTAACGCGCATGTAATCGTAACTCCTACCAGATTTCAGAAAGAAATTTGTAAACAGCTTAAAAGTTATTCTAATCCGGGGATAACATGGAGTATTCTAGATGAAATAAGGAAAGAAGCAGTAGAACAATATGAAAGATTGATGAAATAGAGATTGTGTGGGAGAAATGGTATGAGCCCTTTTTTTTCAATTATTATACCGGTTTATAATGTGGAAAAGTACCTGGCTGAATGCTTGGATAGCATATTAGGGCAGGATTTTTCGGATTTTGAAATGATATGTGTGGATGACGGTTCTACGGATGCGTCATCCGCAATATTAGAAGAGTATCGAAAGAAAGATCCACGGGTTCATGTTATTACGCAAAAAAACAGTGGTCAAAGTGTAGCGAGAAATGCGGGAATAAAAAATGCCCATGGAAAATATCTTTGTTTTGTTGACAGCGATGATATGCTGGTGCATGGGGCTTTGGGCATGTTATGGAAGGCTGCCTGCACAGATCAGGATATCCAGGTGATTGGGTATGAAACAGCGTCATTGCTGTTTGAGGATCCGGAAATGCCAGGAAACATGGATAAAGAAAGGTATTATAAGATCACGGGAGCTTATCCGGGAGTAAGGGATGGGAGGGAATTTTTTGCAGAGCTGGTGGAAAATGATGACTTTGTGGATTCGGCGTGGTTACTGATGATAGACCGGGCATGGCTTGCAGAGCGGGGGATCGCATTTGTCCCTGGGGCATATTTTGAAGATGCGGTTTTTGCTTTAGAATGTTATTTCGCCGCCCAAAAGATGATCCATCTGAAAGACAGGTTATACATATACCGGATTCGTGAAAATTCCACTATGACCAGCAAACATACCTATCAGCATGAGAAGTGGAGAATCTGGCAATATGGTGAGTGCCTGAAACATATCTACACCAGTGCCCGAAATCCCCGTGAAGTGGCGGCGCTTGCAAAATATGCGAGACAGGTCATGAGCAATATTAAGTGCATTTATGATGACTTGGACATGGACGACCGAGAGAAGATTAATGGCCTGACATCCATTGACGGGCTTATCGTTGAAAGCATGGGACTGAATCCTGCAGGAGCGTTTAATAGGGAGTTGGCGTTGGAGGGACTTTTGACTGTTCTTGGAAGGAAAAGAAATGTTCTGTTATATGGCGCCGGTTTGGTGGGGAGAAAATTTCAGAGATTACTAAAAATGGAACATCTCGATGATAGGATATGCGGATTTGCAGTGTCATCCTTGGCGGGTAAAGAAAAGGAGATGCTAAATGGGATTGCAGTAAAAAACATTGAGGAATATGATCCTGCTCAAATTGATCTTTTGGTTATTTCAGCATGCAATCATCATTTTGAAATGACCAGGACAGCAGAAGTGCTGGGGTTCAAGGATATTTTGCTAATAGATTATAACATGGAGCATGCAATGGACAGGCGTTTCCTTGAATAGCCATGTTATAGCTGAAGATGGCGGCGACATCGGGGGCTGTGATTTTCAATAGCATTGTGTAAAACAGCGGAGGGAAAGCAGGACGGATGAAAAACTATGGCGAGGATGATCAGTGTTATCAAGATGCAGATAAAGCTCTTGAAATAATGCAGAAAGCCATTCAGATGGAAGATAAACTTCTTTTTTACGGTGCAGGCCTGCGGAGCGAGGAGATTCTCCAGATGCAGGAAGAGGGATTTGGTTTTTTGAGAACCCCCGATGCTTTTATAGTAAGTGATGGCAGAGGATGTAGGGAGAGTTTAAACGGGATACCTGTTTACCAGCTGGATGGAAATGAAGGTTTTATAGAGGATGCGTGCATTGTAGTCATTGCAATGGATATTTACCATGAGGAAATAAAAAAGAAACTTGCGGGGCTCCGGTATAAAAGCCTTTTTTTCCTGACGGATGACATGGAGCATCTGCTCACAAGGGAATTTTTGAGACATTATTTACAGCAGCATGGTCTAGTGGCGGATTTTTTGCCGTTTGTGCGGGAAAATCATGTGAAAAGGGAAATGTATGAGGGATTGGTGCAGACATATAGAGTGATGTGCCTGAGTGATGTGAAACTGACCCATAACGTGGAACAGCATGGATGGATAGCCAGCCTGCAGGTAGGGGCAGCGCTGACAAATGAACGCATTGCGGAACTGTGCGATAATACGGGCGACCATATTTCAGAAAAGAATCCGTATTATAACGAACTGACAGGATTATACTGGGTGTGGAAGAATACGGACGCACCGTATTCAGGCATCTGCCATTACCGCAGGCAATTTGAATCGGATATAGCGCTTGCGCCGATCATAGATAACACGGCAGATGTTGTGTTGCCTCTTCCCTTTGTGGTTGGAAACAGCTTAGCGGAATACTATCTGCATTGGGGCGAAAAAACGTATTATATGCAGATGATCGCGGTAATTCAGGAAAAATTCCCGGATTATTTCGAATGTGCGAATTGGTGCAAAACGCATATAATGTTCATACCTAATAATATTTGTATTGCTCGAAGGGAAATTTTAAATGATTATTGCAATTTTTTGTTTGGAGTAATTGATGAAGTAGAGAAGAGAATGGAATGTTATGCTGGGAAAAAACAAACTCGGTGTTGGCTTTCTGAACATGTTTCGACCATATATTTTGTAAGACATTTAAAAGATTACCGTATTGCCTTTGCAAATTTAAAAAGGTATTGGTAAAAGAAGATAGTTTGCAGAAAGAGTTTATTTAATTTTATATTTGCATATTGATTGAACAGAGGAGAAAAAATAGTAAGAAGAAAAATTGCTGTTGGAGAAGCTTTATGGATAAGTTAATAAGTATTATTGTTCCGATTTACAATGCTGAAAAACATTTAAATAAGTGTCTTAAAAGCATTTTGGCACAAACATATAAAAACTTTGAGTTAATATTGATAAATGATGGTTCTACAGATGCCTCAAAAGAACTGTGTGAAGACTATGCCCGTCAAGATGATCGGATTAAGCTGTTTAACCAGGAGAATAAAGGTGTTTTATCTGCAAGATTAAGAGGAATAAAAGAGGTAAAAGGTTCATTTATAGGCTGGGTTGATGCGGATGACTGGATAGAAAAGGAGTATTTTGAGAATCTTATTCAGCTTCAAATGTCAACTGGAGCGGATATTATCGCAGCGACACATTTTCATGATATTGGGAATGATCATCTTATAGTGAAAAATTCATTGAAGAGTGGAATATATTGTCCCATCAATATATTAGATCAAATATTGTATACAGGTAGATTTTTTGAATATGGCATAACGCCTCATTTAGTTTCAAAATTATTTAAAACAGATCTCTTAAAACATATTTGCGCAATTGATGATAATATTATTGCAGGAGATGATGCTGCAATATTGTATCCAACTATTCTGGAGGCGGAAACTATTTGTGTTACGGAATTGTGTGGGTATCATTATATTCAACATCCACAGTCCATAACAAAGAAGACATATTCAAATGAAATTGATAGAATTGATCTTTTGATAAATTATTTGAGCGCGCAATTTGCAAAAAAGAACGTTTTAAATATAATGCAAAAGCAATTGACTGCTTATAGAAATTATTTGCTCGCATTGAGACAAATCGAAGTGTTTGATCAAAACAACCATAATGATGTTATATTAATGCCATATGGCGGCATACATAAAGGTGAGAAAGTAATTATATATGGTGCGGGCGTATTAGGGCAAAAAATATACCAATATTTGAAGAGAGAAGAAAAGGTATCTGTTGAAGACTGGGTTGATAAAAATTACGAATTATATCGGACGAGAGGTTTTTCAGTTAATCCTCCGGAAAAAATATTAGACAAACTCTCTTATATTGATTATATTATTATAGCAAATATAACGGAAACAATTGCTGAATCCATTAAATCATTTTTGGTGGAAATGGATGTCCCTGCCACTAAGATACGATGGTTTACGAAAGAGTTCCGGGGATGTTAATGTAAGGTCTATATAAATCGAATAATGCTAATGATATTTCAAAATTGATCTTGGAGATGAATGTGAGTATAAATGATATTTAAGGTAATGTTCCTTAAATGAGTAGGAGACAAAGAAAAACGAATGACGAAGATGATTTACGGAGCTCAAAGTATTGCTCTTGGAACATATAAAGCTTTACAGGTATTACAGCCCAATATAAAGATTCTTGGCTTCCTGGTAACCTCTAAGGAAGGAAATCCTTCTATTCTTTCCGGCATTCCAGTCTTCGAACTCTCGGATTTTGTGGCGGAAAAGTCTGAGGAAGAGAAGAAAAAAATAGTAGTTTATATTGCCACGCCCGAAAATGTAATGCCGGAGATAGAGAAGGCTTTAGATGCGTGCGGTCTGTATCAGCATGTAAGGATCGATTCTGTCCGCTGGGCGGAAATGCAGAAGCTTGCGTTTGTAAAGAGCGGAAAATATATGCCTTTAGAGACATATCCTGTCGGCTATCACAGAGCGGAACTGAAACTGTATAAGATGGTTCATCATAAGGATAAGCCCTTGCAGAATGTATACAGTATTCCGGAATATATCACATCCTTTCAGGTTGGTGCGGTAAATGCGGATAGGCGTGTGGCAGACTTATTTGATTATGTCGAAGACAATATTTCAGCGAGGAATGGGAACTATTCGGAGCTTACCGGGTTATATTGGATCTGGAAAAATCGGCTAAAACAGGATGTGGCGCAGACTCAGCAATATTCTGGTTTAGTTCACTATAGGAGGCTCTTTGATCTATCTGAAGATGACTTGTTGCGACTCTGTGATAATGAGATAGATGTTGTTTTACCGTATCCGATGCCTTATGAGCCGGATATAGAGATGCACCATAAGAGATATCTGTCTGATGAGGAGTGGGGAGCGGTACTTAAAGCGCTGGAAGAGCTGCAGCCTGAATATGCCTGGGCTTTTCAAAAGATCCTGAGACAGGAGTATTTTTTCAATTATAATATCATCATTGCGAAGAATGAAGTGCTGGAGACCTATTGTGATTGGCTGTTTCCCCTGCTCTTTCGAATCGAAGAACTGAATGATCCGGAAGGAATAAAAAAACCGAACCGATTTATCGGGTATGTTGGGGAGACATTGGAGACCTTGTATTTTATGTATAATAGGGATCATTTACGGATTGCCTATACAGGATGTAGGTTTTTGGTTTGACGCGCGGTTTTGAAATTTTTGCGGAGAGAAAGAACTTATGGCAGAGAATAAGAGACTGCTCCTGTTTCAGGGTGGGTTGGATACCGTTGATTTATTTAGCGGCGAATTGGGAATAGGCTTAGCGAAACTTGGCTATGAGATTACTAATTTTGATTTAATAGATAGTGCGAAAAATCTGGGCCTGCTTTATCGATCCCTGCAGGAGAATCCCCTGACGGCAATGATCGCATTTAACAGCCGCTTTTTTGGTTTGACAACTCCTTCCGGCGCTAATGTGTGGGAGACGCTGGGGATTCCCTGTATTAATATTTTATGATGTTGGGGTCGAATAGATAGATTTATGTTGCCCCATATTTTCAGCACCTTGAAAATTTCACACAAAATAGG
>CANQCF010000008.1 GCA_947589505.1 uncultured Acetatifactor sp. | reverse complement strand
CGTCTGGGCAGTCCCGACAAGGAATTTAAGATCATCCATGTGGCGGGGACCAACGGCAAGGGCAGCGTGTGCGCGTACCTCAGGTACATGCTGGAGGAGGCGGGATACTCTGTCTGTCTCTTCACATCCCCCCATCTTGTGGATGTGCGGGAGAGATTCCTGATCCGTGGAAAGATGACAGACCGGGAGAGCTTTCTGAAGGCGTTTTTGAAAGTGTACGGTCTGATCCCGGAACTATACCACCCTACCTTTTTTGAGTATCTGTTTTTTATGGCCTTGCTTCTGTTCCGGGAGGCAGAGCCGGATTTTGTGATCCTGGAGACCGGTCTGGGAGGCAGGCTGGACGCCACGAACTCCGTGTCCCATAAGGAACTGGCGGTGATTACCCGGATCAGTCTGGATCATGTGGAGTATCTGGGGGATACCCCGGAAAAGATCGCCTGGGAAAAGGCGGGGATCATCGCCCCGGGAGTACCGGTGGTATATACGGAGACCTCGAAAAGTGTAAGCGCGGTTTTTGACGAAATGGCGGAAAAAGTTGGCGCAATTTCGTGTCCGGTGTCGAAAAAAGACTATTCCTTCTTAAATTTTAAGAATAAAAACATTGATTTTTCTTTGCACAGTCGGTATTATAATGATATTAGCCTTACTTTGAGGACAACCGCGAGATATCAGATGGAAAACGCGGCGCTTGCCGTCCGGGCTCTGGAAGAACTGGATCAGGGCAGGACAGTTACGGCCCGGCAGATCCGGGATGGCGTGAAAAAGTGCTTCTGGCCGGCGAGGATGGAAGAGGTCCGTCCGGGCGTCTATGTGGACGGAGCCCATAATGAGGACGGGGTGCGGGCGTTCCTGGAGACGGTGGCCGCGGACGGATGGAAGGGAAAAAGACTTCTTCTTTTTTCCGCGGTGAGAGACAAGGCTTATGAAAAAATGCTGGGAAGGATTTTGGATTCCCGTCTGTTTGAAACGATCTGCCTGACGGCGCTGCACTCCGGCCGTGCGGCGCAGATGGAGACCCTGGAGGAACTGACGAGAAAACTGGCTGAAAAGAGACCTGGTCCGGAGCCTGCAGGCCCTGTGATCCGCAGTTTCCGGGACACGCCGGAGGCGCTTGAGACGCTGCTTGGGGAAAAGGAGCCGGACACGCAGATATACATTGCCGGAAGTCTGTATCTGGCAGGAGAAGTGAAAGCTTATTTAGGAGTTGTTTGAAATGATCAATTTCGAGGAAGAACTTAAGAAGTTCCACCCCAGCACAGAGGTGGAGGAGATCCAGGATGAGATTTATAATCACAGCGCCACGGATATCGCGGGAATTTTTGAGCAGATGTTCGTGAAAAAGGAAGAAGAGCCGGAGAGCTAGGAGGAATCGGCATGGTTTGTTACCAATGTGGATGCCAGCTGTCGGAGAAGGATTTCTGCACCGCCTGCGGCGCAGATGTGGGGCTGTATAAAAAGATCCTGGCTCTCTCCAATCGATATTATAACGAGGGGCTGGAAAAAGCTTCGGTCCGGGATCTCACCGGCGCCATCGACAGTCTGGAACAAAGTCTGAAATTTAACAGCAGAAATGTGGAGGCCAGAAACCTTCTGGGACTGGTCTATTATGAGATCGGAGAGTGCACCGCCGCCATGAGCGAGTGGATACTCAGCATGAATGTGGAGCCGAAGAAGAATGTGGCCTCCGATTATATTGAGCGGATCCAGAACAATCCCTCCCGGTACGACAATATCCGGCAGACGATGAAGAAGTTTAATCAGGCATTGGAATATTGCAGACAGGGCAGTAAGGATCTGGCGGTGATCCAGCTGAAAAAAGTGGTTTCCTTAAGTCCCAGGTTCGTGAAAGCGCGCCTCCTGCTGGCGCTCCTGCATATAGAAAATGAGGATTGGGAGCGGGCCCGGAAGGAGTTGAACAAGGCTCTGAACGTGGACCGTGGAAATATCCAGGCGCTCCGCTATCTTCAAGAAGTGGACCGTATGCTGGCGCCGGACGAGAATGAGAAGAGCGAGCGCCGGCGCAAAAAGGAAGAAACGGTGCGCTATCAGAACGACAATGAGGTAATTATCCAGCCGGCCAGCCTTACGGAGGGGACGAGGAGCGGTTTTTCCACGGTGCTGAATATTATCATCGGCCTGGTGATCGGCGCGGCGGCTATGTATTTTCTGGTTCTCCCGGCGAGTCAGAGGATGGCTCAGGAGGACGCCCAGAGCAGGGTGGATACTATCGCGGGCCAGCTGGATTCCAGGACCAATCAGATCCAGCAGCTGGAGAATCAGATCAAGACGCTGGAGGATTCCAATACGAAACTGCAGGCGGAACTGGACGAATATGAGGGAACGGACGGCAGGCTGCAGATGATGGACATGCTCTACGACGCGGCTTCCGTATATCTCGACACGCAGGATGTGAACCAGACGGCGGAAAAATTAGAGGATATCCGGACGAATCTGAATCTGGAAGAGATGTCCGAGCAGTTCCGCGGGCTGTATGATTCTCTCCTGAAGCTGATCGGCCCGGACCTCTCGAAGAATTATCATGAGGCCGGATATACTTTCTTCCGGAACAAGGATTTTGAAGCGGCTATTGAGAATTTTGAGAAGGCGGTTTATTATGACCCGAGCAACGGGGAGGCGCTTCTGGATCTGGGCAACGCTTACCGGGGAAATGAGGATCTGGTGAACGCGGCCGCAGTCTATCATAGAGTGATCGAACTGTTCCCGGACACCGACTGGGCGAGAAAAGCGGGACAGTGGCTTCCGGACATGGAGGATATGACAGAGTAGTCTCCTGCCGTGCCTGGGACCGAAAGATAAAAAAGATGAGCTACGAAGGAAAAGAGTTGACAGAAACGCTGTCGGCTCTTTTTTGTTGTCTGGATTTCGTTTATGCGAGGAGGAAGAGAAAATGGAGAACTTTCAAGTGATCGACAACTGCCTTATGGTGAAGCTTCCGGAGGAGGTGGATCACTACCAGGCCGGGTATATCTGTCAGGAGGCGGACCGCTTTTTGATGGAGGAGAATGTGTGTCATGTGGTGTTTGACTTTGAGGACACCGTGTTTATGGACTCCTCCGGGATCGGTATCATCATGGGGCGCTATAAAAAGATAGCCTGCCTGGGAGGAAAGGTGTATGCCATCAATGTAGGGCGCCAGATCCGCAGGATCCTGGACCTCTCCGGCATGAGCGCCCTGGTGGAAGTGCTGGCGTAGTGAAGCGGTTATGAAAACCGGCTGAAAACGGGGGTATAGAAGAAAGCGGAAAGACGGCGGTGAACAATGCCGTAAAATGGAAGGACGGGCGGCGAAGGATGCCGTAAGCGGAAAGACGGGGCGGTGAACAATGCCGTAAAATGGAAGGACGGGCAGCGAAGGATGCCGTAAAAGAGAGAAAAAACAGGAACAAAGAACAGGAAAGGAGCGCAAAGAGAGCGCTGAGGGTAAGAAAATGAACAACGAGATGGAACTGCTATTTGACGCAAAATCCACGAACGAGGGGCTTGCAAGGGTTGCCGTGGCCGCCTTTGTGGCGCACTTAAATCCCACCTTGGAGGAACTGTCGGATATCAAGACGGCGGTCTCTGAGGCGGTGACAAACGCTATCATCCACGGCTACGGGAACCTGCAGGGATACAGCCGGCACGGCGAGGTGAGGCCATCCGCAGGGGATTATTTTCCGGGCAAGGTCCGGCTTGCCTGCAAGCTGGCGGACGGCGTGCTGGATGTGACGGTGGAGGATCAGGGAAAAGGGATCGAAGACATCTCCAAGGCGATGGAACCTCTCTACACCACTATGCCGGAACTGGACCGCTCCGGCATGGGTTTCGCTTTTATGGAAGCCTTTATGGATCATCTGGAGGTGGAGAGCAGCCCGGGAAAGGGAACCAGAATACATATGCGGAAAAAAATGACCAGCGGTTCCTGGATACCAGGAGAGGAGTAGTCATGGAAAATGTGTCGGCGCTGATCGCAAAATCACAGGCGGGAGATAAAGAGGCGAGAGAGGTGCTGATCGAGAAAAATCTGGGGCTGGTCCGTCACATCGCAAAGCGGTTTTCCGGGAGAGGCGTGGATTCGGAGGATCTCTTTCAGATCGGGGCCATCGGACTGATCAAGGCTATCGATAAATTTGATCTCTCCCTTGGGCTTCAGTTTTCAACATACGCGGTGCCGCTGATCATGGGGGAGATCCGGCGGTTCCTCCGGGACGACGGGCTTGTAAAAATTTCCAGGGCTGTAAAGGAAAACAGCGCCCGGCTTGCCCTTGTCCGGGAAAGACTCTTTGGGGAGCTGGGGCGGGAACCCTGCCTGGAGGAACTCATTCAGGCATCGGGGATGACGAAGGAGGAAACGCTGCTGGCTCTGGATGCGGACAACTGCGTGGATTCCCTGGAGGAGGGCTTGGAGACGGAAGGCGGAACCATGCTGCCGCTTCTGGAGAGGATCGCCGGGGACGCGGAGGGAGGAGGCGTGCGTGCTTCCCTGTATCCGGGGGTGAGGGATCCGGAAAAGGAAAAGCTTTTGGATCGCATGCTCTTAAAACAGCTCCTGGAGGAGCTTGCGGAGGATGATAAAAAACTGATCTGGCTCAGATATTTCCGGGACAAATCCCAGACGGAGACAGCTCAGAGCCTTGGAATCAGTCAGGTACAGGTCAGCAGAAGAGAAAAAAAGATTTTGCAGCAGCTCCGGGAACGCGCTATTTCCTAAATATGGGGCTTTCTTTTTTGCAATAAATAAGCTAAAATAAAAAAGATGGAAACGATCTTGGGATACAGAGAGAGCAAGGGGTGGATAGGTATTGAAAAACTGGATGGAAAGCGATAGAAAGGATGATTTTGAAGTTCTGGATTTGGATGACACCGGAAAGATCAGCCGGCCTGAGAACGAGAGGGCTGCCAGGTATCAGCTCGCCAGGGATTCCGTGAACCGAAAACCGAATGACAGGACCGGGTTTCATCAGAAACTGCGCGCGCCGCTTTTTGCAACCGGAACAATTTTGATGATCCTGCTGACCTTGTATTTTTTGGGGAATGTTTATCTGAACCACAGGAATGCAAAGGAGACGCAGGAGGCTGTAAATCAGATCGAGAGTGACAATTCAGGGGAAGAGACGCCGGATTCTCCGGACGCCTATGAGGAAGCGGAGGCTCAGGAGGAGCTGACCCGCCGCCTTTTAGAAGAATATGAAACGGGAAAGATGGAGGGCGAGCAGGATGTTCTCGAACAGATCCGCCTCAGCCTTGGGGAGGGGACTTCCGTTGTGGAGACGCTGCGCCCCCTTTATAAGGATCATCTCGTGGTCGCAAGCGGCGGAAAGTATCATTTTATCCCTGTGAAGGATACCATAGAGAAAAATGATTATGCCGAGACGAACTTAAATATTCTGGAGAACGGGGAACTGCAGTATCTGCGGGACGGAGCGGTGTCCTCCTACAAGGGGATCGACGTGTCCCTGTATCAGGGAGCCATCGATTGGAAAAAAGTGGCGGAGGACGGCGTGACATTCACCTTTATCCGGGCGGGTTACCGGGGATACGGACAAAAAGGTACGCTTGTGACGGATGAGAGCGCCAAAGCCAACCTGCAGGGCGCAAATGACGCGGGGATCAAGACGGGAGTGTACTTCTTTACTCAGGCAGTGAATGACGCGGAGGTTTTGGAGGAAGCCCAGCTGGTTTTGGATCTGATCAAACCCTATCGAATTGATTGCCCGGTGGTCATAGATGTGGAGAAGACCGCGGAGAACGGAAGGATGAATCAGCTGGACGCCCAGGAGCGCACCAGGCTGGTGAAACTGTTCTGCGACACCATCAAGGCGGCCGGATACCGCCCCATGGTCTATCACAATCTGGAGATGGGGGCTCTCATGCTGGATCTGGAACAGCTGGAGGAATACGACAAGTGGTTCGCCTATTACAAAGTCGAGATGTATTATCCTTACGCGTACAAGATCTGGCAGTATTCCAATAAGGGAAGCGTACAGGGGATCAAGGGCGACGTAGATATGAATATTGCATTTGAACCGGTCTGGGAGGAATAATCCGGCCTGTTTATGGAAAATCTATCCGAAGGAAATGGAGTGTCTTTCGGAAAGGAGTTTCCATGAGCAGCAACAGCAATGTCTATTTAAAGTGCCTGCGGAGCGCGAAGATCAAATCGGAGGATGTGTTCCTGCGGGATATCTGCAGTCTTAGATGCGCGGATAAAAATATCAGCGCGAAATTAAACAGCCTGAAGGTTCATCACTTCGGAGAAAAGGATCCGAAGAGACATGTGGTGAGCACGCTCCGGCTGGTGGAACTGATGGAGGAGGCGTGTCCGCAGATCACCGTCCAGGTGATCGGGGAGACGGATGTGCTGATCGAATATGTGACTCACGGCGATACACCGGGATGGGTTCAGAATGTGAAGACCGTCGCGGTGTGTCTCGTGAGTTTTTTTGGTACCGGTTTTACAATCATGGCCTACCACAACGACATCGGCATCAACGACATCTTTACAGAGATGTACCGGATGATCATGAACGCGGAGCCCGGGGGCGTAAATGCCCTGGAGGTGGCTTACTCCGTGGGGGTGGCACTGGGGATCCTGATCTTTTTCAATCACGCGGGAGGCAGGGTCATCACGAAGGATCCCACGCCTATCGAGGTCGCCATGCGGAACTATGAAAAGGACGTGGACAACGCCTTAATTGAGATCGCGGACCGAAAGAGCATGGAGGAGGACAATCAGGGATGATGCTGACAAAATGTTTTTTGCTCCTCTTCGGGGGAAGTTACGGCTTCCTGTCGGCGGCGGGGGTTTTTACGGTGCTGGCCGCTGTGGGTCTCGTGCCCCGGTTCGCCGGCAGGACCCATACGGCGGGAAAGATCTATCTCTATGAAGAGATGGTGATCTGGGGTTCCATCGCGGGCTGTCTTGTGAGCGTGTTCCCGGAGCACTGCGCCCTGGGATATTATCTGCAGAACAGGTTCCCCCAGTCGCTCTTTTCCCTGCAGGTCCTGGGCCAGGCGGCGCTGGTGGTAGTGGGCCTTTTCAGCGGCCTGTTTATCGGTTGTCTGGCGCTGGCAATCGCGGAGATGCTGGACAGCATCCCGATCTTTACGAGGCGGGTCTTCCTGCGAAGGGGGCTTTCCCTGGCCGTGGCCTCCATGGCGCTGGGAAAGCTGGCGGGCTCCCTCTTTTACTTCTGGTCGGAATTTCATCGGACTGCGGGGTAGGGGGAATTGTTTTTTGAGAGCTGCTTATTTAAGCGCTGCTTCTGTAAGAACTGTTTCTGTAAAAGTTGCTTATGCATGAGCTGCTTTTGGAAGAGCTGTTTTTGAAAAAAGACAGGTAAAACGCGTGAATAAGCTCGTGTGCGGGACATTGCAGAGAGTGAGAAAGAGGACAGCCAGCCTTTCGGGAAGTCGGGCTGCCGCGCATAACAGGGCAGTGCAGAGAGTGAGAAAGAGGACAGTCAGCCTTTCGGGAAGTCGCACTGCCGCGCATAATAGGGCGGCAGTTGGGATATACTTTCTGACGATAGGACAGGGAGAGACTGCTCCTGGAAGGCGGGATCAGAAAGTATACGATTTTTTTCATAAGGTTCCGCGTCTGAAAGAATTGTAAAGTATGGTTAGAGAACAGATACGAAAAATGGAGGAATAGAGAAATATGGAACAGGTTATCGAGACGGAAAAGAAAGAATATCAGGACTATGTCAAGCGGGTGACGCCTACGCCGAATCTGCTTTTGCAGATGGCGAAGGCGTTTGTGACCGGCGGCGTCCTCTGCTGCATCGGACAGTTTATCCTCAACACGGGCATGGACCGGTTCGGGCTGGAGAGACAGGACGCCGGGAGCTGGTGTTCCCTGCTCCTGATCCTGCTCTCCGTGCTCCTCACAGGCTTCAATATTTTTCCCAGCCTGGTGAAATGGGGCGGAGCGGGAGCCCTGGTACCCATCACGGGATTCGCCAATTCCGTGGCCTCCGCGGCCATTGAGTTCAAGGCCGAGGGGCAGGTGTTCGGCGTGGGCTGCAAGATCTTTACCATCGCGGGACCTGTGATCCTGTACGGTATTTTCTCCAGCTGGATCCTGGGGATCGGGTATTATTTGTTCCGGCTTTTCGGAGGGTGACGAAACGAGTCAAAAAATGGGGAGCGGCCGTCAAGAAAACACTAGTCCTAAAAGATAAAAAATGATATGATGTAAAAGGGACACGGAGCGGGAAGCAGTTTCCTGCTCCGGTTTTTGTAGAAATTAGTGAGAAAAAGGAGGGGACGTATGAGAGCGTTGTTTATCGGCGGCACGGGAACGATCAGTATGGCGATCACAAGGCAGCTGTGCGGGGAGAAAGAGTGGGAACTGTATCTGCTGAACCGGGGGAGCCGGAGCCAGGAGCTTCCGGAGAATGTGAAGACGATCTCCGCGGATAAAAACGACGAGGACGCGGCGGCGAAAGCGCTGGAGGGAATGACCTTCGATACGGTCTGCGATTTTATTGGATTCGTGCCGTCCCAGCTGGAGAGGGATTACCGGCTCTTTCGGGGAAAGACAAAGCAGTTTATGTACATAAGTTCCGCCTCCGCTTACCAGAAACCGGTGGGAGATTACCGGATCACGGAGGGGACGCCCCTGGCGAATCCCTACTGGGAGTACTCACGGAACAAGATCGCCTGCGAGGAATATCTGATGAAGCTGTACCGGGAGGAAGGGTTTCCCGTGACGATTATCCGGCCCAGCCACACATACGATGAGAGAAGCGTGCCCCTGGGCGTTCATGGGGATAAGGGCAGTTATCAGGTGATCAAGAGGATGCTGGAGGGAAAACCCGTGATCGTCCACGGGGACGGGACCAGTCTCTGGACCATGACCCACAATTCGGACTTTGCGAAAGCGTTTATAGGGCTTATGGGAAATGTGCACGCCATCGGCGAGAATTACCAGATCACCTGCGACGAGACGCTGACCTGGAACCAGATCTATCAGGCGGTGGCGGACGCTCTGGGAGTGGAGTACAGGCCCTATTACGTCTCTTCGGAATATTTGGATCAGGCGGGCAGGTACGACTTCCGGGGAAGTCTCACAGGGGACAAGGCAAACTCCGTGGTCTTCGACAACACGAAGTTAAAGAGGGCGGTGCCTGGCTTTACGCCTTCCGTCCGCTTTGAACAGGGCGTGCGCAGGACCGTGGAGTATGTCCTGAGCCATCCGGAGTGCCAGGAGGAGGACCCGGAATTTGACCGCTGGTGCGATGCGGTGATAGAAGAGCTGGAGGCGGCAAAGACCAGGATTCTGGATAGGACGTAAGGGAATCTTACGGGAGCGGCTATTGCGCCGGGGCGGCGCGTGGACGACAAAGAATACATTGGGTTTTGCGGCGGAGAAGCATACGGCTGTTTCAGGGAGAAAAGGAGATAAGCGATGGTAGACGTAAAGGGAAGATGGGCGCTGATCACCGGCGCAAGCCGGGGGATCGGGTACCTCACGGCGCTTTTTATGGCGGAGCAGGGCTGCAACCTGATCCTGCACGGCCGAACTTTGGAACACTGTGAAAAGGTGCTGCGGGAAGTGAAGGGAAAGGGGGTTCAGGCCTACGCCGTGGCGGCGGAGCTCTCGGATCTGGAGGCGGTGGAGAAGATGCTGAAGGAGATCGACGAGAGGACTCCCAAGGTGGATATCGTGCTGAACAACGCCGGGCTTCAGATCGCCTACCGGGTGGACTATTACAAGACCCCGGCCAGCGATTATATGGAGAGCTATAAGATCAACACGGTGGCCCCCGCCATGATCTGTTACCACTTCCTGCCGAAGATGATCGAAAGTGGCTTTGGCAGGATTGTGAATACTACCAGCGGCATCCGTCTGGAGCCGGAACAGGCGGGGTATTCCGCCAGCAAAGCGGCGCTGGATAAGATTACGATAGATTTGGGCTCCAAGCTCCAGGGAACGAATGTCATGATCAATTTGACGGATCCCGGCTGGTGCCGCACGGACCTGGGCGGACCCCACGCGCCAAACGCGCCGGAGAGCGCCATCCCGGGGATCGCGGTGGGCGCCTTTGTGGACGATGGGAAATCCGGGAGATATCTGGCCGCCGGGCACTTTACCGGGATGACCCTGGAGGAAGCCGTGGAAAAGGCGGAGAGGGAGTTTGACAGCCCCTATGGAAAGCAGTGACATATCTTTTTTTCAGAGGATCGCGAGGCGGTCCTCTTTTTTTGCTGAAAGGTCCATTTCTAAAATTTTTATATCTTCCATTTTTTCTGTTGCAATTTAAAAGAATCTGTGTATAATGTTAGATGACTAACAAAGATGTTAGAAAGCTAACATCTTTTACAAACTGATATCTTACAGAAACCTGGAAACTGGTTTGCCGTAAGCCCGGGTCAGGGAAGGGGGGACTTTCATGGACACGAGGGACAGGCGGGAGATAGGGTTTGAACTCCGGGGGATCAACAATCTGATCAAGCGGAGCCTGGCCCAGCGGTTTGCAGAAGAGGGCCTGGAGGATCTGAGCGGTATGCAGGGACCTATGATCGGGTTTATCTTCGAACAGAGTCAAAGGAGGGATATTTTTCAGAGGGATATCGAAAAGGAGTTTAATATCCGCCGCTCTACGGCTACGGTGATGCTGCAGAACCTGGAGCAGAAGGGCCTGATCGTTCGGGAGCCGGTGGATCACGACGGAAGGCTGAAGAAGATCCTTCTCACGGAAAAGGCGAAGAAATGCCACATGCAGGTGCGCCTGCAGATCGAGCGGTTCCACCGGGAACTGGAGGAGGGGATCAGCCCCCAGGAGAAGGAAGAATTTTTAAGGATCCTGGATCATCTTAGGCAAAATTTGGAAAGGACAGAAACAAGATGTTAAAGACACTGGGAAAACAGATCAAGGAATTTAAAAAAGATTCCATTATGACCCCGATCTTTATGATCCTGGAGGTCATCATGGAGACCCTGATCCCGCTTTTGATGGGATCCATCATCGACGACGGCGTGGAAAAGGGTGATATGCGCCACATCTTTCTGATGGGCGGACTGATGCTGGTCTTCGCCGTGGTGGGACTGTTCGCGGGGATCATGGGCGGAAAGTACGGGGCCAGGGCATCCACCGGTTTCGCCAGAAATCTGAGGGAGGCTATGTATGCCAACATACAGACTTTCTCCTTCGCCAATATCGATAAGTTCTCCACCGCCGGTCTGGTGACCCGTATGACCACCGACGTGACGAACCTGCAGAACGCGTATCAGATGATCCTGCGCATGTGCATCCGGGCGCCTTTCAGCCTGATCATCGCCATGGCGGCCAGCTTTTTGATCAGCGCCAGGATCGCTTCCATCTATCTGATCGCGGTGGTGCTCCTGGGGATCGTGCTGATGGTCATCGTCAAATTCGCCATGAAGTATTTCAGCCAGTTGTTTGAAAAGTATGACGCGCTGAACGCCAGCACCCAGGAAAACATCGCGGCGGTGCGCGTGGTGAAAGCCTTTGTGAGAGAGGATCACGAGATCAATAAATTCAAGAAAGCCAGCGAGGCCGTTTACAATCTGGGCGTGCGGGCGGAGAAAATGGTCATCTTAAACTCCCCCTTCATGCAGTTTACGGTGTACACCTGTATCTTGCTGATCAGCTGGGTGGGCGCGCATATGATCGTGGCGGGGGATCTCTCCACCGGTAATCTGAGTACGCTCCTTTCCTACTGTATGAACATACTGTCGAACCTGATGATGCTGTCCATGGTGTTTGTCATGATCACCATGAGTATGGCCAGCGCGAGACGTATCTGCGAAGTGCTGAACGAGGAGGCCAGCATCCAGAATCCCGAGAATCCGGAGATGGAAGTGAAGGACGGCAGCATCCGTTTTGACCATGTGACGTTCCGGTATAATGAAAACAGCGAGACGCCGGTTCTGGACGACATCAATCTGGAGATCGCTTCCGGAGAGACCATCGGGATCCTGGGCGGGACCGGAAGCTCAAAGACCAGCCTGGTGAACCTGATCAGCCGGCTTTACGACGTCTCCCAGGGGCATGTGTATGTGGGCGGAAAAGACGTCCGGGAGTACGATCTGGAAGTCCTGAGAAACCAGGTGTCGGTAGTTCTGCAGAAGAACGTGCTGTTCTCCGGCACGATTCTGGAAAATCTCCGATGGGGGGACGAGAACGCCACGGAGGAAGACTGCAAAAGAGCCTGCAGGCTGGCCTGCGCGGATGAGTTTATTGACAAAATGCCGGATGGCTACAATACCTACATCGAGCAGGGCGGCTCTAACGTGTCCGGCGGTCAGAAGCAGAGGCTCTGTATCGCCAGGGCGCTTCTGAAAAAACCTAAGATCCTGATCCTGGACGACAGCACCAGCGCCGTGGATACCGCCACCGACGCGAAGATCCGGAAGGCCTTTGCGGAGGAGATCCCGAACACGACCAAGCTGATCATCGCTCAGAGGATCTCCAGCATAGAACACGCGGACCGGATCATCGTCATGCACAACGGCCGTGTGGACGCTGTGGGAACCCATGAAGAACTGCTTCAGAGCAACAATATCTACCGCGAGGTCTACGAGGCACAGACCGGCGGGAACGGAGACTTTGACGAGAATGGAGGCGAGCTGTAATGGCAGAAGAGAGAGAGAGCAGACCGGTGAAACCCATGGGCGGCAGACCTCCCAGGGGAGTGCGGGGACCGAAGATAGAGGGCGCCGGAAAGATCTTCTGGCGGCTGGTGAAATATGTGGGAAGATATTACGGCGTGCACTGGTTTTTTGTGGCGCTGTGCATCATCGCAAGCGTGCTTGCCAATGTGCAGGGTACTATGTTTACCCGTACGTTGATCGACGACTATATCATTCCGCTTACCAAGGCGGCGGATCCCGACTTTTCCGGGCTCCTGCAGGCTATGACCAGGGTGGCGGTCTTCTACGGCGTGGGTATCGTCTGTACGTATCTGCAGAGCCGGATCCTCCTGGAGGTGACCCAGGGCACCATGAGACGTCTCCGGGATGAGATGTACGCCCACATGGAAAAGCTGCCCATCAAATATTTTGATACCCATGTACACGGCGACATCATGTCCCTGTACACCAACGATATCGATACCCTGCGCCAGATGGTGAGCCAGAGTATCCCCCAGATGTTCAACTCCGTGATCACGGTGGTCAGCGTCTTAGTCAGCATGGTGATCCTGAACGTGCCCCTGACCCTGCTCACGCTGGTCATGGTGGGCGTGATGCTGTTCACATCCACAAAGATCGCGGGAAAATCCGGCAACTATTTTGTGGAACAGCAGAAGAACATCGGCCGGGTGAACGGTTATATCGAGGAGATGATGAGCGGCCAGAAGGTGGTGAAGGTGTTCTGCCACGAGGACAAGAGCCTGGAAGAATTCCGGAAGCTGAACGATCAGCTCTTCGACAGCGCATACAAGGCGAACAAATTTGCCAATATCATGATGCCGATCAACGCCCAGCTGGGAACGGTTTCCTATGTGCTGTGCGCCTGCGTGGGCGGTCTGCTTGCCCTCAACAACATCGGCGGGTTTACCATCGGCGGTCTCACCAGCTTCCTGACCTTCAACAGGAGCTTCAATATGCCCATCAACCAGGTCAGCATGCAGCTCAACAGCATCGTCATGGCCATGGCGGGCGCCAAGAGGGTCTTCGACCTCCTGGATGAAAAGCCGGAGACGGACGAGGGGTACGTCACCCTGGTCAGCGCCCGGAAGGAGGACGGAAAGATCGTGGAATGTAAGGAGAGGACCGGTCTCTGGGCCTGGAGGCATGAGCATCAGGCGGATGGCAGCGTGGATTATGTGGAGCTGAAAGGGGAAGTGGTGTTCGACGACGTGGACTTCGGTTACACGGATGAGAAGATCGTGCTCCACAATATCAAGCTCTTTGCAAAGCCCGGCCAGAAGATCGCTTTTGTGGGCTCCACCGGCGCCGGAAAGACCACGATCACGAACCTGATCAACCGGTTCTACGACATCCAGGACGGCAAGATCCGCTATGACGGGATCAACGTCAACAAGATCAAGAAGGCGGACCTGCGGAGATCCCTGGGCATGGTGCTGCAGGATACGCACCTGTTTACGGATACCGTGATGGAGAATATCCGCTATGGCAAGCTGGACGCCACGGACGAGGAAGTGATCGCCGCGGCGAAGCTGGCAAACGCGGACACCTTTATCCGCCAGCTTCCGAATGGCTACAACACGGTGCTGACAGGGGACGGGGCGAACCTGAGCCAGGGCCAGCGCCAGCTCCTTTCCATCGCAAGGGCGGCCGTGGCGGATCCCCCGGCGCTGATCCTGGATGAGGCCACCAGCTCCATCGATACCAGGACGGAGAAGATCGTGCAGGACGGCATGGATAAGCTGATGCACGGCCGGACCACCTTCGTGATCGCTCACAGGCTCTCCACAGTGCAGAACAGCGACTGTATCATGGTCCTGGAACAGGGCCGCATCATCGAGCGGGGAACCCACGACGAACTGATCAGCCAGAAGGGCAGATATTACCAGCTCTACACGGGAAACAGTATCGGGGCGTAGGAATGGTCTGAAAGCATGGAAATATAGGATGTGAAGGAAGGGCAGTATCGTATGGATGCTGCTCTTTTTTTATCGGCAGGAGCCAGTGTATGCTCGAATCGTAAAAAACATATTGGTTACTCTGCTTTCAAACCGCTAAATAAATATATTGACTTAATAAACATATACGTTTATAATGTGTTATGATTGATGAATATACAGAGGAGTCATAGAAGATGAGAATAGATGAGCAGCTAAAGATTCTTGGGATCAAAACAGGTATGACACTTTCTGAAATAGGAAGGCGGCTGGACAAATCGCCTCAATCTTTTTTGCAGAAAATGAAGCGCGGCAGCTATACATTAGATGATCTGGAAGATATTGCATTGGCGACGGGATGTGTTTTGGAATGTGCGTTTGTTCTGCCAAATGGAGAACGTATCGTGTTGAAAGGAGAGCGATAATGCTGAAATATATTGAGGGAGATATATTCAATAGTCCGGCGCAGGTGATCGTAAATACAGTCAATACGGTTGGCGTGATGGGAAAAGGGATTGCTCTTGAGTTCAAAAAAAGATATCCCGATATGTTTGCGTCCTATCGCACAGCATGCGAAAAGAAAAAACTGTTAATAGGGAAATTGATGCTGTGGTATGCCCCGGACCACTGGATATTGATGTTTCCTACGAAAGAGCATTGGCGAAATCCCTCCAAAATAGAATATATTGAGAAGGGGTTGATGACCTTTGTCAGAAAATATGCGGACTATAATATCTCGTCCATAGCGTTCCCTAAATTGGGCTGCGGGAATGGAGAACTGGACTGGAATACTGTGCGTCCGCTGATGGAAAAGTATCTGAGTCCGCTGCCCATTGATATCTATATCTATCTTGGTTTTAAGGATCCTGTCATTCCGGAGCATAAAAAGATAAAAGAGATGGATCAGTGGTTAAAGGAGAATGCAAAGGACCTGTCATTCAACAGCATTAAGGATGATATCATTTATAATAGCTCTATCACACCGATTGTATTTCATCAGGAGGATATGGAGTGGAGGGCGTCCTGGAGAAGTAATGACCAGTTGATCTTTACAAATTCGGAAGATGTCACATATAAGATAGAAGAAGATAAATTTATGTCAATATGGGATGGCATAAGGAATGAAGGGGTATTTCCTTTGAGCCCGGAAAAGGATGTTAATCTTGTGTATGATCTGCTGACGGCGTTGGAATATTTGACTGAGGTACGGATCAAAGAAGATGATACTCTCAAAATGGTAAAAGGATACCAATTAGATGAGGGAAAGGGAAGATATTATTCCGTAAAGGGTAATTAAGATGACATATGAAGAAATCATTCAGGAAAACTGCAGAAATCATTCTTCCGTAAAATGGTGGCCGCTTCATGCTTTTCACTATACAGATGTTGAAAATGCGGTCAGCATACTGACGACAGGTTATTTATACAGCCGGGTTAAAGCTGACAGGCTGAGCCTTATGAAAAATGACAATGCAAGCCGCCAGGTGATCAATATGACAAGCTCAGGAGTGACGGCCAGCGTTAGATTTTACTTTAGGCCGCTGACGCCCACCCAGTATCACAATGAGGGATATAAACATCCTGAGGCGCGGTTTCAGGGAGATACAAATGCGAATGTTCCTGTTCCGGTCTTTTTTGTGTTTGATCTGGCAAAGGTATTAAATTCAGATAAGACTTATTTTTCGGAAATGTCTCAGGCCGGGGCAGGATCAAGGCTGTGTAATACGCCGGAAGATTTTTCCCGGTTCAATTTTGATGAGATCTATAAAAACGGCTATATGGATAACCCTGATATTGAAAAGAAGTTCCGGCAGGCAGAGATCTTATATATGGATTCTTTCCCGATTGATTATGGTCTGCAAACGATTTGCTGCAGAAATGCAATAGAGAGAATGACCCT
The DNA here is from genome assembly GCA_947589505.1 of uncultured Acetatifactor sp. GTDB lineage: Bacteria > Bacillota > Clostridia > Lachnospirales > Lachnospiraceae > Acetatifactor. Next base: position 23,076 of record CANQCF010000008.1, on the reverse strand, counting down.
ATTAAATCTGCTGAGAGCTAAGGATACAAAAAAATTCTTGTATTATAAGGATAAAGTAAGGATCTGCAGACGAGACATGTTTGAAAACAATGGTTTGTTTGTCACGGACTGTAGATATTATGACGGCAGAGCTAGTATTGTTTATTCGGATACATACGAAAAGAGATGTTACTTGAATAGGTACAGAAATGTACCGGAGCTTCGTAAATTAGAGGCAAAAGCAGAATTCGACTGGGTGAGATCCGGGAAATTGTTAAACCGGCAATACTCTGTGTTTTCCGTCAATTATGAAAATGCAAAAATGACAACCTTCACAGGACTTAAAGAAGAAAAAGGAGCTTCTGCGTTATATATGAGACTGTATATAGAAGATAAACTGATGTGCTTTATGAGTCAGCAATTATCGGAGGCAGCACTTTTTTGACGGTAATTGACGTGATGAAGAAACTATTTTTGACCATAGGCACTGATCTTTTTGAAGCTGATCCGATAGGCTGGGACAAAGTCTCTGCGGCGGAGTGAGAGAAAAGGACAGGGAGCATCGCTCCCCGGCGTTTGAACCGGTTTGCGATGCCCCCTCGTTCTTTTATCTGATAGATCTTACTGCAGCCGGACGATCACAAGGTGCGCGGAGGACGGTTCCGTGCCGCCTGCGGTGGGTGTGATGATCAGCGCGGCAGGGTTATCTGCGGGATTTCTCACGGTCAGCACCGAATCGGCGGTTGTAGTGGTCACCAGGGCGGTTTCAATAATCTGGGATGTCCCGGTGGCCCGGCCTACTACGGTGTATGCCAGGGGCGCACCGTTTAAGGTCAGTTCAAGCTGTCCGGCCTGGTTGGTGTTTACCTGGAACTGCACCAGGTAGACGCCGGGATCCTCCAGTGTAAAGGAACTTGCACTGGCGCGGGTGATGCCGTCGGCGCTGACGGGGCCATTATTCGGAAAGCTCACATCTGCGCCGGGGTCCACCGACTCCTCGTTGTCCGGAGGCATCAGAGCATAGAAGTCCGCGTAGCTCAGGACGCCGCCGGCAGGTCCGGCCGGCCCAACAGGCCCGGTTTCGCCCTGAGGTCCCTGGGGTCCAGTGGGTCCAGCAGGCCCAGTTTCGCCTTGCGGCCCGGTGGGGCCAGTGGGTCCAACAGGCCCGGTTTCGCCCTGAGGTCCGGTAGGACCAGCAGGCCCGGCAGGTCCGGTTTCGCCCTGAGGTCCAGTCGGTCCAGCAGGCCCGGCGGGTCCAGTCTCGCCCTGAGGTCCGGTGGGTCCGGTAGGCCCGGCAGGCCCGGTTTCGCCCTGAGGTCCGGTAGGTCCAGCAGGCCCGGCAGGTCCGGTTTCGCCCTGAGGTCCGGTGGGTCCAGCCGGCCCAACAGGTCCAGTCTCGCCTTGCGGCCCCTGGGGTCCAGCGGGGCCAACCGGCCCGGTCTCACCTTGCGGTCCCTGGGGTCCAGCAGGCCCAGCAGGTCCAGTCTCGCCTTGCGGTCCCTGGGGTCCAGCGGGTCCAGCAGGCCCGGTCTCACCTTGCGGTCCCTGAGATCCGGCCGGCCCAACAGGCCCGGTTTCGCCCTGAGGTCCCTGAGGTCCGGCAGACCCAACAGGCCCGGTTTCGCCCTGAGGTCCCTGAGGTCCGGCAGGTCCAACAGGCCCGGTTTCGCCCTGAGGCCCCTGAGGACCGATGGGTCCTCTGAGTCCGGTTTCGCCCTGCGGTCCCACAGGTCCTCTGAGACCAGGTTCTCCCTGGGGCCCTATAGGTCCGGCGGCACCCTGAGGCCCGGCGGGTCCTACAAGTCCCTGGGGGCCTACGGGTCCCATGGGTCCGCGGGGGCCCATAGGACCGGGAGGGCCGGGAGGCCCGGGCGGGCAGCAGGAGCAATTAGGGCGGTTGCCGTAGCAGTTATTGCCATTGTTGAAGAAGTTTGGAGTGTTCATAACAATCCCTCTTTTTTTCTCTTTACCATACTATATGTCGGAATGACGGGAAACGCCCCTGTTTTGAATGGAAATTGCAAAATTTTGTCGAACGGTTGAAACAGGCGGTTAGAATCAAAAGATTTTGCCCTCCAAAATTCCGCCGCCCGCTGGCACGCAAGTCGGTGTTGACTTTAGCACTATAAAGTGTTATGGTTTAAAGCGTAACGCGTTAAAGCATTTGAGCGTTTCGGGTGTGAAACACACCCGGATATTCTTTGATCAGAGGAGAAGAGTTATGATTATCAAGATCGCAATGCTGCTTTTGTTCTTTGGCGTGATGATTGCGGTGGGCATTTACTGCCGGAAAAACGCCACGGACGTCAACGGATTTGTGCTGGGCGGGAGAAACGTAGGGCCCTGGCTGACGGCGTTTGCCTATGGAACTTCCTATTTCTCGGCGGTGATCTTCATCGGTTATGCCGGTCAGTTCGGCTGGAAGTTCGGCGTCGCGTCCACCTGGATCGGGCTGGGGAACGCTTTTATCGGATCCCTGCTGGCCTGGGTGCTGCTGGGAAGACGGACCCGGATCATGACCCGTCATTTGGAGAGCAAGACCATGCCGGAGTTCTTCGGCGCAAGGTTTGACTCCAGTATGTTAAAGATTGTGGCCTCCATTATCGTGTTCATCTTTTTGATCCCCTACACGGCGTCCCTGTATAACGGCCTGTCCCGGCTGTTCGGCATGGCCTTTGACCTGGATTACACCGTGTGTATCGTGGCGATGGCGGTTCTCACCGGCATCTATGTGATCGCGGGGGGATATATGGCCACGGCCATCAATGATTTCATTCAGGGAATCGTCATGCTGATCGGTATCGTGGCGGTGATCTGGGCTGTCCTGGCGAGCCAGGGAGGGTTTATGGAGGCGTATCAGAAGCTTGCCCTGGTAGAGGATGCGTCCGCCTCCGCGATGCCCGGCGCGTTCGCGTCCTTCTTTGGACCGGCTCCCTTTGACCTGCTCTGCGTCGTGATCCTGACCTCCCTTGGAACCTGGGGCCTTCCCCAGATGGTGCAGAAGTTTTATGCCATCAGGAACGAGGAAGCGATCCGCAAGGGGACGATCATCTCCACTGTGTTCGCCATCGTGGTGGCCGGCGGCTGTTACTTCCTGGGCGGTTTCGGAAGACTCTACGATATCGACGTGGCGGCGACGGGTTACGACGCCATCATTCCGGCCATGATCGAGAAACTTTCGCCCTTCCTGATCGCGGTGGTGGTGATCCTGGTGCTTTCCGCCTCCATGTCCACCCTGTCCTCCCTGGTGCTGGCTTCCAGCTCCACCCTGACCCTGGATCTGATCAAGGGCACGATCGTAAAGAAGATGGACGAGAAAAAGCAGGTATTGATCATGCGGGCGTTCATCGTGGTGTTTATTGTGATTTCCGCCGTGATCGCTGTTGTTCAGTACAAGAGCAGCGTGACCTTCATCGCACAGCTGATGGGAATTTCCTGGGGCGCGCTGGCAGGGGCGTTCCTGGCGCCGTTTATTTACAGCCTGTACTGGAAGGGTGTGACGAAGCTTTCCGTGATCGTCAACTTTATCTTTGGCGTGGGGATTATGACCTGGAATATGCTGGCGAAGGCTTCCCTTCCCGCGGTATTGCAGTCCCCTATCAACTGCGGCGCGTTCGCGATGCTGGCGGGACTTGTGATCGTTCCGGTGGTCAGTCTGATCACGCCGAAACTGTCTGCAGAAAAGATACAGAGCGTGTTCACCTGTTTCGCCAGACCGGAGGCAAAACCGGAGAATCGGAATTTATAATGGACGAGTGAACGATACAGCAAAAAAAACCAGGAAATAGGTTGACAAATTTCTCTAAGTACGTTACAATAAGCTTCGTCGGTTTGATGACTGGCGAAGCTTTTGCGTGTCCGTAGCTCAGCTGGATAGAGCAACGGCCTTCTAAGCCGTGGGTCGGGGGTTCGAATCCCTTCGGGCACAGGAATCCCGCAGAAAAACGGTACGCGGGATGAAATATGGTGGGTATAGCGCAGCTGGTTAGCGCGCCAGATTGTGGCTCTGGAGGCCAAGGGTTCGAATCCCTTTATCCACCCTTTACAAGGATAGGTGTCTTAAATGACACGCTTGGTGTCATATAGAGGGCTATCGCCAAGCGGTAAGGCACAGCACTTTGACTGCTGCAGTCGCTGGTTCGAATCCAGCTAGCCCTGCTCAGAATCGGGGAGTCTGCAGAACCGATGTAGTTGTATGGGGTATTAGCTCAGTCGGTAGAGCACTTGACTTTTAATCAAGTTGTCGGGGGTTCGAATCCCCCATGCCTCACGAAGAAAAATCGCTTGGAGGGCTTGGGAACAGCGGCCTTGAGCGATTTTTTTATGTGCAGATTTTGAAACGCCTGTGACTGCGGATCACGAAGGCCTGCGACCACTGATAACGGAACACTTGGATACGAAGTCCGGCCTGGGACCGGGAAAGGAGAAAGCAAAATGGCGGAGACGGAAGAGATGACACTGAAAGAAAACAAGATGGGAGTACAGCCCACCGGAAGGCTTTTGCTGAGCATGTCGCTGCCGATGATGGCTTCCATGCTGGTGCAGGCGTTGTATAATATCGTGGACAGCGTCTTTGTGTCCCGGATCAACGAGTACGCGCTGCGCGCTGTATCCCTGGCCTTTCCCATTCAAAACCTGATGATCGCCGTGGCGGCGGGAACCTCCGTCGGCGTGAATGCCTTCGTGTCGAAATCCCTGGGGGCGAAGGAATTTAAAAAGGCCAACGAGGCGTCTACGAACGGCGTCTTTGTGGAAATGCTGAGTTTTGTGCTGTTTTTCCTGGTGGGGCTCTTTGGCAGCAACGCTTTTTTCCGGAGTCAGACCACCGTGCCGGATGTGCAGGCCTACGGGACGTCTTACCTCTCCATCTGCTGTATGGCCAGCGCGGGGGTCTTTATGCAGGTGATCTTTGAGAGGCTGCTGCAGTCCACCGGAAAGACTTTCTACACCATGATCACCCAGGGCGTGGGCGCCATCATCAATCTGATCCTGGATCCTCTGATGATCTTTGGGATCGGATTTTTTCCGAAAATGGGCGTGGCGGGAGCGGCCCTGGCAACGGTCTGCGGTCAGTGGGTGGCCGCGGGGACGGCGATCTTTCTGCATTTCCGGTACAATAAGGAGCTGAAGGTCAGCTTCCGGGGATTTCGGCCGAACCTGAACCTGATCGGCAGGATTTACGCGGTGGGAGCGCCTTCCATCGTCATGCAGGCCATCGGGTCCGTGATGACCTACGGCATGAACCTGATCCTGGAGGCCTTCGGCTGCGCCCAGACGGTGTTCGGCGTTTATTTCAAGCTGCAGAGTTTTATCTTCATGCCGGTCTTCGGGTTGAACAACGGAATGGTGCCCATTGTGGCCTATAATTACGGGGCGGGCAAGCGGGAGCGCGTGATCTCCACCATGAAGACCGCCGTCGCCTTTGCGGTGGGAATCATGTGCGTCGGCCTCTTAGTGATGGAGATCTTCCCGGCGCAGCTCATCGGCTTTTTCCAGGCGGACCAGGAGCTTCTGGAGATGGGGGTCCCTGCCCTGCGGACGATCTGCCTGAGCTTTCTCTTTGCCGGGTATTGTATTGTTGTGGGTTCCGTGTTCCAGGCGTTGGGGAACGGCATCTACAGCATGATCGTCTCCGTGGCGCGTCAGCTCTGCGTGCTTCTGCCGGTGGCGTACCTCTTGTCCCTCTCGGGGAATGTCAACATGATCTGGTGGGCCTTCCCCATAGCGGAGTTCATGAGCCTTGCCATGACCACCTTCTTTTTGATCCGCATCAACCGCCGGATCATCAGCCATATCGGGGAACAGGCTTGACAGGAGAGAAGACTGCGGGATATAATGTGGGGAGCGGGAAACAGGCTGACCGGGCGACGGGCGGTCTGTCCGCCCCGAAAAATAAAGAATGGGACCCGGTCAGGATTGCGGTAAGATCGCTTGGAAAATAAAAGGAACGGGTCAGCGGGCGGAATTGATGGAATTGGCAGACATGCAAGATTTAGGTTCTTGTGCCGCAAGGCGTGAGGGTTCAAGTCCCTCATTCCGCATTAGAGATGTGTAACAGTTCAGTCAGACGCCGCGAAGCGGTGTGTAAGCGCGGCTTTGCTGAACTGTTGTGAAGATGTGAAAGAAAATCACGAGGGCTTGACTTTGCCGGGAAAAGATGGTATCCTTACGGTGAGTTAAGAGGGAGTAGTTGCAACGTGTGATCAACATACCCCGGCGCTCTGGGCTGTAAGGCCGTACCCGTCGTGGTCGCACGCTTCGTCGAAATTTCGGGGAAGAACAAGACTTTTAGCGCTGATTGAAACTGGCGCGGAAGTCTTATTTTTTTATCAAGACGGGATCCGGCGCTGAAGAAAAGAAGGAGGCACGGAAAAATGGAGATCTTGTTACAGCTTTTATTGTTGGTGGTTGGTTTTGTCATGCTGATGAAGGGAGCGGATTGGTTCGTGGACGGCGCCGCGAGCATTGCGGACAGGCTGGGGATCCCCCAGCTGGTGATCGGCCTGACCATCGTAGCCATGGGGACTTCCCTTCCGGAGGCGGCCGTGAGCATTGCGGCGGCGGTGAAGGGCAGCGCGGAGATCACCATCGGGAATGTGGTGGGAAGCAATATCATGAACATTCTGGTGATCCTGGGGCTGACTGCGGCGATCTGTGTCGTCCCTGTCCAGAAATCCACAGTCCGGTATGAGATCCCGTTTACAATCCTTGTCACCGTGCTGCTGGCGGTGCTGGGACTGATGGACAATCAGGTCAGCCGGCTGGAGGGCGGGATCCTCTGGGCGTTCATGATCGTCTATCTGATCTATCTGCTGAAAATGGCAAAGAGCGGCAAGGACGAGCAGGAACGGAAAGAGGATAAGCAGTCGCCCCTGTGGAAGCTGATCCTATTGGTGATCGTCGGCGCGGTGATGATCGTCTGGGGAAGTGATATCACCGTGGATGCAGCCACGAGGCTGGCGACGATCTTTGGCATGAGCGAGCGCTTTATCGGCCTGACCATTGTGGCTTTCGGCACCTCCCTGCCGGAGCTTGTCACCAGTGTGACGGCCGCCGTCAAGGGCAAGCCGGACATCGCCGTGGGCAATATCGTGGGCAGCAATATCTTCAATATCCTGTTTGTGGTGGGCACGACCGCGCTGATCACGCCGGTGGTTTATTCGGCGGGATTCCTGGTGGACAGCATCATAGCTGTGGCCGCCGTGGCATTTTTGTGGTTATGCGTGGTGAAGGATCAGAAACTGAAACGTCTGGGCGGGATCCTGATGCTGATCGGTTACGCCGGATATTTTGTGTATTTAATCCGCTAACACTTGCAAGGAATAACGCATTTGTGATAAAATAGGCATAGAATTCTATTGTGGGAGTTTTATGCCTGTTTTGTGTGTATAAATGTCTGGGAAGCGCGGGGGGAACCGCAGTGGGACAGAGAAGGGGCGGAAAAAGTCGTATATGAAGACACATATTCTGAAATTGTATGGGGCGGCAGTCCTGTTGTTTCTGTTTTTAGCCATTCATGGGATATGGAACCTTCGCGTGACGGAGACACGGAGCGTGCCGCAGGCAGGCTATACTTTTTTGACGGATGTGATGACATCCACGATAGAGGATGACTCTGCGCCTATTGGAGAAAGAATCATCTTGGTCCTGCGGGTGAGCGGCGTAGAGAGGGACTGCAATGTCCTGGCCTTCTATACAATGCATCAGAATGTGAAGGTTTACCTGGGAGATCGGTGTATATATAGCCTGGAGGCGGTGCCGGGGCTGTTTCAGCCTAAGAGCCCGGGCCGCGTCTACAATCGCGTAGAGCTTGACGAGGAGATGAACGGACGGGGGCTCCGCATAGAACTCACGCCTATTTACAAGACCGGAAGCAGCGATATACCGGAGCTTTTGTTCGGCAGCCGCTACGCTGTTGTCCAGTATCTTCTTCAGGCGAATTTCTTTTCCATAGTGCTGTGCGCGGTATCTATTCTGACAGGTCTGCTCATGCTCTTATTAACCGTCCGCAGGTCCAAAGAGGATGGCGGCAGCGATAAGAAAATGCTTCTTTTTCTGGAATTCTTTTCTGTGGGAATTGGGATCTGGAAACTCTTTGACTGCAGTCTGATCGGGCTGGCCGGAGCCAGATTCCCGGGGATTTCTGTAGTTCCGTTCTTTGCCCTGACCCTGCTTCCCGTCATTGTGGTAGAGTTTGTAAGGTCTGTGATCACGGAGAAAAAGTCCCTGGTTTGGGATATCCCCGGCTGGGTCTGTCTCTTTGCGATCGTGGTGACTTTTGCCCTGCAGGTATCCGGGATCGCGGATATCTGGGAGACCCTGTGGCTGATACAGATCTGCCTGGTCATCAGCGGCGTGTGCATGGTGATCGGCGTGGTTCAGATTGTGAAAAAATACGGCTGGAAGAGAAACGTAAAGATGGGATTTGCCTGTACCTGCTGCTGCCTTGTCTGGCTGGTGGTGGATATGATGACCTACTATGGGGAGCAGGGGATCGAGAAATTCCCCCTGGGACTTCTTGTCTATATGATCTTTCTGACGTTTATGGTGGTGGACCGCTTAAGGCAGTCTAAAGAGCGGATGGAAGAGGGCATGCATGCGCGCCAGTATAAAAAACTTGCCTATCACGACGCACTGACGGGGTTTTTCAACAGGGCGGCCTATACGGATCATATCGCCAGCGAGGAATTTTCTCCCCAGAAGAGCGTTATGGTCGCTTTTGATCTGAACAGCCTGAAGAAGTGCAACGACGAGCTGGGCCATGAAAAAGGGGATACCTACATAAAAGAGAGTGCAAAGATCATCATGGACTGTTTCGGGGAGAAGGGACGGTGTTACCGACTGGGCGGCGACGAGTTTGGCGCGATCCTCAGCGGCGTGACCCTGGAGGACTGTGGACGTTACGTGGAGCACATGAAGGAGAAAGTGAAGAAGTTTAACGAAAACAGCGGGGATATCCACATGGGTATTGCCTGCGGATATGCCGCTTTTGATCCGAAAGAAGATGAAGATATCAACGCCACGATCCGCAGGGCGGATAAGATGATGTATGAAGAGAAGTTCAGGATGAAGCAGGCGGAAGAATAGCTACCGGGAGAGACGGCAATGACGAGGATGGTAAAAAGAGCATATATAGCGATCATAGCGTTTTTAGTGGTTTTGCTGGTCTACTATCTGGCAGCGTACCGCGACAGGGTGGAGACAAAGGAATCGGAGCACAGCTTTGAGGTTCTGGAGCCTTACCTGGTCTCAGAAAGGGACGGCTCCGGTGAGAACGGCGTGACACAGGTGATCCGTGTGAAGGCGGACCGCATAGAGGGCAGTTATTGCACAGTCATGTTTTACAGCATTCATCAGAATGTTGCGGTGTACTGCGACCACAAACTGGTCTACGGTATGAAGGCGGCGAGAAAGAATACTTTTACGAAGACGCCGGGGGGGATGTGGAATATTTTCCAGCTGGAAGAAGGCATGGCCGGCGAGGAGATCCGGATCGAGCTGACTTCCGTGTATCCTTTTATCTCCTATAAGACTCCGGAGATCTATTTCGGAGAGCAGGGGCCCATCTTCAAAAGCGTTCTTGCGGATCAGGCGTTCCCGCTGATTTCCAGCATACTCCTGATCCTGATCGGCTTTTTCTTCGTCGGCTATGTGCTCTATAACTTTAAGAATTCCGAAGTGGATAAGAATCTGGGCATGCTGGGATGGTTTGCCGCACAGGTAGGGATCTGGAAGCTTTTCGATCTCTCCATTACAAAATACTTCTTCCGTGGAATGCAGGTGATCTCCATGCTGCCGTTTATGGCTCTGATGGCTGCGGTGATCCCCTGTGTGTTCTTTCTGATGGAGCTGTACAGCACAAAGGAACAAAAGATCTGGCTGATCCCCTGCTGGGTGAGTCTTGGCGTCAGCTATCTCACCATTTCTCTCCAGTTTTTTAAGATCCTGGATTTCCGCCAGATGTTTTTCCTGATCATCTTTGCGATCTTGTTCGCTCTGGTGGTGGTCATCTATATGACGGTGTTGGAGTTTAAGAAGGTTGGCTGGAGCAGGGGGCTGAAAAAGAATCTTCTGGGTCTTGTCTTTATTTTCCTGGGCATTTTGCTGGATCTCGGCGAATATTTCCTGAGCGGCGGGAGACAGACCACGGATTTTGCTGTCCTGGGTTTCCTCGTCTATACGATCGGCCGGGGATACTTTACCCTGCGGGAATCCGGCGCTCTGATGGAGGCGGGAGAGGGGACCAGGAGCTATGAAGACATGGCCTATCATGACAAGATGACGGGGTGCTTTAACCGCTCGGCCTTTATCGTAGACACGGACCCCTACGCGGTGGAACCGGACGATTATGTGGTTGCGGTGCTGGATCTGAACAATCTGAAAAAGTGCAACGATACCCTGGGACATGAGCGGGGCGACCGGTATATCAAGGACAGTGCAAAAATTATCCTGGGGACTTTCGGCAAGCTGGGAAGCTGTTACCGGATGGGCGGGGATGAATTTTACTGCCTGATCCCCAAAGGCGGTCTTTCGGCGTGCAAGGAGCAGAAGGCGGTCATGGATAAGATGGTGGAGGAATACAACGCAAAGAGCACCGATATCCGGATGGGGATCGCCTGCGGTTACGCCAGGTACGACAAAAGGATGGATTATGATCTGAACGCCACGGCAAAGCGGGCGGACGCATTGATGTATAAAAATAAACAGGCAATGAAGAGCAGTCAGACTCAGTGATAGAGAGCGAGGAAATGAATCATGAGAAAACAGGGAATTTTGATGCCGATCTCCAGTCTTCCTTCGGAGTATGGGATCGGATCGTTCGGCAAGGAGAGTTACGCGTTTGTGGATTTCCTGAAGAAGGCGGGCCAGAGCCTCTGGCAGATCCTTCCCCTGGGGCCCACCGGGTACGGGGCGTCGCCCTACCAGTCCTTTTCCACTTTTGCGGGGAACCCTTATTTTATTGATCTGGAAATGTTGGTGCAGGAGGGATACCTGACAAAGAAGGAATGCGACGCCGTAGATTTTGGGGACAATGAGAACTATATCGACTATGGCAAGATCTATGAGGGGAGATTTGCCCTCTTAAAAAAGGCGTGGAAACGCGCGATCACTGCAGGCCTGGAGACCAAGAAGGAGTACATTGAGTTTATCAAAAAGAACGCTTTCTGGCTGGACGACTACGCCATGTTCATGTCCCTGAAGGACGCGTTCCCCGGAAAGAGCAGCATGGACTGGGAGGACGGACTGCGGCTCCGGGAGCCTATCACCATGGCGAAATACCAGCGCAAGCTGGCGGACGAGATCCGCTGCTATAAGTTCCAGCAGTTCATGTTCCTGAAACAGTGGAAGGCGCTGAAACTATACGCCAACCGGGCGGGGATCGAGATCATAGGGGATATTCCCATCTATGTGGCGCCGGACAGCGCGGATACCTGGGCGCACCCGGAACTCTTTCAGGTGGATGAGGAAGGCAGACCCATCGGCGTGGCTGGCTGCCCGCCCGACGCCTTTTCCGCCAGCGGCCAGCTCTGGGGCAATCCCCTGTACCGCTGGGAGTTTCATAAGACGACAAACTATGCCTGGTGGTACCAGCGGCTGAATTACTGCTACGACCTCTATGATATCGTGCGGCTGGATCACTTCCGGGGGTTTGACGAATACTGGTTCGTGCCCTATGGGGATAAGACTGCGGCGGGGGGCCATTGGGAAAAAGGTCCCGGAGCGGAACTCTTTGAGGTCCTGACCCGGAAGATGGCGGACCGGAGCAACCGGGGAACGGGAAGAAGGGGGAAACTTGCGGATAAAAAGGTGATCGCGGAGGATCTTGGACTGCTGACGGACAGCGTGTTCCGGCTCCTGGAGACCACCGGCTATCCCGGGATGAAAGTGCTGCAGTTTGCCTTTGACGAGGGCCCGGACGGGGAGGGAATGTACCTGCCCCACAATTACACGAAGAACTGCGTGGTATACACCGGGACCCATGACAATGAGACGACGCTGGGCTGGATCCGGGGCAGGAGCGAAGCCCAGAACGCCTTTCTGAAGGATTACCTGGGAGCGGAGGGTGACAAGGATCTGCTCTGGGCCATGATCCGCGCGGCGGTATCCAGCGTTGCGGACACCGCGATCATTCCCATGCAGGACTATCTGGAATTGGGGAACGAGGCGAGGATCAATATGCCATCCACCCTGGGGGAGAACTGGAAGTGGCGCATGAGCAAGGGTTCCAATACGGATGAGCTGGCGGAGAAGATCCGCAGAATGACTCGGACTTACGGAAGGCTGCAGCAGGGTTGAGCGAGCCTTCCGCACAAGAAACACAAAAATAGGTATTTTCACAGAGAGGTATCTTTCATCGCCATGTAGGAGTTGTGATACTCCTTGCAGTAGGTGACGTCCTCCCAGAACCAATCCGGGGGGACGAAAGCCTCCGCGGCCTCCTTGCTGCCAAATTCGACCTCCGCCAGGATGAGCGGGGCGAAGGGCGGGTCGAACACGTCCAGCTCGATGGTCAGGGAATAGTCGGCGGGTGGCGCGGGATACCCCTCCTTAAATCCGGGATGGTTCAGCGGTATCAGGTACCGCTTTTTAGAGATGATATTGCCGTCCACTTTTGTCAGAAGGTGCTGATAGGCCTCCTCGGTGATCGGCAGGTTATGTTCCTCCCGGGCCAGCATGCCGCGGCCCTTATAGGTGAGATAGTAATTTTCGTTCTCCTTGCGGATGCGGATCACGGGGTCCACGTTTAAGTAAGCCTGCTGGATGTGATGGCAGGGGTAATTTGACAGTTCGTCAGGCAGGGCCTTTAATAAGAATTTTCGCTCAATTTCCATTTTCTTCTGATTCCGTTTCTAAAGGGTTTCCCGGCAGCAGTTTCAGCGGCCGATGATCCGAAGGAAAACCGTTCTTCTGGGGCGCTTTCCGGCAGGGCGGGCCAAAACCGCTGTCTTGCGGAGAATCTTCCGATCCCCCGCAAACAAGTATATCATACTTTTCCCGACATGAATAGTTAAAAAAGTCTTAATTTTATCGAGGCAAAACCTATCGTGCGCGTCCCGCTGCTATTCCGGGTTTATCGTGCGATATTCGATATTCCCTTTTCCGCTTTTTTCTGGTAATATGGTACTGTCTGAAAGAAACAGCGGGCGAAGAAAGGTTTTTGACAGACAGAAAGGATATGATTATGTTAAAAGTTTCCCATGTGACCAAGAAATACGGCAAGACGATCGCCTGCAGTGACGTCAGCTTTGAGCTGGAGCCGGGAAGCGTGACGGTGCTTCTGGGACCCAACGGCGCGGGAAAGAGCACCCTTATGAAATCCATCATCGGGTTCCTGCGCTATGAGGGAAAGATCACGGTGGGAGACTATCCCAATAAAACGACTGAGGCGAGGCGCCTCCTGGGATACATCCCGGAGATGCCCTCCCTGTATCCGAACCTCACGGTGTCGGAGCACATGGAGTTCCTTGCCAGGGCCTATAAGCTCACGGATTACAGGGAGCGCGCGGACAAGCTCTTTGAGCGTTTTGAACTGACGGACAAGAGGAAAAAGTTTGGGGACGAGCTGTCAAAGGGGATGCAGCAGAAGCTGAATATCTGCCTGGGACTGCTGCCTGAGCCTAAGATCCTTCTGCTGGATGAACCCATGATTGGGCTGGATCCCCACGCGATCAAGGAATTAAAGGAGCTGATCGGGCAGATGCGGAGCGAGGGGCGGACCATGCTGGTCAGCACCCATATCATCGACAGCGTGGACATGCTCTGGGACCGGACTTTGATCATGCAGAACGGGGAGATCCGGGCGAACCTGACCCGGGAGGAGCTGGAGAAGGATGGTAGGACCCTGGAGCAGCTGTATTTTGAGGTGACGGAGGGCCAGGCGGAATGAGACTCTTTGGTTATTATGCCGTTCACACCTTTGTCAATCAATTAAAGAAGTTATTGAAAACCTGGGTGCTGGTGTTTTTCCTGATCTGCGTGATTTTCGGCGTTGCGATCGGCCTGATCGCGGCAATGGTCTCGGAACATGTGGGGGATCCCGAGGAGGAAATTGTCCAGGAGGAGATGGTCCATGACGGTACGGTTCCCGAAGAGGAGGAAGAACCTTCTTTCTGGGAGACCGTGGGAGTGGAAAAGGCGGACCTGACGGAGCTTGTGGCCGGGGCGGCCATATTGGTGATCTTTGTGTTTTTGATCCTGGGGGCGGACAAGAACGGCAGCCGGATCTTTCTGCCGGCGGATGTAAATCTGCTGTTTCCGTCGCCCATGAAACCCCAGTCGGTCCTGATGTTCCGGCTGGCGACCCAGCTGGGAGTGGCGCTGCTGGGAAGTGTGTATATGCTGTTTCAGCTCCCGAACCTTACCCTGAACATGGGCTTTACCATGGGAGGGGCGCTGGGGCTGATCGTGGTGTGGTGCCTGACCATCATGGCGGGGACGCTCTTGCAGCTGCTTCTCTACGCGCTGACTTCCTCCTATCCGGGGATGAAAAAGTATCTGCGGCCAGCGGTCTATGGGATCCTGCTTCTTCTCGCGGGAGGATTCCTGCTGTTTTGGAAGCAGGGGTCGGATAATGTGCTGAAGGCGGCTTCGGATTTCTTCGGTTCCACAGCCTTTCACCTGGTCCCGATCCTGGGCTGGCTCATGGGCTTCTGCCATGCTGCGGTGGAGGGAATAACGCTGATGGCGGCGGTTTACCTCGGGGTGACGGCGGTTGGCCTGGCGGTTCTGACCTATGTCATCTGGCACCTCAAAGTGGATTTTTATGAGGACGCCATGGCGAAGTCGGAGGAGACGGCGGCCCTCTTGGAAAAGGCCCGCTCCGAGAAGAGCAATGGCATTGTGGTCAAGAAAGATAAGGACCGGAGTGAAAAGCTGCGCCGGGACGGCATGAGGCATGGGCAGGGAGCCAATGTCTTTTTCCACAAGACCATGTACAACCGCTTCCGCTTTGCGCACTTTGGTTTCGCCACGAAGACCATGGAGTTTTATCTTCTGGCGGCCGTCCTGGTGAGCGTCCTGTGCAGACAGGTGATAGAGACGAGCAGCGTCCTGCCTCTGGGACTGACGCTCACCGCGCTGGTATTTTTCCGGTCCATGGGGAATCCTTTGAGACAGGACACGCAGATGGACTATTTTGTCATGATACCTGAGAGCGCGTGGGCGAAGCTTTTCTGGTCCCTGATGGGAGGTCTGGCGAACTGTTTCCTGGATCTTCTGCTCCCCTTGATCATTGGGGCGCTGATCCTTGGGGAGAATCCCCTGAAAGCCCTGCTCTTCCTGCCGTTTATGCTTTCCATGGATCTCTATTCTACCACGGTGGGCGTTTTTATCGACCTGTCCGTGCCGGTAAACGCCGGAGTGACGATCAAACAGCTGATCCAGATTTTATTTGTTTATTTTGGCCTCCTGCCGAATATCGGAATCCTGGCGGCGGGGTTCGTGACGGGTCATATAATGATTGCACTGATAGGCGCGGTGCTGCTGAATCTGGCGCTGTGAGGCCTGTTTTACGGGTTGGCGCCGATCTTTTTGGACCGCTGACAGAAGAGGTGTTTTTGTACGGGGCGGCCGTGGCGCGGCGGAACGCTGGGGCTGCGATTCTGCGAAGAACGCGGGGCGTGTTGGAAGGGAAATAAGGGCAGCCGGGAAGAGAAATAAGGGCAAGCCTGGGATGGAAATAAGGGCAGTTTTGAAGGAGCGTGATGGAAGGACTGCGGCGGGAAGGGTATCCCGGGAGGGTGGCATCAGAAGAGTTGAGGAGGGAAGGGATTCCGGGATAGTGGTATGAGAAGAGTTGAAGTGGGAAGGGATTCCGAAAGGGTGGTATCAGATGAGTGAAGGCGGAAGGAGTATCCTGAAAAGGTTATAGTAGAAAAAATGATCCCGGCAGGGTTATGACAGAAAAGAAGGAGGAAGAATGTGTATGAGTAAGATCGGAGTTTTTTTCGCGGAGGGATTTGAAGAGATCGAGGCGCTGACTGTGGTGGATATCTGCAGGAGATGCGGCCTGGAGACGGAGATGGTCTCCGTCAGCGGCGAACGCCGGGTCCTGGGAAGCCATAAAATTTCCGTGGAGATGGACAAGATATTCGGAGAGGCGGATTTTGAGGGGTACGATATGCTGGTGCTGCCCGGGGGAGCGAAAGGCGTACAGAACCTGGAGGCCTGCGAACCCCTGATGAAGAAATTGGATGAATTTTATGGGGCGGGGAAGTATATCGCGGCGATCTGCGCGGCTCCCAGCATCCTGGGGCACCGCGGAATGTTAAAGGGAAGGAAAGCCTGCAGTTATCCCAGCTTTGAGAGCCATTTAGAGGGCGCGGAAGTGACAAAGGGCCCCGTGGAGCTCGACGGGAAGGTGCTGACCTCCCGCGGAATGGGGACTTCCCTGGATTTCGCCCTGGCCATCGCCGCTGTTTTCTGCGGACAGAAGGCGGCGGACGAGATGGCGGAGAAGGTCGTGTATGAAAGAAATTGATGAAGGAGATATTGTCATGAAGGAATCCGTAAGATGTGCGGAGGAACTTTTGCGCTTTATCGAAGCGTGTCCCAGCCGCTGTCATGTGATCGCGAAACTTTCCGAGCAGTACCGGGAGGCGGGTTTTCAGGAGCTGAAGGAGCGGGAGACTTGGAGCCTGGAGTGGGGCGGCAGTTATTTTGTCACCCGAAACGACAGTTCCCTGATCGCTTTCCGGCTTCCGGAGGGCGGCGGGGCCAGGGGATTCCATGCGGCTGCGGCCCACTGTGATTCCCCGACATTTCAGATCAAGGAAAATCCGGAAAAAAGTTCCGAGCAGTATGTCACCCTTAATGTTGAGAAATACGGCGGCATGATCTATTCCACCTGGATGGACCGGCCCCTCTCCGTGGCGGGCCGCGTCGCCGTGGAAGATCCGGATACCGGGGAGATTGTCTCCCGCCTGGTGGACATCGACCGGGATCTCTGCGTGATCCCGAATCTGGCGATCCACATGAATCCTGCGGCAAACAAGGGCATGGAGTACAATCCCCAGGTGGATCTGCAGCCCCTGTTCGCGATAGCCGGGAAAAAGGGCCGGAAAACCCTCCGGGAGCTGACGGCAGAGGCGGCAGGCGTTTCGCCGGAGGAGATCCTGGGGCAGGATCTCTTTCTGTATGTCCGGGAAAAGGGGCATTTCTTGGGATCGGAAGGGGAGATGATCCTCTCGCCGAAGCTGGACGATCTGCAGTGCGTTTATGCCCTGACCAGAGGGCATAGGGAGTGCGCGCCGAAAGACTATATTACGGTCTGTGCAGTCTTTGACAACGAAGAGGTGGGGAGCGGATCCAGCCAGGGGGCGGACTCCACTTTCCTGGAGGATGTACTGGCTCGCGTCGGGGAGGCGCTGCAGGTTTCCGCTTCCCGGATCCGGGAGTGGATCGCCTCGGGTTTTATGATCTCCGCGGACAACGCCCATGCCGTACATCCCAATCATCCGGAAAAGGCGGATCCCACAAACAGGCCCTTCTTAAACGGCGGGATTGTCCTGAAATTCAACAGCGCGCAGAAGTACACCACGGACGGCATGACGGCGGCAAAGATCAGGAGCCTCTGCAAAAAGGCCAAGGTTCCCTGCCAGAGTTACGTCAACCGCTCGGATATCGCCGGCGGGAGCACCCTGGGGAACATCTCCACCGCCCATGTCTCCTTTCCCAGCGCTGACATCGGTCTGCCCCAGCTTGCCATGCACTCCGCTGTGGAGACAGGAGGCGTTAAGGATACCTGGTACGCGGTGAAGCTCATGAGGGAGTATTTTTCTGAATAAAGACGGCCGTGAAAAAGGGTATCAAAGCTGCTTTAGACATCTGTGATAACTAAAAATTTTTTGATGAGAAATCCGGCCGGCTTGAAATTTGAAATACCAGTGAAGAAGTTCATTCCGCCATGGAATTTGAGAGAGGAATTTTTAATTTCAATATTTGGGATGAGGAATTCTGATGAAAATGGTTTGACGGGGTAACATAAAAATGATATGATAGCGCATGGATGTGCTGGAAAAAATCAGCCGGGAAAGGTATTTGGGATACAAAGGTTTGGCGGAAACTATGGCAGGTCGTCAAAAAAGCGTGAAACAGGTGTTGCCTCAAGGGGAATGAATAAACATGAATAAACTGCTGTTCAAAGAAAAAATAGCATTAAAAGTTATAATGGGTCTTAAGCAATATTGGAAGGAGCTATGGAACAGGAAGGGCCATATTCTGGCGGGGGCGCTGACAGCGTTTGTTCTGTTTCTGATTTCGGGTCATTTTTTATTTTCAGGGTTGAATAAGCGGTTCATAGTATACACAGGGCTGAGTTTTTGTACAGGTTTATTTCTTGTATTGCCTAAGGTTAAATCAAAATTTTTATCCCTTCTGTTTGTTATCTTGTATCTTATTGTGGTGCCGGTTCGCGTTTTCTGGCGGATAGAGCTTCCAAATTGTGATATGAGCGGCCTTATGCCCGGCGCACAGTTTGCAAACGTGGTAATCATACTGGCGGTTTACTGCATTTTTCTTTTGCTGTTTCAAAGAACCGGCATAGCTTTTGCAGCAGGTAATTTTTTGCTTTTATGTCTAATGATAATCAATCATTTCTGTAATCTGTTCAGGGGAAGCGGGTTGACCTTTCTGGACCTGCGGGCGACCGGAACGGCGCTTTCCGTGCTGGACAATTACCGCCTGACAGTGAGCGGTGAACTCTGGTATTCCATACTGTATTTCTGCTTTTTCATGGCATTGGGTCTTTGGTGCGATTTTCCAATGAAAGGAATCAGGTATCATATTGCTGTGACGGCTGTCGCGCTGGCAGGGTGTTTTGCCTTTTGGTTTTTCTGGGAAAAGTCCGGTTATCTCGAGAAAAAAGATTTGAGCGGACATTATTGGAATTCTACGGAAAATGAAAGGGTGAATGGTTTCCTGTTGGGATTTATGATCGGCATGGATGAACTTCACATGAGTAAGCCGGCCGGATATTCGGAGGCCAGGCTTTTGGATATCGCGGAGTGGGCGGATGAAAATTATCAGGGCTTGGAAACGGAGGAGAAAAAACCTAATATTATCTTTATTATGAACGAGGCGTGGTCGGATCTCCGGGTTTTGGGAAATTTGGAAACTACGGAGGAGTTTATGCCCTTTGTGGATTCCCTCAACGGTTCTGCAGCGAAGGGCAATACTTATGTCAAGATTCTGGGAGGCCTTACGGCCAACAGCGAATTCGAAGCGCTGACGGGAGACAGCCTTGCTTTTTTAGCCCCGGCGGCCATACCGTATGCGCTGCAGGTAAATCATGATATGTCTTCCCTGGCCAGTGTGCTGGGAGAGCAGGGATATCAGACATTTGGGATGCATCCCAGCGGTCCGGGTGCGTGGAACCGGGAAAAGGCGTTTCAATACTTTGGATTCGACGATTTTATTGACCAGAGCGAGTTTCAAACCCCCTATCTATATGTCGGCAATTTTTTGTCAGATGAATGCAACTTCAATGAAATTATATGGCATTTTGAGCATCGTGACAAAGGCAAGCCCTTCTTTCTGTTTGACGTGACCATTCAAAATCACGCGGATTATTATGGTCAGGTGGAAACGCCTATCAAGATCAAAAAGGTTGGAAATGTTCCGGCGGAGGAGGCGGGATATTTATTTGATGCGGAGACCTATCTGAATTTGATGAAGGTAACGGATGAGGCGTTTTCAAATTTAATCGGTTATTTTGAAAAGGTCGATGAGCCGGTTATTATCTGTATGTTTGGCGATCATCAGCCTAATTTGGGAAATGATTTTTATAACGCAATGTTTGAGGGCAGCGGGCTTACGGAACAGGAACAGACGGAGCGAAAGTACATCACCCCTTATGTTATCTGGGCAAATTATGAACTGGACATTCCGGAATACGGAGATATGAGCGCCAATTATCTGGGTGCAGCCCTGCTGGAGTGTGCGGGAGTGAAACTCCCTGCTTATTATAAATTTTTATTGGAATTCAGAAAACAATATCCGAATATCTCCCGGCAGACAGTACAGGAATTCGGCCAGGAACCGGAATTCCTGGAATATCAGATGCTGCAATATAACCATTTGATGGAGCGGGAATATCTGAAGGAAATCTTTTCGGTTTCTGATTGATGAGAAATTGCTGTGAAGAGGAGGTAAAGATTGAAAATGAGGAGTCATTTTCAAAATGTTTTGCAGCAAGTGATAAGGAAGGAAAATCAATATGACTGATAAGGCGATAAAAAAATATAAATGGCTTTTGGCTTTTTGGTGTATGGTATTGTGTTTTGCTTCCTGCGGAGAAGGGGATACCGGAAACTGGTACGACAGGTACCCGGTAGTGTGTCATGCGCTGGGGAAGACAGAACAGGGAGATACTCTGACAAATTCTCTGGAAGCCTTTGAATACAATTATTCTTTGGGACAGAGAGTTTTTGAAGCGGATTGTTCCATTACATCGGATAACATAATGGTTCTTCGCCATGACTGGGACAGCGATCTGGGGCAAAGCGAAGCGTTTGGCTGGACGGATGAGGTGAAAGAGGCGCCAGACTGCGAGACGTTTCTAAAGACGCCTATCTATGGAAAATACACGCCGCTGACGCTTTTGGATCTCTACCGGATTATGGATGAACACAAAGATATGTATGTGGTTTTGGATCCCAAATACAGTCCGGATGTAAAAAGTCAGTTTACGCTGATTGTGAACACTGCGCTGGACAATGGATATGAGTCTGTCCTGGAAAGACTCATTGTGCAGCTTTACTATGAGCAAATGTATGAGGAAGTGGAAGAAGTCTATTCTTTCAAGAATTACATTTATACCTTGTATTATATAGGGTTCCCGGGAGGAGAAGAAGTTGGCGGCTTTTGTCAGGAAAAGGGAATTCCGGTGCTGGTGATGCCCTATACATGGGTTAGTCCGGAAATCCTGCAGAGCCTGGAACCTTATCCGCTGAAACTGTATGTGCACACAGTGGATGAGACGACAGATGCACAGCGCATGGCGGAATCTCAGGTGGATGGAATCTATTCGGATGTCATTACGCCGGAACAGATGCGTGAGATCATGAAAGAAGCGGGGAAAACAGAGTAGGCGGTATTGCGGGAGTGCTGAAAGGCCGCGGGCGGTCATAGGTATGTAGGGAATATCCTTTTGGGAGGGCATTATGTCCGAAAAGATGGAGAACCAGCTGAACCTTGCCCTGGAGACTCCCGAGGCGGTCCGGGAGCAGACCATGGACCTGAACGTGGGCTTTGACGCGGCGGAGAGAACCTGGGAGCTGATCGTGAAGTACAACTGCAGTCTGACGGATCTGCAGACGGACGGCGTTGTCGTGGAACCCCTGATCGCCGGTTATGCGATCCTCACCGTGCCGGAGGGACTGGTGAACGCCGTCACCGCGAATCCGGGGATCGAATATGTTGAAAAACCGAAAAATTTTTATTACAGTGTGGAAGGGCCCTCGGCCAGAGCGTGTATTTCCAGCGTGCTGGACCGGGAGCCTTTTTTGAGCGGTTCCGGGGTGCTCCTTGCGGTTCTGGACAGCGGCCTTGCCTATCGCCGCAGGGAGTTTCGGAACCAGGACGGCAGTACCCGGGTGCGGTTCCTCTGGGACCAGACTTTGGAGCAGAGGGAAGGACTTCCGGGCCCGCCGGAGGGTTTTCGGGGCGGGGTGGAATTTGACCGGGACAGGATTAACGAGGCCCTGCGGGCCAGGACGGAGGCGGAGGGCTTCGCCCTGGTGCCAAGCCTGGACGTCAGCGGGCACGGCACGGCGGTGGCGGGCATTGCGGCGGCCTCCCCCATCTCCGGCTACCGGGGAGTGGCGGCGGGAACGGACCTTTTGATCGTCAAGCTGGGCGGCGGGAACGGGGAGGCGGCCGGGTATTCCAAGACCACGCAGATCATGCGGGCGGTGACTTACGCGCTGCGAAAGGGCCAGGAACTGGGGATGCCCCTGGTCATCAACCTGAGCTTTGGAAACACCTACGGCCCCCACAACGGAAGCTCCCTTTTGGAGCGGTTCTTAGACAACGCCTCGGAGATCGGAAGGACGGCCATCTGCGTGGCCAGCGGAAACGAGGGGAATGCCTCGGGACACGTGCAGGGACAGATCGACCGCCGCCGGGTGATTGAACTGGCCATCGCCGGTTTTGAGAGAAACTTAAGCGTCCAGCTCTGGAAGCAGTTCAGCGACGAGTACCGGATCACTCTCCGGGCCCCGGGAGGGACTCTGCTGTATTTAAACCCGGGCCAGGGCGTCTCCGAGACGGGGTATTCCCTGGAGGCGGAGAACACCAGAATTTTGGTGTATTACGGCCAGCCAACCCCTTATTCCACTTCCCAGGAGATCTATCTGGAGATGATTCCCTCGGCGGGCAGGAATTACCTTGCCAGCGGTATCTGGCAGTTCCGGTTAGAGCCTGTCCGGGTGGTTACGGGACAGTATTACCTGTATCTGCCCTCCGCCGTCACGAGGAACCAGGGAACCGGTTTTCTGGAACCCTCCCCGGCCGTGACCCTGACCATTCCCTCCACGGCGGGGAAGGTCATCACCGTGGGCGCCATGGACACGGTTTCGGATTCCTATGCGGATTTTTCGGGAAGGGGTTACGGCTCTGAATCAGAGGGGGAGAGAGTGGGATTTGGGACGATCAAGCCGGATGTGGTAGCGCCGGGAGTCAATATCGCCGCCCCGGATCCCTACGGCGGTTTTGTGACGGTTTCCGGGACTTCCTTCGCCGCGCCCATCGTCAGCGGCAGCGCGGCGCTCTTAATGGAATGGGGGATCCTCAGGGGAAATGATCCCTATCTCTACGGGGAAAAGGTGAAGGCTTATTTCCGGGCCGGCGCCCTTCCCCTGCGGGGGGAGAGCGCCTATCCCAATGAGAGGGTCGGCTACGGGACGGCCTGCGCGGCCGCCAGCCTGCCGAAAGAGATTTTTCAGTAACTTATCAGGTATCGCTCATGTCGTTGTCCGCCAGGGATTTGCGGATGGTGATCCCGTTTACTTCCACGGTGCCGTCCAGGGCGATCACGAGACAGTCCCTGCCGCCGATCACCCGGGTCTCGATGAGATCCGTGCGCTCCGGCTTTACCTT
>CANQCF010000007.1 GCA_947589505.1 uncultured Acetatifactor sp. | reverse complement strand
GAGGAGAGAGGTGAAAAGGATGGCGGCGCTGGAGTGGATTAGATTTTGCGCGGGCGGTCTGTTTTTGCTCTGCGGCATTGTCTTCTTTGTATTTGAAATGATCGGTGTGTTCCGGTTCCGTTATGTTATGAACCGGATGCATGCGGCGGCCATGGGGGATACCCTGGGGATTGGATTTTCCATGCTGGGACTGATGATCCTCTGCGGTTTCAGTTTTACTTCCCTGAAGATGCTCTGCGTGGTGATCTTCCTGTGGTTTTCTTCGCCGGCATCCTCCCATCTGATCGCCAGACTTGAGGTGACTACGGATGAGGAGCCGGAAAAGCATTACAAAAAGAAGAACATAGAGCCCGGGGAGAAAGAAAAAGAGTAAGCCGGATCTGCCGATGGATAGCTCGCGGAAAACCGGCGGAGCAGCGATAAAGCAAGTCGGTTGAACGGCATGGAGAAGTGCGGCAGAACAATGGTTATGAAAAGGAGGCGGTCTGAAATGTCGGTCTTTACGGATATCCTGTTGTTGTTCCTGGTGGTCTGCGCCGTGGCGGCGTCCCTGTCAAAAAATTTATTGAATTCCATCCTGATTTTTATGTCGTACAGTCTTGTCATGTCCATCATCTGGATTCTTCTGGAGTCCCCGGATCTGGCAATCACGGAGGCGGCTGTGGGAGCGGGGATCACGAGCCTTCTGTTTTTTGTGACGCTGAAGAAGATCCATGCCATCGTTGAATCCGACAGGAAGGAGAAGAAGGATGAGTAGAAAGCTTTCGGAGGAAGAATACAAAAAAAAGCTTTCCTACCGGATGGAGCAGTGGTTTGCGGGGCAGAGGGATCCCTATCTGGAGCACCTGCGGATGAAACCACAGGCCGAAAGGACTTTGGAACCGGAAAAGGAAGAAGCTCTCCGGAAAGAAAAAAAGGAGAGGCTGGATAAGGTTTACCGTATTTCCGATAACAGGCCGGTGAAGCTTTTTGAGAAATTGTACCGGATCTTCTGCGTCGCGTTCTGTTTTTTCCTTGTAATTATGCTCCTGATCGCCGTCAGCTTTCTGCCGAGCTACGGAGAGGATGAGAAGCCCGTGAACAACGAGGTTTCCCGGCGCTATATCGAAAAAGGGCTGCAGGAGACCGGGGCGGTGAACATCGTGACCGGCATGATCCTGGATTACAGGGCCTTCGACACCCTGGGGGAATCCCATGTGCTGTTTGCCGCCACCTGCACTGTGCTCATTTTGCTGCGTCATGACAAAAAGAAGGGGGAGAGAGACACGGAAGAGGAGACGGACCGCGTCTATGAGCCGAAAAACGATGTTATCCTGCAGATGGTTTCCAAAGTTTTGGTGCCGCCCATCATCCTCTTTGGAATTTATGTCATCCTGTGCGGACACCTGGGTCCCGGCGGCGGGTTTTCCGGAGGGGCCGTGATCGGCGCGGGGCTGATTCTGTATCTCAACGCTTTCGGCTTTGCAAAGACGGAGAAATTTTTCTCGGAAAAGACCTATAAGGTCCTGAGCGTCAGTGCTCTGGGATGTTACTGCCTGGCGAAGAGTTATTCCTTCTATACCGGAGCGAACCACATAGAGAGCGTGATTCCCCTGGGAACGCCGGGAGCGATCCTGAGCAGCGGTCTGATCCTGGTGCTGAATATCTGCGTCGGCATCGTGGTGGCGGGAACCATGTACACCTTTTATGTAATGTTCCGCAAGGGCGGATATTGATGTGAGAGGGCAGAATGTAGTCAGCCATAGACGGCGGAATGGAGATTAAAATGGATGTTATGAATCTCTTTCGGAATTATGAGGAAGCGGTGGCCATGATCCTCTTCGGCATCGGCTTTTCCAATCTGCTGATGCAGAAGAACCTGATCAAAAAGATCATCGGCATGAATATCATGGACACTTCCGTATATCTTTTTCTTGCGGTGAAGGGCTATATCGAGGGACATAAGGCGCCCATCGTGGTGGACGGGGTGCAGAGCGTGGAAGCCTATATCAATCCGATCCCCAGCGGTCTGGTGCTCACCGGCATCGTGGTGTCCGTCTCCGTCAGCGCCCTGATGCTGGCGCTGACCATCCGTCTGTACCGGCGGTACCACACGCTGAATCTGGACGAAATCTCCACCCTGCTGAAGAAGGAGGAAAAATCATGAGCTTCGTGCAGAACTTTCCCTTTTTCAGCATCCTGCTGTCGCTGTTTGCGGGGCCCTTGTCCTCCGTTTTGAGCGGGAAGGCGGCGAAAGCGCTGAATGCGGCGGTGATCACGATCGCAGGCGTTCTTTCCGCCGCCACGCTGGTCTTCGTGCTGGGGACCGGGGAGAGCTATGTCTACACCATGGGGCATTTCCCCGCGCCCTGGGGGAATGAGATCCGGGTGGGCGTCCTGGAGGCGGGCATGGCGGTGTTTTTCTGCATCGTCATGCTGCTCTGTATGATGGGCGGCGCGGCGGAGCGTCTTCTGGAGATCGAAGAGGGGAAACAGAATCTCTATTATGTGATGGTGAACCTGCTTCTCTGTTCCCTGCTGGCGCTGATCTATACGAAGGACCTGTTTACGGCATATGTTTTCGTGGAGATCAATACCATTTCCGCCTGCGGTCTGATCATGATCCGGCAGACGGGCAGGACCATTGAGGCGGCGGTGAGATATATGATCATGAGCCTTCTGGGATCCGGCCTTCTGCTCCTGGGGATCGTTTTTCTCTATGACCTCACGGGGCAGCTCCTCATGGACCACATTAAGATCCAGGTGCAGCTGCTTTCCGTGACGGGGGAATATCATATACCACTGCTGATCGCCATCAGCTTTATGGCAGTGGGCCTGGCGATCAAGAGCGCGCTCTTTCCGTTCCACGCCTGGCTCCCGGACGCCTATGGCTATTCCACGCTGTCCTCGGCGGCGATCTTGTCCTCCCTGGTCTCCAAGGGGTATATCTTTCTGCTGATCAAGATCTTTTATCAGGTGATCGGCTTTGACCTGATCGTCCGGAGCAAGGTTATCAATGTATTGTTTGTCTTCGGCGTGGCGGGGATGCTGTTCGGCTCCGTCAGCGCCATCCGGGAGAAGGATATCCGGAGGATGATCGCCTTTTCCTCCGTGGCGCAGATCGGTTATATCTACATGGGATTCGGCCTGGGAACTACCGCCGGCATGATCGCCAGCATCTTTCACATCCTCTCCCATGGGGCGACCAAATCCCTTCTGTTCGTCGCAGCGTCGGGACTGACCGATGTGTCGGACAAACAGAGAAGCATCCGGCGGCTGACCGGAGCGGGCTACCGGAACCGGCTGGCGGGGGTAACCTTCACCGTGGGAGCTCTCTCCATGGTGGGTTTTCCCATGTTCTCCGGCTTTATCTCCAAGATCCTGTTCGCCCAGGCCGCCATGGAAAACGACGGCAAGATGCTGGTGACCGTGGTGGCGCTGGCGGTGAGCACGATCCTGAACGCCATGTACTTCCTGAAGACCGTGATACGGATTTATACGCCCCTGCCGGCGGACGGCGGGGGAGAAGAGGCGGAGGGCAATACGGTCCTGCACATGCGGGACTGCCCGGCAAAGAGCCTTGCCATGATATGTTTTATCGCGCTGAACCTGTTCCTGGGGTTGTCCTCGGAACCCATTGTGGATCTGATCCGGAAGGGCCTTGACATGTTCGCGTAGAAAGAGGGATGACCTATGCTGGTGTTATCAATGACTGTGGCCCTGCTGGCAGGGATCCTGCTTTTGACCGCTTCCTTTGCGGAGCACCTGAGTCAAGGGAAGCGTTCAGAAGCGGAAGCCCCGGACCGCGGAGACGGAAAACTGCATATTTTCACAGGCGGCGTTATGATCCTGGCCGCCGTCACCGCCCTTGCGGCGGCGTTTGGAGAGGGGAGGGAAACGATCCTTTTTTACCTCGTGGACAGGATACCGGTTTCCTTCCGGCTGGACGATGTGGGCCGGATCTTTCTGGTCCTGACCGTGGTGATCTGGACGGCCGTGTGCTTTTATTCGTTCAAATATATGCGGCATGAGGGGGAGGAGAAGCGCTTTTACGGGTTCTTTTTTCTTGCTTATGCGGCGCTGATCGCCCTGGACGGCGCGTCGAACCTGATTACTTTCTATTTCTTTTTTGAATTTATGACGCTCTGTTCCATGCCCCTTGTGATCGGCAGGGGCGGGAGAGAGGCGGTTATGGCGGCGCTGAAATACCTGTTTTATTCCCTGGCGGGGGCGTATCTCGCCCTTTTCGGTATCTTTATTCTGTACCAGTCCTGCGGTTCCGTGACCTTCCGGGCAGGGGGCGTCCTGAACCCGGCGCTGGCGCAGCAAAACCACAGGATTCTTCTGGTGGCCGTATTCGCCATGCTGGTGGGCTTTGGGGCAAAGGCGGGGATGTTCCCCCTGCACGCCTGGCTCCCCACGGCGCATCCCATCGCGCCGGCTCCCGCTTCGGCGGCGCTCTCCGCCATCATCGTAAAGTGCGGCGTCCTGGCCGTGATCCGCACGGTCTATTTTATCGTCGGCCCTAATTTTCTGCGGGGGACCTGGGTGCAGAAGGTCTGGCTGACCCTGGCGCTGATCACGGTGTTTCTGGGTTCCATGCTGGCGTTTTTGGAAAAAGGGTTTAAGAAGAGGCTCGCCTATTCCACGGTCAGTCAGGTCTCGTATATTTTATTCGGTCTGGCGCTCTTTACGCCCCAGGCCTTTGCCGGGGCCATCCTGCAGCTTTTAGCGCACGCCCTGGTGAAATGTGCCCTCTTTATGACGGCGGGGATCTTTATCTTGAGGACGGGAAAGACCCAGGCGGAGGACTACATTGGGATCGGAAAGAAGATGGGTCTGACTCTCTGGGGGTATACCATCGCCTCCCTATCCCTGATCGGCATCCCGCCCACCGCCGGATTTATCGGCAAGTGGTATCTCTGTCAAGGATCCCTGGACGCGGGGCTGGGCGACCTTTCCTATCTCGGTCCCGCGGTGCTGCTTGTCAGCGCGATTCTCACGGCGGGGTATCTTCTTCCGGTTTCGATCCGGGGGTTTCTGCCGGGGCGGGAAGAAGGGGACTGGGGGCCGAAAGAGCGGGAGAAGGCGGATCTGATGACGCTGACTCTGTGGTTTGTAACGTTACTTTCGCTGCTGATCGGACTGTTTCCCGGGCGCATCCTGGCCTTTGTAAACGGTATCTCCGACGCGATCCTGTAAGGAGGATAAAAAATGAGGGAAGTTTTTTTAGTGGTCGCCGTACTGCTTCCTCTGATCGGGGGCGCAGGGATCCCTGTCATCCCCTGGAAAAAGAGGGGCGCGATGATGATCTATACGGAAGGCGTGGTCCTGCTGACCTCCGCCCTGGCCTTTCTTTTGATCCTGAACAGGCCCGCCGGAGCATTCACACTTTTCCGGTTTACCGGGCAGCTCAGCATCAGTTTCCGGCTGGATGCCGTGGGAAGCGTGTTCACCGCGCTCGTCGCCTTTCTCTGGCCGCTGGCCACCTTGTATTCCTTTGAGTATATGACCCATGAGAAGCACGAGAGGGTCTTCTTTATGTTCTATGTGATGACCTACGGGGTGACGCTGGGGATCTCTATGGCAGAGGATCTGGTGACGCTGTATTTCTTTTATGAGATGCTCACCCTGGTGACGGTGCCCTTGGTCATGCACACGCTGACGAAGGAGGCGATCCGCGCCGGAAGGACTTATCTCTGGTATTCCCTGGGCGGTGCGGCCTTCGCCTTTATCGGCATGATCTTTATCCTGGTCTACGGAAACACGGCGGATTTCACTCCCGGGGGTGTGCTGGATGCGGCTGTCTTAGGGGATAAGCGGGGACTGATGCTGCTGATTTATGTGATCTGCTTCTGCGGTTTCAGCGTGAAAGCGGCGATGTTTCCTTTCAGCGCATGGCTTCCCAAGGCCGGTGTGGCGCCCACGCCGGTGACGGCCCTTCTGCACGCTGTGGCGGTGGTAAAGGCGGGGGCCTTCGCCAATATCCGCGTGACGTACTTTATCTTCGGCACGGCGCTCCTTAGAGGCACCTGGGCCCAGAAGGTGCTGACGGCGCTGACGATCTTTACGGTAGTTTATGGCTGCAGCAGGGCGCTGAAGGAGACTCATCTCAAGCGCCGGCTGGCCTGGTCTACGGTGAGCAATCTCTCGTATATTTTATTCGGCGTGACTATGATGTCCCCCCTGGGGCTCATGGGAGCGCTCTGTCATATGGTGTGCCACGCGGTGATGAAGATCTGTTCTTTCTTCTGCGCGGGGGCGGTGATCTATCGGACGGAGCGGACTTACGTGCACCAGTTGGACGGCCTGGGGAGAAAGATGCCCACAGTCTTTCTGCTCTTTACGGTCTCCGGGATGGCCCTGATGGGAGTGCCGGGACTCACGGGTTTTGTCAGCAAGTGGTATCTTGCCAAGGCCGCGGTGGCGGAGGGCGGGCTCCTTTCCTATCTGGGCATCGCGGCGCTGATGATTTCGGCGCTCCTCACGGCTGTCTATATGCTGGGCATTTCTGTGAGGGCCTTTTTCCCGGGCCAGGATTTTCGCTATGACAGTCTGGGGGAGGTCTCGGACCCGGGGTGGAAGATGCTGCTTCCCCTGTGTATTTTTGCGGCGGTGATGGTCCTGATTGGGCTTCGGCCGGAACTCCTGACAGATTTGATCGGGGACGTGGTCTATTCGGCGTTTTAGGAGGCAAGGCAATGGGTGTGATTTTATACTTTCTGATATTCGGGCCATTTCTCGGGGCGGCGGTCATCGCCTGCCTGGGGGAGAAGAGAGAGCGGGCCAGGGTGGTTTTCGCGGATCTGTTTCTGGTGCTGGAGTTTGGACTGGCGGTGTATCTGACCGCGCGGAATGTCGGGGGCCTTGCGGCCGGAGGCACGATCCGGGCGTATGTCAGGGATCTCTGCGGATTCGGGCTGAGCTTTCAGCTGGACGGTTTCCGGGGGCTGTACGGGATCATCACGGCCTTTATGTGGCTGGCGGCCACGGTTTTTTCCAGGGCCTATTTTCAGGGACACTCGAATAAAATGCGCTTTTACGCATTCATGCTGCTGACCCTCGGAGCCACCATGGGCGTCTTTTTCTCCCAGGACCTCTTTACGCTCTTTCTGTTTTTTGAGATCATGTCCTTTACTTCCTATGTGTGGGTGGCCCAGGAGGAGTCCCGGGAGGCCCTGCGGGCGGCGGGCACTTACCTGGCGGTGGCGGTGATCGGCGGCATGGTCCTGCTCATGGGATTGTTTCTATTGTACCATGAGCTGGGGACGCTGGATTTTGACGGGATCAGGACGGCCGCTCAGGTCAGCCGGAACCAGGAGATTTTGTTTGCGGCCGGACTCTGTATGCTCGTGGGATTTGGAGCGAAGGCGGGCGCTTTTCCCCTGCACATCTGGCTCCCTAAGGCCCACCCCGTGGCACCGGCACCGGCCTCCGCGCTCCTGTCCGGGATTTTGACAAAGACGGGGATCTTTGGTATATTGGTGATATCTGTCAGATTGTTCTCGGGAAACGGGACCTGGGGGAGGATCCTCTTGATGATCGGCGTCCTCACGATGTTTTTGGGAGCCCTGCTGGCGGTCTTTTCTATAGATTTAAAGAGGACACTGGCCTGTTCCTCCATGTCCCAGATCGGCTTTATCCTCGTAGGCGCGGGAATGATGACGCTTCTGGGAGAGGGAAACGGCGTCGCCGCCCGGGGAGTTTTCCTCCACATGGCGAACCACTCCCTGATTAAATTATTGCTCTTTCTGGCGGCGGGAGCGATCTTTCAGAATACCCACGGGCTGGACTTAAACCGGATCCGGGGCTTTGGGCGGAAAAAGCCTCTTTTGAAGATCCTGTTCCTGATCGGCGGTCTGGCGATTTCGGGAATTCCTCTGTTTGGGGGCTATGTCAGCAAAACCCTGCTGCACGAGAGCATCCTGGCCTATGGGAGCGCGCCCTGGATCCGGGGAGCGGAGATCGTCTTTCTGCTGAGCGGCGGTCTGACCCTGGCCTATATGACAAAATTGTTTGTGTCGATCTTTATCGAAAAAAATGCGGACGCCGGGCTCCAGGCGATTTATGATCGAAAAAAGAAATATCTGAGTTTTGACAACGGCGCGGCGCTTACGGTCAGCGGGGCAGCGCTGTTTGTGTGGGGGCTTTTCCCCCACGGGCTGATGGAGCGGGCGGCTGGTTTTGCCCAGGGCTTCTTAGGCGTATCGGAAACCGCCGGGGAAGCGGCGGCATACTTTTCCTGGGAAAGCCTGCAGGGAGCCGTGGTGACGCTGGCGGTGGGGGCTGTGGTCTATTTTGGCGGCATCCGGGTCTTCCTCTATGACAGGAAGAGCGGCTACAAGAACTGCTGGCCCAGGCGCCTGGATCTGGAGGAACTGGTCTATCGTCCGCTGGTGCTTAAGGGCCTTCCCCTGGTGGGCGGCGTGGCCTCCCGGATCCTGGACAGCTTTGTGGACGGAATGGCAGAGCTCTTGCGGAGGACCCTGCTCCGGGATTCCCCCCTGCCGGCGGAGAGGACGGAGGGCAATCTTCTCACGGAGACGGCCGGGCGGCTTGCCAACGCCTTCTGCCGTCTGCGGAACCGGTTTTCGGGCCGGGAGCCGGAACCGGGCAGGGATTATGTGCATGTCTTTGCCATGAAACACATGGAGCTGAGAGAGGACGGCGACATTATCTCCAGGAGCTTATCCTTCGGGCTGATGCTCTTTGGAATCGGATTGTGCGCTACTTTGATCTACATTTTGCTTTAGTTTTCTCTATTCGCGGAGAGAGGAATGGAACAGAGGACAAGGGGAGCTTTTCCCTGGAAAGAATTTCTGAAGAATCTGGCGGTGATCGCCATACCCATCGCCGTGCAGAACCTGCTGACCACCACGGCCAGCATGGTGGATACGATGATGGTGGCGCCCCTGGGGGAATTGTCCGTGGGGGCTCTGGGGCTCTGCGCCCAGTTTTCCTCCCTGATGTTTTCGGGCTACTGGGGCTTTGTGGGCGGCGGTATGCTGTTCTTTTCGCAGTATTACGGCGCGAAAGAGGACGACGGCATCGAGAGGGCCTACGGCATGACCTGGGTGTGCATGATGACCGTGGCGTCGGTATTCGGCTGTCTTGCCATCTTTGCCCCGGAATTGGTCATGCGGATCTATACGGATAAGGCGGTGATCCAGGAGATCGGTGTGAACTATCTGCGGATCGTGGGATTCGCCTATTTCTTTCAGGTGTTCTCCATGGCCATGAGCTGCCTTCTGCGCTCCACGGAGAGGGTACGAATCCCCCTCATCGCCTCCGTGGCCTCCGTCGGCGCCAATCTCTTCTTAAACTGGGTGTTCATCTACGGAAATCTCGGCGCTCCGGCCATGGGGATCCGGGGGGCGGCCCTTGCCACCACCTGCGCGGCTGTGATCAATCTCCTGACCATTTATCTCCTGGCCTGGAAGACGAATTTTCACTATCTGTTTCATATCCGGGGGCATTTCCGGTGGAACGCGGAATTTGTC
Organism: uncultured Acetatifactor sp.; assembly: GCA_947589505.1. GTDB lineage: Bacteria > Bacillota > Clostridia > Lachnospirales > Lachnospiraceae > Acetatifactor. The sequence continues at coordinate 35,111 of CANQCF010000007.1, read as the reverse complement.
AAATCCTATTTTATCAAGTGTTTTCCGATCCTGTGCAACGAGATCCTGATCGGCGTGGGAAACATGGTCATCAATATCACCCTGGGACGGCAGTCGGAGCAGGTCATCGCGGCCCTGGCGGTCTTTCGGACCCTGGAAGGTCTTATCATCGGCTTTTTTGCGGGTTTTTCCAACGCTGCTTCCATTCTGATAGGAACCTGCGTGGGGGCGGGAGAGCTGGATACGGCCTTTGAGAGGGCAAAGCGGCTGGTATATCTGTGCAGCGGCGTGATCGCAGGCGTAAACGTCCTTCTGCTTCTGGTCCACGGTCCGATCCTGCGGGGCATGAGTCTGGAGGGGGCGTCCTACAGGGCGGGGACCACGTTCCTGATCTTCTTTGCCGTGATTTCGGTGATCCGCATGGGAAACTGGATCCAGAACGACACCTACCGGGCCTCGGGAGATGCGGTGTACGGCACTACATTGGAAATCGTGTTCATGTATGTCATGACCCTTCCCTGCGTTCTGCTGTCCGGCTTTGTCCTGCATCTTCCCTACTGGGCGATTTTCCTGTGCTGCTACATCGACGAGCCGGTGAGGTATGTCCTGATGCAGATACACCTGTATTCCGGGAAGTGGATCCGGCCTGTGACGGGGCTGGGACGGGCGGCGCTGCCGGAGTTTTGCAGAAAGCATGGACGCAGTGTGCAAGAAGAAAAAGCCTGAAGATAAGAGTTCTCTTTGGATTCGGAAGGTTTGGACCCGGAAGTCTTTTTCAGGCTTGCGGGATGCGGGGTGATTGTGGTATAATCGACACGGTATCATTTTAAAATTTTAATGTTGAGAGAAGTTCTGTCAATTTTTTTCATGACAGAACCGAGGAAACTGTCAGAATGATTTTTAATTCCATTGACTTTTGGATTTTTTTCCCTATTGTGACATTGATTTATGCCGTCATCCCCAGAAAGCTGAGGTGTGTCTGGCTGCTGATCGCCAGCTATTATTTTTATATGTGCTGGAATGTCAAATATGCGGCCCTGATTGTTTTTTCCACCGTGGTTACCTATACGGCAGGCCTTTTGATTGAAAAGCTGAAGAGCAGAAATGCGAAGAAATGGGTGATGTTCGGCGGTTTTGCCCTGAATCTGGGCGTCCTGTTTTTCTTTAAGTACTTTGATTTTGCCCTGAACAATCTCAATAAGATTCTAGCTGCTTTCTCCATTCAGGTGATACAAAACCCATTTGACATTCTTCTTCCTGTGGGAATTTCTTTTTATACCTTTCAGGCCCTGGGATATATGGTGGACGTATATAGGGGAGACTGCAGGGCGGAGCGCAATTTCCTGCAGTATGCCCTCTTTGTCTCCTTTTTCCCCCAGCTGGTCGCCGGTCCCATTGAGAGAAGCAAAAATCTGTTTCGGCAGATTCATGAGGTGAAAGAAAAAAGGCTTATGTCCCCGGCTGCAATGACCCAGGGTTTTATTATGATGCTGTGGGGCATGTTTATGAAAATGGTGATTGCGGACAGAGTTGCCCTTTTTGTAAATGGGGTGTTTGAACAATACTATGCGATTGGTACGGTTGAGGCCGTATTGGGCGCCGTTGGGTTCGCAATCCAGATTTATTGTGATTTTGGCGGATATTCGGCCATCGCGATCGGGGCTGCAAAAGTAATGGGCTTCGACCTGATGGAAAATTTCAACACTCCTTATTTTGCCACGAGCATCGCAGATTTCTGGAGGAGATGGCATATCTCCCTCAGCACCTGGTTCCGGGATTATCTCTATATTCCTCTGGGCGGGAACCGCAAATCAAAGTTTCGAAAATATGTCAACCTGATGATAACTTTTATATGCAGCGGTTTATGGCACGGCGCGGCGTGGACCTATGTGGCCTGGGGAATGATTCATGGGTTCTACCGAGTGGCCGGTGATCTTCTGAAACCGATTCGGGAGAAAGTGCTGAACCTGCTTCAGGTCAAGAGGGATGTGTTCAGTTTCCGGCTGGGCCAAATGGCGGTCACCTTTGCGCTGACATCCTTTGCCTGGATCTTTTTCCGGGCGGAGTCCATAGACAGGGCGGTTCTTTATGTCAAAAATCTATTCCTGCGGTGGAATCCCTGGGTGATTTTTGATGAGAGTCTTTTTAACTATGGAATTGACAGGCGGGAACATCTGATCCTGCTGGCGGCCCTGTTGGTTCTTGTCATTGTGGACATTGTGAGATATTGGAAGGGCGTTAACCTAGGAGAAGTCCTCTGCAGGCAGAATCTTGTTTTCCGCTGGCTGGTAATGTATGGGTTAGCGCTTTCCGTGATCGTTTACGGAGTGTATGGCGTTGATTTTGATTCCAGCCAGTTCATATACTTTAATTTTTAACGGGGCGGGTATGAAAAAAGGTCTCTCATATTGTACAAAATGTGTTTGTTTTTTTGTTATTTTGGCACTGTTGATCAGTTCCGCGTATAACGCATTGAAATGGAAAGATACAACGGGAGAATATCTGTCCTCTGTGGAGCAGCTGTATTCCACGCCGGAAGGCCTGATCGACGTGGTGTTCGTAGGGAGCAGCCATTGTTATTTTGGAATCCAACCGGCAGTACTTTGGGAAAAGTATGGAATAGCTTCCTTTGACATGTCTGTTTCCAGCCAGGATAAGAATTCCGCTTATCATGATCTGATAGAACTTTATAAGACGCAGAATCCTTCGGTTATCTATGTGGATCTGCACGCGCTGTCATACGATAAACAGCTTGTGGTGTCAAATGTATACAGGAATTACCTTTCGCTGAAAACTTCCCCGAATTCTATTGCCCTAGTGAACAAATATGTCGAGGAAGAAGACAGGGAAGCATTTTATCTGCGTTTCCCGATTATCCACACCCGGTATCGGGAACTTCAGAAAAATGATTTTGTGGAGTATGCGCCAAACTCCTTTGGCAGAGGAGAGTATATTACCTGCAGGGCGGGAGAATCCTGGCTGGATCTGGACATAGTGAATGATCCGGCTGTCGGGGATCTCAGTGAGAAAAACCGGGAATGGCTGGAAAACATGATCGCCCTGGCGGAAGAGCATAACAGCAGGATTGAATTTATCGTGATTCCCTTTCCGGTGGGAGCGGAGGAACAGGCAATCTTAAATGCCGCTGAAGAAATGCTGGCGAAAGAAAATTATGCTTATACGGATTATAATCGGATGACGGATCAATTGGGTATGGATTTTCAAAAAGATTTTGCGGATGCAGAACATCTGAATGTCTATGGAGCGCAAAAGCTGACCTCGCTACTGGGGGAGGAGCTGGTTAAAAAATATGATCTGCCGGATCACAGGGGAGATGAAAGGTACTGGCAATGGGACACCGATCTGAAATGGTATGAGAATACTCTGGCATGCCAACGCATGTCGGAGACAGTGGATCCCCGTGAATATGTATCTGTAATGACGGACTTGTCGGACTGTATTACATTGGTGAGTCTGGACGGAGATTTCCTGAATTCAGAAATCGATTATTTTGAAGTTCTGGAGCCTTTGGGGATGAATTATGAGGAATATCGCACGGGCGGAAAATGGATTTATCGGGATGGCCGCCTGGAAAAAATTTCGGAAAATAGAATAGGCGCGGAGACGTATTATGATTTCAGCCGCTACGACAGAATAAAAATAGCTTATGAGGGCCCTATGAATCCGGAAAATATCGCGATGGGAAGAAAGACCTATCAAGGTTCTTCTCCTCTGACTTTCGCAACATACGACACAATTTTGGAGAAAATGGCGGTGTGCCGTCAATTTTAAGTTTGCGGTTCAGGAGTCAACTCTATTTCCGGGACGGCGAGGCTGGGATGGGCGCAGAAAGAGCGCTGTGGAAAAGCAAGGAGGTTTTTCATGTCAAAGAAAGCATTGATCACCGGTGTTACCGGTCAGGATGGTTCCTATTTATCTGAGTTCCTGCTGGAAAAAGGCTATGAGGTTTATGGACTGATCCGGCGCTCCTCAGTGGACTATCGGGAGAGAATTTTTCATCTGGAGGGCAATCCCCGCTTCCACCTGTTATACGGTGATCTCGGAGATTCCATAAGTCTGGTAAAGGCTGTTGGATTGGCGAGACCGGATGAAATCTATAATTTGGCGGCGCAGAGTCATGTACAGGTGTCCTTTGATGTCCCGGAATATACGGCGGATGTGGATGCCACCGGCGTGCTTCGTCTGCTGGAGGCGGTCCGGGCCTGCGGCCTGGAAAAAAGCTGCAGGATTTATCAGGCCAGCACCTCGGAGCTTTACGGTAAGGTGGAGGAGGTTCCCCAAAGCGAGACGACGCCCTTTCATCCATACAGCCCCTACGCGGTTGCAAAACAATATGGTTTCTGGATCGTGAAGGAATATCGGGAAGCCTACGGCATGTTCTGCTGTTCCGGTATCCTGTTTAACCATGAGAGCGAGAGAAGGGGAGAGACCTTTGTGACGAGAAAGATTTCCCTGGCGGCGGCACGGATTGCCCAGGGCAAACAGGACAAGCTCTATCTCGGCAACCTGGACTCCCTTCGGGACTGGGGATATGCAAAGGATTATGTAGAGTGCATGTGGCTGATGCTTCAGAACGATGAGCCGGAAGATTTTGTGATTGCCACTGGAGTACAGCATTCCGTCAGGGAATTCGCAACCCTTGCTTTCCGCTGCGCCGGCATCGAACTGGAATGGCAGGGCGCGGGACAGCAGGAGAAGGGCGTGGACAAGGCCACCGGAAGGGTGCTTGTGGAGGTGTCTGAGGACTTTTACAGGCCGACGGATGTCGTCAATCTTCTGGGAGATCCGACCAAGGCAAAGACAAAACTGTGCTGGAACCCCACAAAAACCAGCTTTGAGGAGCTGGTGGAGCGAATGGTAAAGCACGATATGGAGAAGGTTGCCGTGGAGCGCGCGGAAGATCATATCCGCATGAACCTGGTGGAATATCTGGAAAAGGGAATTGTGAAATAGGAAAACAAACCGAACTGAGAAAGGAACTGAGAAAAAGATGGAGAAAAATGCGAAGATCTATGTGGCGGGCCACAGGGGAATGGTGGGTTCCGCCATTGTGCGGGAACTGAACCGCCAGGGATACACGAATATTGTGACCAGAACCCATAAAGAGCTGGATCTGTGCAGGCAGGATGCGGTGGAGGCTTTTTTTGAAGAGGAAAAGCCGGAGTACGTCTTTCTTGCCGCAGCGAAGGTGGGAGGGATCCAGGCCAATGCGGAAGCCCTTGCCGATTTTCTGTATGACAACATGATCCTGGAGATGAACGTGATCCATTCCGCTTGGAAGAACAACTGCAAAAAGCTGGAATTTCTGGGATCCTCCTGCATATATCCCAGGCTTGCGCCCCAGCCCATGCCGGAAAGCTGTCTGCTGACCGGCGAGCTGGAGAAGACCAATGAAGCATATGCTCTTGCAAAGATTTCCGGGCTGAAATACTGCGAGTTTTTAAACCGTCAGTACGGCACGGATTATATCTCCGTGATGCCTACGAACCTCTATGGGCCGAATGATAATTACCACCCCACCCATTCCCATGTGCTCCCGGCCCTGATCCGGCGTTTTCACGAGGCGAAAACGGAGGGAAAGGAATGTGTCACCTGCTGGGGGGACGGCAGTCCGCTGAGAGAGTTCCTGTATGTCGACGATCTGGCTGATCTCTGTGTCTTCCTTATGAATCATTACAGCGGCAATGAGACGGTAAATGCGGGGACGGGCAAGGAGCTGAGTATCAGGGAACTGACGGAGCTGGTTGCAAAGGTTGTAGGCTATAAGGGCAGGATCGAATGGGATGTGACGAAACCCAACGGGACTCCCAGGAAACTTCTGGATGTGAGTAAGGCGGAAAAACTGGGATGGAAGTACAAGACGGAGCTGGAGGATGGAATACGGCTCAGCTATGAAGATTTCCTGAAGAATCCCATGCGGGCGGAGAGATAGGAAAGGGACGGTCCCGAAAAAAAGAGGACCAACAGGGGCGGATGTATGAATGTGATCTTATTATCCGGCGGTTCAGGAAAACGACTTTGGCCGCTGAGCAACGACGTGCGAAGCAAGCAGTTTCTGAAGCTGTTTCAGGGCGCTGACGGGAACTATGAGTCCATGATACAGAGAATGTATCGGCAAATCCGTAAGCTGAATCCGGAGGCAACCGTCACGATTGCCACCAGTGTGAAACAGGTTTCTTCCATACACAGCCAGCTTGGAGGGGATATCAGCCTTTCAGTGGAACCCAGCCGCAGAGATACGTTTCCGGCGATTGTTTTGGCAGTCGCGTACCTGGTGGATGTCATGGGAATTGATCCGGAGGAATATGTAGTGATCTGTCCGGTGGATCCCTATGTGGAGGAGGATTATTTCCGGGCCCTGTCCGATCTGGACGGACAGGCGAGAAAGGGGGAAGCCAAGCTGGTGCTTCTCGGTATGGAGCCCACGTATCCTTCTGAAAAATATGGGTATATTCTTCCGGAGACGGATGAAAATATTTCTGCCGTGAAAAAGTTCCGGGAAAAGCCGGATGCCGAAACCGCGCGCAATTATATCAGGCAGGGCGCGCTGTGGAACGGAGGAGTCTTTGCGTTTCAGCTGAAGTATGTGCTGGAGAAGGCGGTGGATCTCCTGCATTATAAGGGTTATCAGGATTTGCTGGAACGGTATGATTCCCTGCCGCGCATTTCCTTTGACTTTGCCGTAGTGGAGAAGGAACCGCGGATTCAGGTGATGCGCTTTTCGGGACTCTGGAAGGATCTGGGGACCTGGAATACCCTGACGGAAGCCATGAACGACAAGATTATCGGGAAAGGCGTTATGAATGATATCTGCAGCAATGTTCACATCGTGAACGAGATGGATGTGCCGGTGCTGGCCATGGGGCTGAAGGATGTAGTGATTTCTGCCTCGCCCGATGGTATTCTTGTAAGTGACAAAGAGCAGAGCTCCTATATCAAGCCGTTTGTGGATGAAATGGACCAGCAGATCATGTTCGCGGAGAAGAGCTGGGGAAGATTTCAGGTGATCGACGTGGAGAATGGAAGCATGACCATAAAAGTGACGCTCAACGCCGGAAATTCCATGAATTATCACAACCATAAAAACCGGGATGAGGTTTGGGTGGCGATCAGCGGAGAGGGACATGCCGTTCTCGATGGCGTAAAGAAAAAGGTATGTCCCGGGGATGTGCTGTCCATGCCGGCCGGCTGCAGGCACACGGTCTTTGCGGATACGGAACTGAAGCTGATAGAGGTTCAGATCGGAAAAGAAATCAGCGTACTGGACAAGGAAAAACATCCGCTTTGTCTGAAGTAATGTTTCGATTGGGCAGCTGATTTAGTCGATAATCCCTTTTAAGTGGAGCGTTTATGAAAACTAAATTTTTGTACGCGATAAAATGCCTGTGTTTCTTCGCAATCTTAGGATTGCTGATCATTTTCGCCTACAGGGCGCTGAAGTGGAAAGACACAACCGGGGAATATCTTTCCTCCGTGGAACAGCTGTATGCGACGCCTGAGAATCTGATCGACGTTGTCTTTGTGGGAAGCAGTCATTGCTACTGTGGAATTCATCCTTATGTGCTGTGGCGCAATTATGGAATCGCCGCGTTTGATTTGGCAGTATCCGGACAGGATAAGGACTCGGCATACCACGATCTTGTGGAACTCTACAAGACGCAGAGCCCTTCGGTAATCTATGTGGATCTCTATGCCCTTCTATTCGATCGTCATGACGTGGAGGCAAATGTTTACAGGAACTATCTGTCCCTGAGAATATCTTCGAATTCTGTCGCCCTGGTAAATAAATATATCGAAGAGGAAGACAGGGAAGCGTATTACCTGCGTTTTCCGATTATTCATACGCGATACAGGGAACTAAAAAAATATGATTTTCTGAATTATGCTCCTAATTTATTTGGCAGAGGAGAGTATTTTGAGTGGGATAAGAACGGCTCTTGGTCGGATCCGGATGCCTTAAATGACCGGACCATTGTAGAGCTGAGTGAAAAAAATCGGAAATGGCTGGAGGATGTGATTGCACTTGCTGAGGAACATGGCTCTAAAATAGAATTTATCGTGATTCCATTTGCTGAGACTAGAGAGAATCAGCTGATTTTGAATGCGGCGGAAGAAATGCTTTCGGCCGGAAATTATTCCTTTACTAATTATAATAAAATGTTGAATGAAGTGGGAATTGACCTGCAAAATGATTTTGCGGATGTTTTTCATCTGAATGTCTATGGCGCGGAGAAACTGACATCTTATATCGGTATGGAACTTACTGAAAAATATGATCTGCTGGATCACCGGGGGGATGACAGGTACTGGCAGTGGGATGAGGATCTGCGTTGGTATGAGAACTCCAGGGTGGGACAAATCCTTACGACAACGGACAATCCTTACGAGTATATATCAGAACTGACCCGGTTTTCGGACGGTGTTACCGTGGTGAGTCTGGACGGGGACTTCCTTTATACGGAGACGGACTATTTTAAGATTTTAGAACCTTTAGGCATGAAGTATGAAGAATATCTTTCGGGCGGAAAATGGATATACAGGGACGGAAAACTCACGAAAATCCAGGAAAATGTCATTGGCACGCCGGAAGTGATCTGCGATCTGAACAAGTACGACAGCATCAGGCTGTGGTATGGAGGCACTTTTCACCCGGAAAATATCATGCTTGGAAAAGACGCCTATCAAGGGGATTGTGCCCTGACCTGTGTGACCTATGATTCCTTTTTGGAAAAAGTGACGGCGGTGCGAGGGTTTTAACATAAGGCAACAGGCCGCGGGCGGGAGTCGGACCAACTATTGTTCGGGGGCTTTGACGTTGTCAATTTCTGTAGAATTTTTCCAGACTGTCCAGCTTTGCAGACATATTCAGCATCATGGCGTCCAGCACGGTAATGGCCGTCATGCATTCGAAAACAACAACGGCCCGGGGGACGATGATGGGATCGTGCCGTCCCCGGATCTGGATCTCGATATTTTCGTGGGACTGGTTTACGGTCTTCTGGGGCTGATAGATGGAGGGCGTGGGTTTCACATAGGCCCTCACCACCAGCTGGGAGCCGTCGCTGATACCGCCAAGGATCCCGCCGGCGTGATTTGTCAGCTTTGTCACGCTGCCGTCCGCCGCGCAGAAAAACGCGTCGTTATTTTCGCTGCCGCATCGTCTGGAGACGAGGCTTCCGTCGCCGATCTCCACCGCCTTTACGGCGCCGATGGACATTGCCGCCTTCGCCAGATTGGCGTCCAGTTTTTCAAATACGGGATCGCCGATGCCGGCGGGGAGCCCGTCCACCAGACACTCCATGCAGCCGCCCACGGAATCGCCCTTTTCCCGGGCCTGCGCAAGGTAGTCTCGGGCTTTTTCATTGGCCTCGGCGTCCGGCATGGCGGTGGGAGTGGAAAGGCGCAGAGTCTCTTCATAGCGGGAGGGGTCGATCTCTACCGGGCCGATGGCACGGGTGTATGCTCTCACCCGGATCCCCAGCTGCTCCAGGATTTTGCAGGCCACGGCGCCGGCGGCGACGCGTCCTATGGTCTCCCGGCCGGAGGATCGGCCGCCTCCCCGGTAGTCTCTGAACCCGTATTTCGCGTCAAAGGTGTAATCTGCGTGGCCGGGGCGATAGCAGGAGGCGATATCACTGTAATCTTTTGAAATCTGGGAGGTATTGCGCACCAGAAGCGATATGGGGGTTCCGGTGGTTCGACCCTCAAAGACTCCGGAGAGGATCTCGACGGTGTCATCCTCTTTCCGCTGGGTGGTCAGGGCGCTGGTCCCGGGTTTCCGGCGGTCCAGATAGCGCTGGATATCCTCTTCCTCCAGCTCCAGTCCGGCGGGGCAGCCGTCAATCACAACGCCCAGAGCTTTCCCGTGGGATTCCCCCCAGGTTGTGATCCGAAATATGGTTCCGTAAGACGATCCGGCCATGATGTTTTCCTCTCTTTCTTTTTTGCGCGTCTTTTCCCTGAACGGGAGACAGCTCTGGCAGCACGAAAAAACCCGGGCAGAATCCGCTCAGCTGATCCGGAAAACAGGGAGGCCTTTTGGGGGCGTTCCGAGACAGAGACGCAGCATAAACTGAAATTTATTATATCCTTTTTTTGTGTCGAGTACAATATCATTTTTCATTGAATGTTCGGGAAAAAGATGTTACAATATCTATGGCTGCTGTGGAATTGTTGTACGCATAGAGGAGAGAGCACGTGAAAACATTTTTGATCGTTTTGGAAGCGCTTGTCATTTTAGCTTTGTTGTATTATATCTTCCGGGATGCCCGGCAGAAGAAGGCTCTGATGAAACACGCAGAACTGATAAAGCGCCGCAGGATGGATCTGGAAGATCTCGAAGCGGAAAAACAGAACAGTTCCGTAGCCGTACTGGCGGGGGCGCTGAACGTCATCAAGAATAATATGCAGACCTTCCTGGAGTCCACAAAGGTCAATGCGGTCACACTTTCGGACGCCATCGACGTCCTATCCCAGGGTGCGGAGCAGAATCAGGAGGGGAGCCGTCGTATTTCCGAGAGTCTCTCTACGGTGGTCGCAAAGGTGGAAGAGCAGTATGATCTCGTGAAATCCTGTCTGGATCTGATTGTGGACAACACGGGCCGTCTGACGGAGATTGACGGATCCGTAAAGGAGATCGGGGATCTGCTGGAGCAGTCTGTCGAGAGCTGCAAATCCGGTGTGGTCAGCATGGAAACTTATGAGCGCAACATGAAGACGGTATCCGACAATCTGGAGCAGAGCGAGAAGATCCTGCGGGAATTCAGCACCAAAATCAGCGAGATCAATGAGATTGGATCCTTTATCGTGGGTATCAGCCAGTCCCTCAGGATGCTTGCCCTGAACGCGTCCATTGAGGCTGCCCGGGTGGGGGCCGCCGGAAGCGGTTTCGCGGTGGTGGCAAAGGAGATGGGCGTTATGTCCACCAAGACTCAGGAGGGCATCGGCACCATTGACGAGATCCTTGCGAACGTGATAGAGAGCAGCAAGCAGGTAAACCAGTGCATCCGCGACAGCGTGGAAATGTTTGACGAGAGCCGCAAGGAATTTGACGCGGTGAGCGCTTCTTTCCGCACCATCGACGAACAGGCCGGAGTGATCAACGACAGGATGCAGAATATCCTCGCGGAGATCGGGGGGATCACGAGAAATTCCGTTGAGACAAAGAACCGAGCGGAACAGGCATATCTGAACTCCGAAGAAATCAACTCGGGAAGCCGGGAGATTTCCCGGGTTTCCGGACAGTCTTCGGAGGTGTCCCAAAATATTATTAAGAATGTGGGTTCCCTGAACTCCATGCTCAACGGCCTGGAAAAGCTTCTGCGCCAGTTTACCACCGCCGTGGAACCCATAAAGGGCAGGGCCGGCAGAAAATTAAAGATCGGGTTTATCTGTATGGACGACAATGACTTCTGGCATTCCGTCCGCAGGGGCGCCATTTATGCGAAAAAGGAACTGGAGTCCCAGGGGGCCGAAGTGCGCTATCACGGTTTTGAGGACTGGAATGCCGTGGTGCGGGACAAGGGCGGAACCATGGAAGCGATGATAGCGGAGGATTTCGACGGTTACGTTATGCCGGGATTTGTCGTTGGCAATGTTCAGTCTCTTGTTGAGAAGGTTCGCGCAATGGGAAAAAAGGTCTACCTGATCAACAACGATATCGAAGAACAGAGCCTTCGAGATGCCGTCTTCCAGCCGGATGTGGCGGATGCGGCAGCCCTGGCTGCGAAGCTCATGGGGAACGTTCTGAAGAAAAGGGGAAATGTGCTCGTCCTTGAAGGAAGCCGTGAGGTGGGGACAAACTGTGTCAGAAGCGACGTCTTCCAGAAGTGCATGGAGAGCTGCAAGGGCATAAAGTTAGACGTTTTGGCGGCGGAGTATTATGAGGAGGACACCTATCGCCAGATGAAGGAATATCTGAATGTTCATTCTGAGGTGAACGGTATTTATGTGACGACGGGAACCCCCATTGCGGTGGCAAGGGCTGTCGAAGAGAGCGGGCTGAAGATCAAGCTGGTGGTATTCGATCATTCCCAGGAGATCTTCCGGTATATCAAGAAAGGGATTATTGCCGCCGCTATCGGTCAGGATCCCTTCGGGCAGGGACATGATCCGGTCGTGTGGATGTATAATTCTCTGGTCAGCGGGGAAAAACTTCCCACCGATAATATGAAGTGCAGATCCAGCGTGGTGGATGAGTCCAATGTGGACAGTTTATTGGAAGTATGAGGCGGAGATTATGGCGGAATATCAAATATTGAAAACGGAGGGCCGCGCCAAGCGCGCGGTCTTTCATACTGTACACGGGGATATCCAGACCCCCGTGTTCATGAATGTGGGGACGGCTGCCGCAATCAAAGGGGCTGTGTCAACGGAGGATCTGGAGGGATTGAAGACCCAGGTACAGCTTTCCAATACCTATCATCTGCATGTCAGACCGGGAGATAGGATTGTAAAGCAGTTGGGAGGCCTTCAGAAATTTATGAGCTGGAATAAGCCGATCCTTACGGATTCCGGCGGCTTTCAGGTGTTTTCCCTGGCGGGCCTTCGGAAAATTAAAGAAGAAGGCGTTTATTTCCACTCCCACATAGACGGGAAGAAGATATTTATGGGACCGGAGGAAAGCATGCAGATTCAGTCGAATCTGGCTTCCACAATCGCCATGGCTTTTGACGAGTGTGCGCCAAGCAAGGCCGACCGCGCCTATGTGCAGGCCTCTGTGGACCGGACAACAAGATGGCTTGAGAGGTGCCGGGTGGAAATGAACCGGCTGAATTCCCGGGACGATACCATCAATCGGGAACAGCTTCTCTTTGGCATTAATCAGGGGGCAATTTACGACGACATCCGCATTGAGCATGCAAAAAGAATCTCAGAGCTGGATCTGGACGGGTACGCAGTCGGGGGACTGGCTGTAGGGGAGAGCCATGAGGAGATGTATCACGTGTTGGAGGAAACGATCCCGTACCTGCCAAAGGACAAGCCGACCTACCTCATGGGCGTTGGTACCCCGGCCAATATTCTGGAAGGCGTGGAAAGGGGCGTGGATTTCTTCGACTGCGTATATCCCTCCCGGAACGGGCGGCATGGCCATTTATATACAAATCACGGAAAAATCAACCTTTTTAACGCAAAGTATGAGGTGGATCCACGCCCTATTGAAGAGGGCTGCGGCTGCCCTGCCTGCCGCAGATACAGCCGGGCTTACATCAGGCACCTGTTGAAGGCAAAAGAAATGCTGGGAATGCGGCTCTGCGTTCTTCACAACCTGTACTTTTACAACACCATGATGGAAGAAATCCGGGATTCCCTGGATAAAGGGGAGTTTCAGGCGTATAAAAAACGGAAGCTGGATAGAATGGGGAACCCGGATCTCTAATGTCCCGGGCGTCTTGATGTCAGCAGGGAAACATTGAGGTTGGCAAGAAAACAGTTAAGCCCCGGATTGCCAGGAAGGATCTGTCAGTCTGAATGGATGCCCGGAAGAACGGTGTATAATGATTGACAGAGAAAATAAACTATTTTATTATTATGTCATGACTTTTTCGGCTGATTAAAAACAGTATTCGCCAGACTTGACAGAGAAAAATGACAGATAAGACTGGGTATCTTATTCCGGCATGAAAAGAGGAATTTATGAAAATAAAAGATTTAGGGAGAAGAATATCTGAGTGGGTTCACCGTAGCGCAGAGGAACCTTCCCAGGCAGACTATGAGGAGGGCGTACGCTCTCCCCAATTCTCTTATATCTTTTGCGCAGGTCTTGCCCTGCTTGTTTTTGTCCTGTATTATCGTATCGCACATGCTTTCTGCACTGCGGAGGGGCTTCAGGATATGAAAGCCCATGCCGGTTTTGCCATGAATTTTTATCTGAAGCCTGAAATTTTTTTCGCGAGCTGGCGCAGGGTGCCCCATATGCTTTGGCACTTGATCGTCAAGTTTTTTCAGTCCAGGGTCCATATGCCCCTTTTTGAGGCGGCTTCCTTTACCTTCTCACTGTTTGGTGTGTTTTCCTTTGCGGTTACGGCATGGTTTCTATATGGATTGCTTCAGGCGTACACCGGTCAGAAAAGGCTGGGTATGGCCTCCTTTGGTTCGTATTCCCTTTCCTTTGTGGGCCCGCTGGCGATGGAATGGTTTTCTGAAGCGTATTCGGGGCAATTTACGCCGAATCCAATGCACAATCCAACCCACATGGCAGCCAAGGGATTTGGACTTCTGGCCATGATGGCCGGGATCGACATTATCCGGAGGTATCACGGAGGGGAAACCGTTTTTTTTAGAGGCAGGCGACTTTATCTTTATTTCAGCGTCTTTTCTTTCCTCTCGGCACTGGCTAAACCCACTTTTATGTACATGCTGCTTCCTGCCGGCATCATTCTGATACTGCTGGATCTCTTGACTTGCAAGAGAAAAAACATACCTTTGAAAAAAGTATGGAATGCCGCCTGGAAAACGGCTGCTGCCACCATTCCGACCTGCGCCTATATTTTGACGGAATATATCGTTTTGTTTTTCTTCGGCAAGGAGCAAGGCGCCTCTGTTGTCTTGACAAAACCGCTGGAGGTCTGGCATCTGTATTCCTACGACGTCCCGACATCCATTTTGCTGGGCATGTTCTTTCCAATCTGGATGTTTGTGACAAATCCCGGCTATTTTTACAAAACCACAGAGGGCAGGCTTGGCGTGCTAGGGTATATGATGGGCGTATTGGAATTTTCTGTCCTCGCGGAATCCGGAAGCCGGATGGATGCCGCTAATTTTGCGTGGTGCATGATGTCCGGCATGACAATTTTCTTTGCTGTGAGCGTATGTCGTCTGCTCCTTTCCACCATGCAGAAGAAACAGGGCGGAAGACATGCGGCCTATGTGATCTGCAGCTGGTTTTTGCTGTTCCTGCACGTGTATTCGGGACTTTCCATGTATAATGTCTTTGCGGGAATGTTATAAAGAGCGCTTTCGGAGAAAGCCCTCAGACCGCAAAGACGGATTGAAAATAAGCGTTTTGCCTAAGAGATTCCTTGGAGTTATTCTATTGACTAAAAAATAAAAAATGTGTAATATATCTGTTGAATATGTTATGGCACAAGTGTGTCGGAATGGAGGAGACAAAATGAATCTTTTACTCACGGAGACAGCCCCCGGCGGTTCGATAGCGGGAACATTGATCGGAACCATCTTATATTTTGCTTTTTTTATCTTTATCATGTGGTTTTTCCTGCTGAGACCCCAGGGAAAGGAGAAAAAGCGCCTGGCTGCGATGATCGCCGGACTGGAGCTGGGGGACTGCGTCCTTACGACTTCCGGATTCTACGGCATTGTCATTGACATCTCGGACGACACGGTGATCGTTGAGTTTGGAAACAATAAGAACTGCCGTATCCCCATGGAAAAATCTGCCATCAGCAGAGTGGAGAAGGCGTCGAATTAAAGGAGGTTCGCTATGAAACTGCATATCACCTGTATCCCCGGCGACGGCATCGGGCCGGAGATTGTCGCCGAGGCGAAAAAGGTACTGAATAAAGTGGCGGAGGTCTACGGCCACGAAATGATCTTTACGGATATCCTGATGGGCGGTGCTTCCATCGACGTGCACGGTGTGCCCCTGACCGACGAGGCTATCGCTGAGGCGAAAGCGGCCGACGCGGTTCTCATGGGCTCCATCGGCGGCGATACCACGACCTCGCCCTGGTACAAGCTTCCCCCGGACAGACGGCCGGAGGCAGGTCTCTTAAAGATCCGCAAGGCCCTGAATCTCTTTGCCAATCTCCGCCCCGCCGTACTCTACGACGAGCTCTCCGGGGCCTGCCCCTTAAAAGAGGAGATCAGCAAAAAGGGCTTTGACATGCTGATCATGAGGGAACTCACGGGGGGACTTTATTTTGGGGAGAGAAAGACGGTGGAGGAAAACGGCGTCTTAAAGGCCATCGACACCCTTACTTATAATGAGAATGAGATCCGGCGGATCGCGGTCAAGGGATTTGACATCGCGAGAAAGCGGAGGAAGAAAGTCACCAGCGTGGACAAGGCAAACGTGCTGGACTCCTCCCGCCTCTGGAGAAAAGTGGTGGAGGAAGTGGCGAAGGACTATCCTGACGTCACCCTGGAACATATGCTGGTGGACAACTGTGCCATGCAGCTGGTAAAGGATCCCGCCCAGTTCGACGTGATCCTGACAGAGAATATGTTCGGGGACATTCTTTCAGACGAGGCAAGCATGGTGACCGGCTCCATCGGCATGCTGGCAAGCGCCAGCCTGAACGACAGCAAGTTCGGCCTGTATGAACCAAGCCACGGCTCCGCTCCCGACATCGCGGGAAAGGATATTGCCAATCCCATCGCCACCGTTCTCAGTGCGGCCATGATGCTCCGGTACAGCTTTGACCTGGACAAGGAGGCCGACGCCGTGGAGGCGGCGGTAAAGCAGGCTCTGCAGGACGGGTTCCGCACCGGGGATATCCTGTCCGAGGGCTGTAAACTGGTAAAGTGTTCCGAGATGGGAACCATCCTGGCGGAGAGGATCCGCTGACAGAAAGCATAAATTCGGCAAGGAGGAAAGGAAATATGATCAGCGATAACGCGAGAGCCGGTATGCAGCAGGCGCCGGCGAGAAGTTTGTTTAACGCTCTGGGATTTACTCCGGAGGAGATGAAAAAGCCCATGGTCGGCATCGTGAGCTCCTATAACGAGATCGTTCCCGGCCACATGAACCTGGACAAGATCGTGGACGCCGTAAAGCTGGGCGTCGCGGAGGCAGGGGGCGTGCCCGTGGTATTTCCCGCCATCGCGGTCTGCGACGGCATCGCCATGGGGCATATCGGAATGAAGTATTCCCTGGTGACCAGGGATCTGATCGCGGATTCCACGGAATGTATGGCTATCGCCCACCAGTTTGACGCCCTGGTGATGGTGCCAAACTGTGACAAGAATGTGCCCGGTCTTTTGATGGCTGCGGCAAGGCTGAACCTTCCCACGGTGTTCGTCTCCGGCGGTCCCATGCTGGCGGGCCATGTGAAGGGGCAGAAGAGAAGCCTTTCCTCCATGTTTGAGGCGGTGGGCTCCTATGCGGCGGGCACCATGACGGAAGAGGATGTCTGCGAGTTTGAGAACAAGGTCTGCCCTACCTGCGGCTCCTGCTCCGGCATGTACACGGCAAATTCCATGAACTGCCTGACGGAGGCTCTGGGGATGGGTCTTCGGGGGAACGGCACGATCCCGGCGGTCTACTCCGAGCGCATCAAGCTGGCGAAGCACGCCGGCATGGCGGTGATGGAACTGGTAAAGAAGAATATCCGTGCAAGGGATATCATCACGAAGGAGGCTATTTTAAATGCTCTGACCGTAGACATGGCCCTGGGGTGCTCCACAAACTCCATGCTGCATCTTCCCGCCATCGCCCACGAGATCGGTTTTGACTTTGACATCAGCTTTGCGAACCCCATCAGCGAGAAGACACCGAACCTCTGCCATCTCGCTCCGGCGGGCCCTACCTATATGGAAGATCTGAACGAGGCGGGGGGCGTGTACGCCGTGATGAAGGAGCTGGCGGACATCGGACTCCTGAATACGGAGTGTATGACGGTTACGGGTAAGACCATCGGGGAGAACATCGCGGGGGCTGTGAACCGCAATCCCGAGGTGATCCGTCCCGTGGACAACCCTTACAGCAAGACCGGCGGCCTGGCTGTCCTGAAGGGAAATCTTGCGCCGGACGGTTCCGTGGTGAAGCGTTCCGCCGTGGTTCCCGAGATGATGGTTCATCAGGGACCTGCCCGGGTGTTCGACTGCGAGGAGGACGCTATCGCCGCCATCAAGAGCGGAAAGATCGTTCCCGGGGATGTGGTGGTCATCCGCTATGAGGGGCCCAAGGGCGGCCCCGGCATGCGCGAGATGCTGAATCCCACCTCCGCCATCGCGGGCATGGGCCTTGGCTCCAGCGTTGCGTTAATTACGGACGGCCGTTTCTCCGGGGCTTCCCGCGGAGCTTCCATCGGCCATGTCTCCCCGGAGGCAGCTGTGGGCGGTCCCATCGCCCTGGTGGAAGAGGGGGACATGATCAGCATCGATATCCCCGGCCTGAAGCTGGAGCTTCTGGTGTCCGACGAAGTGCTTGCTGAGCGCCGGGCAAAGTGGCAGCCCAGACAGCCCCAGGTGACCACAGGTTATCTCACCAGATATTGCGAGATGGTGACCAGCGGCAACCGCGGCGCAGTTCTGGAGATTCCCAAAGAAAAATAATGTGTAACTGACGGACGGTGAAAAAGATTCTGAAAAGAGGGACTGATGTATGATTGCGTTTCTTATATGGTCATTTGTCGGATTCTGCTTTGCAGGTATGGGAATTTATTGTCTGACCGCGAAGAAACCGGTTGGATTCTGGGCAAACGCGGAAGTCTTTCAAGTGAGCGACCTGAAAAAGTACAATCGGGCCATGGCGAAGTTTTGGTTTGTCTTCGGC
The DNA here is from genome assembly GCA_947589505.1 of uncultured Acetatifactor sp. GTDB lineage: Bacteria > Bacillota > Clostridia > Lachnospirales > Lachnospiraceae > Acetatifactor. The sequence continues at coordinate 16,654 of CANQCF010000007.1, read as the reverse complement.
GCAGTATTTATTCTTTTGGGGCTTCCGCTGCTGGACGGACAAAATTCACCGCTTGTCATTGTTACTATATTGGGCGTTATGTTTGAGGCAATAGGGGCGATGATCTTTTATACCCTGGTGATCGAGAAAAAATATCGAATGAATAAACAGGGGCGTTAATGAGGCAGCGATGGTTCTGGATTTCAGAATGTTGTAAGACAGTAACGCAGGAACTAACCAAGCAATAAAAGGAGAGACATATGCAGTTAAATGGTTCGGAAATTGTAGTGGAATGTCTGAAGGAGCAGGGGGTGGATACGGTCTTCGGGTATCCCGGAGGAACGATCCTGAACATTTATGACGCCCTGTATAAGCACAGCGGGGAGATACGCCATATCCTGACCAGCCATGAGCAGGGTGCCGCCCACGCGGCGGACGGCTACGCCAGGGCCACCGGCAAGGTCGGGGTCTGCATGGCGACCAGCGGTCCCGGAGCCACGAATCTGGTCACCGGCATCGCCACGGCCTATATGGATTCGATCCCCCTTGTGGCCATCACGGCCAATGTGGCCCTGCCCATGCTGGGGAAGGATACTTTCCAGGAGATCGATATCGCGGGCGTCACCATGCCCATCACAAAGCACGGCTATATTGTAAAGAGTGTGGAAGATCTTGCCCCTGTGATCCGGGAGGCATTCCACATCGCAAGGAGCGGCCGGCCCGGCCCTGTCCTGGTGGACATTACAAAGGATGTCACGGCGGCGGTCTGCGAGTACCTGCCGGAGAAACCCGTCTATGACGAGCCCTCCGTATCCTATGCGGAGGAGGATTTAAACAGAGCTCTCGAGTATATCAAGGAGTCTAAGAAGCCCTTTATCTACCTGGGCGGCGGCGCCATCATCTCCGGGGCTTCCGAGGAAGTAAAGGCATTTGCCGATCTGATCGACGCCCCCGTGTGCGATACCCTGATGGCGAAAGGAGCTTTCGACGGATACAGCCCCCGCTACACCGGCATGATCGGTATGCACGGCACAAAGGCGTCAAATTACGGGGTCAGCCAGTGCGACCTGCTGATCGCCCTGGGAGCCAGGTTTTCGGACCGCGTGATCGGCAATCCCAAGCGCTTCGCGGAGAACGCGAAGGTGATCCACATCGACATCGACCGGGCGGAGATCAATAAGAACATCCGGGTGGACGCCGCGCTGGTGGGCGATCTGAAGACCGTCCTGAAGGAACTGAACCGCAAATTAGAACAGAAAGACAACAGCCAGTGGATGGCGCATATTCAGGAGCTGAAGGAAAAGTACCCTCTGAAGTATGACGCGGAAAATCTCTCCTGTCCCTATGTGATCCAGGAGATCGACCGGATCACGAAGGGGCAGGCTATCATCACCACGGATGTGGGCCAGCATCAGATGTGGGCGGCACAGTATTACCGCTACACAAAGCCCAGAACTTTCCTGTCCTCCGGCGGTCTTGGCACCATGGGCTACGGCCTGGGGGCCTGCATCGGGGCCCAGGTGGGACAGCCCGACAAGATCTGCATCAACATTGCCGGCGACGGGTGCTTCCGGATGAACATGAACGAACTGGCCACGGCGAGCCGTTACAATATTCCCATTGTGCAGGTGGTGATCAACAATCATGTGCTGGGCATGGTGCGCCAGTGGCAGACGCTCTTTTATGGGAAGCGCTATTCCCAGACGGTCCTGAGCGACAAGGTGGATTTCTGCAAAGTCGCGGAAGGGTTGGGCTGCGAGGCCATCCGCGTCACAAAGAAAGAGGAGGCGGCGCCTGCCATTGAGAAGGCTATCGCCTTAAAGAAACCTGTCCTGGTGGAGGTTGTGATCCCCGAGGACGACAAGGTGTTCCCCATGGTTCCCGCAGGAGCGCCTATCAGCGAAGCGTTTGACGGAGATGACTTAAAAGAGGAATCCTGATGAGAAGAAAGAGGATCCTGATCCCGCTGATCTGCGTGATGGCCGGCATTGGTCTGGGAGCGGGGGGATATTGCGCGGCAGACAGCTATTTTCGAGACAGGTTCGGACCGAACACCTGGGCGGGAGATATCTACTGTACCGGAAAGACGGTGGAGGAAGTGAATCGTGAGCTCACTGCCCGGGTGCAATCCCCCGTCGTCACCGTAACAGGGAGCCAGGGCGAAAGCTATGCGCTGAACCTTGACGAGGCGGATTACAAGTATGATTTTACGGAAGTGCTCCGTTCCTTCCAGAAAAATCAGGCGAATACAAGCTGGATCGAAACCATGCAGTCCAGACATGAAATCTCCTTTGGCACGCTGCAGGCAGACTTTGACAGACAGAAGGTGGAAGCGTGGTGGGAGGAACTTCCCATCGTCCGGGCGGAGGAAACCAAACCCGTCCTGGAGCTTGTTTTGGGGGAGGATGGTTATACGCTCCACAGTACCCTGGAGGGACATCTGGATGTGGAGAAAGGCCTGGAGTGCCTGCTTACCGCAGTGGAAAAGGGGGAGACGGAGGTCTCTTTAATATCGGACTGTTATTTCGACTATCCCATGAATACCGCGCAAAAGCAGGTCTATCAGCAGTGGAAGGCCCTGAACGACATGGAACAGTGCGGACTCGTCTACGATATGGGCGCGGAACAGATCGCTTTTGACGAGGGGCTGATGAGCCGGTTCATCGCGAAGGATGAGGAAGGGAATCCCCTTTATGATGAAGAGGGAAATCTCTACTATGACCACGATGCGGTGGACGCTTACATAGAAGAACTCTGCGGGAAATACCGGACTTACGGCGTGGAGCATGATTTTTTGAGCAGCCGCGGGGAGACGGTACGGGTGACAGGGAAGACATACGGCACGGAACTGAATGTGAAGAAGGAAAAACAGTTCCTCTGGGAGTATCTCAGCGATGAAGAGAGCAGACTTTCAGAAACCGTACATGTACCGGTCTATATTCACGATACGCCTGTCCACGGGCGGGACGACATCGGCGGCACATATATCGAAGTGGATCTGGGGGAACAGAAGCTTTACTATTATATAGACAGGGAACTTCAGATTCAGTCGGATATCGTCAGCGGCAATTTGAGGACTCGCCATAACACGCCGGAAGGAGTGTTCGCAATTTACTATAAATCTCAAAACACGGTTCTTCGGGGTCCGGGATATGCGTCCCGGGTGAGGCGCTGGATGGCGGTGTACCGGGGGATTGGGCTCCACGACGCGAGCTGGAGGGATAGCTTCGGCGGGGATATCTATGAGACGGACGGTTCCCACGGCTGCATCAACCTTCCGGATGAAACCGCGGATTTCCTATACGACAACGCGGAGATCGGGACGCCGGTGATCATGTATTACTGAGCCGGCTGTTGCGGGATGGCGGCTGGCAGAGCGGCTGCCTTTTTCGGGATGACGGCTGTGAAACTTCAGGGCGTGGACTAATCTGCCGGAAGCCGGACACAGATCGTTTGTCTCACGAAACGCGGCAGTTTATCAATTTAGTTGACAAAAGTCCAAAAGAAGATTATTCTTATAACTAATGAATTGACAAACCGAAAAGATACAGGAGGATATAAGTTATGGCAAGAGTGTACAATTTCTCGGCGGGGCCTGCAGTTCTGCCAGAGGAAGTGCTGAAGGAAGCCGCTGACGAGATGCTGGACTACCGGGGGACAGGAATGTCCGTTATGGAGATGAGTCACCGCTCCAAGGCTTACGAGACTATTATCAAAGAGGCGGAGGCGGATCTCAGGGATTTGATGAACATTCCCGACAATTATAAGGTATTGTTCCTGCAGGGCGGCGCCAGCCAGCAGTTCGCCATGATTCCCATGAACCTGATGAAGAACCGGAAGGCAGCCTATATCGTAACCGGCCAGTGGGCGAAGAAGGCTTACCAGGAGGCGAAGATCTACGGCGAGGCGGTGGAAGTGGCATCCTCCGCAGACAAGACTTTCTCCTACATCCCGGACTGCTCGGATCTGGATATCCCCGAGGATGCCGACTATGTCTATATCTGTGAGAACAATACGATCTACGGGACAAAATTCAAGACCCTTCCCAACACCAAGGGAAAGACTCTGGTGGCGGATGTCTCCAGCTGTTTCCTCTCGGAGCCTGTGGACGTCACCAAATACGGCCTGATCTACGGCGGCGTGCAGAAGAACATCGGACCCGCCGGCGTTGTCATCGTGATCATCCGCGAGGATCTGATCACCGAGGACACCCTGCCCGGAACCCCCACCATGCTGAAATACAAGATTCACGCTGACAACGGCAGCCTTTACAACACCCCTCCCGCATACGGCATCTATATCTGCGGCAAGGTTTTCAAGTGGCTGAAGAAGATGGGCGGCCTGGAGGCGATGAAGAAGCGCAACGAGGAAAAGGCGAAGATCCTGTATGATTTCCTGGATCAGAGCAAGCTCTTTAAGGGTACCGTCCGCAAGGAGGACCGCTCCCTGATGAACGTTCCCTTTGTCACCGGGAACGAGGAACTGGACGCGAAATTTGTGAAGGAGGCCAAGGAGGCGGGCTTTGAGAACCTGAAGGGCCATAGGACAGTCGGCGGTATGCGCGCCAGCATCTACAACGCCATGCCCATCGAAGGCGTTCAGAAGCTTGTGGAGTTTATGAAGAAATTCGAAGAGGAGAATGCGTAATGTATAAGATCAACTGCTTAAATCCCATCGCACAGGTTGGATTGAAAAATTTCAGCTCCGAGTATCAAATGACTCAGAATGTGGAAGAGGCGGACGGTATTCTGGTGAGAAGTGCTTCCATGCATGAGATGGAGCTCCCGGATCGTCTGCTGGCGGTAGCCAGGGCCGGCGCCGGCGTGAACAATATTCCGCTGGATAAGTGCGCCGAGAAGGGGATCGTGGTGTTTAACACCCCCGGCGCCAATGCCAATGGCGTAAAGGAGCTGGTGCTGGCCGGAATGCTTCTGGCCGCAAGAGATATCGTGGGCGGCATCGAGTGGGTGAAGGCCAACAAGGGCAATGCGGATGTTGCGAAAGCCGCTGAAAAAGAAAAGAAGAATTTTGCAGGTACGGAGCTTCTGGGCAAGAAGCTGGGCGTGATCGGCCTGGGCGCCATCGGCGTGAAGGTTGCAAACGCGGCCATTAAGCTGGGCATGGAAGTGTACGGATGCGATCCCTACCTTTCTGTAAATGGCGCGCTTCAGCTCGACAGGCACGTAAAGCCCTTGGCAAACCGCGACGACATTTATGCGGAGTGCGATTACATTACGATCCATGTGCCCCTCATGGATTCCACGAAGGGTATGATCGACCGGGAAGCCATCTCCAAGATGAAGGACGGCGTGGTGATCCTGAACTTTGCCAGAGATCTTCTCGCAAACGAGGAGGATGTTCTGGAAGGGATCAAGAACGGCAAGATTGCCCGCTATGTCTCCGACTTCCCCAATGCGACCACCGCAGGCCAGCCCGGCTGCATTGTGATCCCCCACCTGGGAGCCAGCACGGAGGAGAGCGAGGACAACTGTGCGGTGATGGCCGTCCAGGAGATCATGGACTATCTGGAAAACGGCAATATCCGGAACAGCGTCAACTATCCCGCCTGCGACATGGGAGCCTGCACGGGGGACAGCCGTATCGCCATCTTCCACAAGAACACCGCAAATATGATCACCAAGTTCACCGGTGAGTTCGGCGCAAAGGGGATCAACATCAACAACATGATGAACAAATCCCGTGGAGAGTACGCTTACACCATGTTCGACATCGAGGCGCCGGCCCCTGCTGAGGCGATTCAAAATCTGGAAGCCATCGAGGGCGTGTTCCGTGTCCGTGTCGTAAAGTAAGATTTGAAAGTAGTTAAAAATTACGCCGTCTTCGGAGATCCGGGGGCGGCGCTTTTGATTATGGGACGGACTGCTCCTGAAAGGAATTGCGCTCCCAGAAGACCCCGTCTGCATAGCCCTGAATCCGTGGATCCCTCTCTGCCGTTTCCAGCCGCTGCTCCGCCCAGACGCAGTACTGGGGCTGGGCTTCGATGCCGATGTAGCGGCGGCCCAGCTTCTTTGCAGCGACGCTTGTAGTTCCGGAGCCGAGAAAGGGATCCAGTACGAGATCTCCCGGGGAAGAGCTGGCCAGGAGCAGCTTTGCAATCAATTTTTCCGGCTTCTGAGTAGGGTGAGCCGTGTTTTCCGGCATGGACCAGAAGGGGATCGTGATGTCGTCCCAAAAGTTAGAAGGGCAGGTGTCCCGGAAGTTGCCGTTCTCCGTCTCAGTCCAGTCCTTTGGCTTCCCGTCCACGCGGTAGGGGGCAACGACCCTTTTGCGGATCTTTACGGCGTCGAGATGAAAGGTGTAACTGTCGCTGTTTGTGGCAAACCAGATGTCCTCCATGCCGTTTTTCCAGTTCGCTTTCGCGCCCCGGCCCTTTTCCCGCTGCCAGGTGATGCGGTTCCGCACCTGAAAGAAGTCTTTCAGAACGCTGCCGATGATCAGACTGGATTCCCAGTCGCAGCACACATAGAGGGATCCCGTCTCTTTTAAAAGCGGTTTTATCGCGCTCAGCCACTCCCGGGTGTAGGCCTCATACTCGGCGTCCTTTTTTTTGGAAAAAGTGGTCTTGTGAAAGGTCTTGGTGAGATTGTAGGGGGGATCCGCGATGATGAGATCAGCGCAGTTTTCCGGCAGAAGAGGGCAGATTTTCAGCATATCCCCCAGGATGGTTTTGTCCGTGACGGTGCTGAGATCCGTCTGCTTTTGCGTGAGCGCAACGCACCGGTCCAGAAAGATCCGGCCCTCTTGAAGAGATGTGTGGATTGTCTTGTTTCTGGCTTTTTTTTCTGCTGCCATTTAGAGCGGCCTCCTGGGGGATCCGGATTTTCCTTCTATTGGATTACGGTCAGTTCGTCTTTGAGTTTCTCTAAGGTTCCTGGGGTTCCAGTTTTTTGTCGGATAAAAATGTCGGCTCAGAAATTGTCCCGATAGAGCAGGGGCATGTCCTCACCCTCGTTCAGGTCGCTGAGCTGGCTTTTCAGCTTCCGGTCGGAGGCACAGGCGGCCTCGCTCTGGATATCCATGTAGTGGATAAAGACGTCCTCCAGCTTCAGCCCCTTTTCCCGGGCAATTTCCTCCATGACGGGTTTTAGCTGCTCCAGTTGAAAGGAAACGGGGGTCTTCTGGGGATCGATCTCCCCCAGCACTTCTTCGGCGTATTTGTTGATGCGGTCCAGGACCGCCTTGTCTTCGGCTGTCATATTTTACCTCCTGTCATCACAAACAATTTCGGCTGGCTTTTCTGCAGCCGCCAAAGCTGCGGCAAATTTCGTCAAGGCAGCAAGTACTTATGTTTATGGGGTTGGATAAACTTGCCGCACTTAAATAGTTTAACACAAAAATCGTATTGTGCCTAGATAAATTTTTTGCTATAATGGGCGTGTATGAAAAAAACAAAGGAGACAGAGTATGGCGGATATCAGACCTTTCCGCGCTTTCCGGCCTGCAAAGGGACTGGAGAGCAGGATCGCGGCGCTGCCCTATGACGTGTATGACCGGCAGGAAGCCTGTGAAGTCGTGAAAAAGAATCCCATGTCCTTTCTGGCCATCGACCGGGCGGAGACACAGTTCGGGCCGGAGACGGATACCTATGCGCCCGAAGTGTACCTGAAAGCCCGGGATATGCTGAGGGAGAGGATAGAGGAGAAATGTTTTATTCAGGAGGAGAAGCCCTGTTATTACCTCTACGAGCAGGTGATGGACGGCAGGAGCCAGACCGGGATCGCGGCCTGCGCCTCCATAGACGATTATCTGAACAATGTGATCCGGAAGCATGAGAACACCCGGGCGGACAAGGAGCAGGATCGTATCCGTCACGTGGATACCTGTAATATGCAGACGGGCCCCATCTTTCTGGCGTATCGTGCCGGCGGGGCGCTTCGGGAGATCATCCGGGAAGAAAAACTTCGGGAACCGGTATATGATTTCGTCTCGGAGGACGGAATCACCCACAGGGTATGGGTGATCTCGGACGACGACCGGATCCGGGCTGTTCAAAAGGCTTTTTCGGAGATCCCGGCGGTGTACATTGCGGACGGCCATCATCGCTGCGCCTCCGCCGTAAAGGTGGGGTTGATGCGCAGGAAAGCGGATCCGCACTATACGGGGGCGGAGGAATACAATTATTTTCTCGCCGTGCTGTTCCCGGATGAGGAGCTGAAGATTCTTGACTATAACCGGGTCGTAAAAGACCTGAACGGATTATCTGCGGAATCCTTTTTGAGCAGAGTTGGGGAGGCCTTTGAGATAAAGGAGGCTCCGGCCGGACAGCCGTACCGCCCTGAGGAAAAAGGGACTTTCGGAATGTACCTTGAGAACAGGTGGTACATCCTCAGGGCCAGGGATCATGTGCGCAGCGCAGATCCGGTAGATGGGCTTGACGTCTCCCTCCTGCAGAAACACATCCTGTCAAAGCTCCTGGGGATCCGGGATCCAAAGACGGACAAAAGGATTGATTTTATCGGCGGGATCCGGGGCCTTGGGGAACTGGAGCGGAGATGCGGCGAGACGCCGGGGAGCGTTGCCTTCTCCCTGTACCCCACGTCCATAGAGGAACTGTTTGCGGTGGCGGACGCGGGGAGACTGATGCCCCCGAAATCCACCTGGTTTGAACCGAAACTTCGAAGCGGCTTATTCTTACATGATCTGGAGGGTTAGAGTATGGAAAATAAACTGTATAAGCTGATGAACTGGCCTTTGATCGAAGAGATCGTCTACTCGGAGAGCTGCGATCCCCATGCCGTACTTGGCCTTCATAAAGCGGGAAGCCAGACTCTTGTGCAGGCGTTTTTTCCGGAGGCAAAGGAAGTGATCCTGTACTGGATCCGAAAAGAGAAAGACAAGACGACGGGAAAAACATCCGATTTTTCTTATGACGCCAAGATGGAGCAGGCGGATGAGGCGGGGTTCTTCGCCGCGCTGATCCCCGGGAAAAAACCGGACTCCTATTGGTTTCAGGTATGCTATGGGGATGGAACGGAGAAAAAAGTTGTAGATCCTTATCAGTTCGAGCCGGTGATCACAAAGGAGGATACCGAAAAGTTCCGGAACGGGATCCATTACACCATCTATGAAAAGCTGGGCGCCCATCCCATGACCATCGGACGGACGGAGGGCGTACACTTCGCCGTGTGGGCACCGAACGCCCTGCGGGTCAGCGTGGTGGGAGATTTTAATGGCTGGGACGGCAGGATCCATCAGATGCGCCGTCTCTGGGACAGCGGGATCTTTGAGATCTTTATCCCCGGAGTGCCCCTGGGATCCAACTATAAATTCGAGATCAAACTAAAGAGCGGGCTGACTTTTTTGAAGGCGGATCCCTACGGAAATGCCGCCCAGCTCCGCCCGGAGACCGCCTCTGTGGTGGCGGATCTCAATGATTTCAAGTGGGAGGATCAGGAGTTTTTGAAGGGGAGGGAGGCCTTTCAGAAAGGGAACGCCCCTGTCAGCGTCTATGAAATGTATCTTGGCTCCATGATAGAGAAAGAGGATAAGGAGACCTTTGCCAATTATCGGGAGATCGCACCGAGAGTCATCGCCTATGTGAAGGAGATGGGGTACACCCATGTGGAACTCATGCCGGTGATGGAACATCCCCTGGACGGTTCCTGGGGCTATCAGGTGATCGGGTATTACGCGCCAACCGCGCGCTATGGGTCGCCTGCGGATTTCATGTATTTTGTGAATGAGCTCCACAAAGCGGGGATCGGTGTGATCCTGGACTGGGTTCCCGCCCATTTCCCCAGGGATGTTTACGGCCTGAGCAATTTTGACGGCACCTGTCTCTATGAGCATCAGGATCCCCGCCAGGGCTTTCACCCTCACTGGGGCACGCTGATTTACAATTACGGGAGACCCCAGGTATCGAATTATCTGATCGCCAACGCGCTGTTCTGGGTGGAGAAGTACCACGCGGACGGCATCCGCATGGACGCGGTGGCAAGCATGCTCTATCTGGACTATGGGAAGCAGGACGGGGAGTGGGTGCCCAATATCTACGGCGGCAAGGAAAACCTGGAGGCCATCGAGATGATCAAACATCTGAATTCCGTCTTGAAAAAGCGGGATCCTGGCGTTTTGTCCATCGCGGAGGAGAGCACGGCCTTTCCCTTGGTTACAGGAGATCTGGATAAGGACGGACTGGGTTTCGACTATAAGTGGAACATGGGCTTTATGAACGACTATATCAACTACATCAAGTTCGATCCCTATTTCCGCGCCCATCATCACGGGGAACTTACTTTCAGCATGGTTTATGCCTACACCGAAAAGTTTATGCTGGTGTTCTCCCACGACGAGGTGGTTCACGGCAAGGCTACCATGATCGGCAAGATGCCGGGCACCCGGGAACAGAAGTTTGCGAATCTGAGACTGTCCTACGCCTATATGACGACTCACCCCGGGAAAAAGCTCCTGTTCATGGGACAGGAGCTTGCGGAGTTTGACGAGTGGAACGAGGAGCGCAGTGTGGAATGGGAACTCTTAAACGTGCCGGAGCACCGGGGCGTGGCGGAGCTTGTCAAGGCGCTGAATCACCTCTATAAAAAAAATGCGGCGCTCTATGAGCTGGACGACTCCCCGGAGGGCTTTGAATGGATCAACAATATCTCCGCGGAGGATTGTTACCTTACCTACGCGAGAAAGGGTCGTCTGGAAGACGAGATCTTTCTTGTAGCGGCGAATTTCTCCGGCGTGGAGAGGGAGATCACCACAGGAGTGCCAAAGCCCGGAAAATACCGGGAGATCCTAAATACGGATGAAAAACGCTTTGGCGGCTCCGGAACCGTCAATGCGAAGACGATCTTCTCTGAGGAAAAGGAGTGGGACGACAGGGCAGAATCCCTGGCGGTGAAGCTTGCCCCCACAAGTCTCAGCATCCTTTCTTATACGCCGTTTACCAGGGCGGACTTAAAGAGGCGGGAGGAGTTAAAGGCGCTGAAGGCCGCGCAGGAAGCGGAGCGTCTGGCAAAGGAGGCGGAAACCGCCGCGCTGGAGAAAGCGAAGGCCGCCGAGGAGAACGCAGAGCGTCTGGCAAAGGAGGCGGAGGCCGCCCATTTGGAGGCTGAAAAAGCCCGGAAAGCGGCGGAAAAAGCCGCCAGGGTTACACGCTTGGCTGCGGCGCAGGTTGAGGCCGAGAGCGAAAAACTGGCCGGGCAGAAGAAGGCAAAATCGGAGAAAAGCCGGGAAAACAAGCAGGGAATGGCCCTGCAGGACAAACCGGAGACTGTCCGGAAAAACAAAACGGAGAAAAAACCAGGACAGCAAGTCTGAAGAACGCCCGGGAAAATAGATCTAAAAGCTCCGGAAAACGGGTTTCGTTTCCCGGGCAGGGCAGGGGGAGCCGTAAGCGGAACAGCCGGCGAAACTGCTTATGATTCGGCAGGGAAAGGGTAAATTGTAATGAAAAGCATATCAAAAGAAGAGTTGGATATCTTTTTTACCACAGGGGTTTCCGGAGCGGTCACCAGCTTGATCCTCCGGATCCTGGTTACGATCCTGATCTTTGTGATCGGCGCCCAGCTCATTAAGTTGCTGCGCAGGATCCTGCAGAAATCATTGGAGAGGGCTCATGTGGAGAAAGGGGTCATGACCTTTGTGGACTCTTTTGTCAAGGCCGCGCTCTATGTGGTACTGATCTTCATCATTGCTTCGCGCCTCGGGGTGGACGCCGCAAGCATCGTGGCCATCCTGGGAAGTGCCGGCGTAGCCATCGGCCTTGCCGTCCAGGGGAGCCTGTCCAACCTGGCGGGCGGCGTGCTGATCCTGCTCCTGAAACCGTTTAAGGTGGGTGATTATATCATCGACTCTGCGGGGAGGGAAGGAACTGTCTCGGATATCCAGATCTTTTACACGAGACTTCACACTTTTGACAATAAGGTAGTTATCCTGCCAAACGGAAGCCTTGCCAACGGCAGCATTGTCAATGTGACTGCGGAGAAGGTCCGGCGTCTGGATGTGTCCGTCCAGGTTTCTTATCAGAGTGATCTTCTGCAGGCAAAAAAGGTTTTGCTGGAGATGCTGCGGGAGAACCAATACAGCTTAAAAGACAAAGAGATGGTCGTCTTTGTGGATGAGCTGCAGGACAGCGGCGTAGCTCTGGGGATTCGCTGCTGGGTGGACGGCGCTGATTACTGGGCCGCTAAATGGGATGTGACGGAGAAGTGCAAGCTTACCTTGGATGCCAATCACATAGAGATTCCCTTCCCGCAGGTGGATGTGCACATGGATCACAACGTTTCCTGATGGATCCGGGGATCCGATTCGCCCCAAAGCCGCGAACGATATCTTTTGCACATAGAACAGCGTTTTCTTAGTCAATGGTTCCGTTCCATTTTTAACTATTTGGCAGGAAATGTTTTACTGATAAAACATTTATGGCTGACATGGCCTTTCGGGAAAGGATAAAAGAGGAATAATATATGGGGCATAAACCAAAGGGTCAATGGATATGGGAGGTTTTGATTTTTTTACTTGCCTGTATTTCGGTACTGACAATGCACTGTCGATTTGAAATTTATTTAGGATTAGACCAGGCTCCTGCGTACTTGAATTTTTTAAACAAATTAACAAATACATTTACAGCCCCCAATTTTTCAGATCTCTGTTCTTTATTGGGAGTTTGGATGATATTTAGAATTGTATTAAAAAAAGATAAAGGCATAGATGCCGCCGCTGTAGGGCTTTCTATACTGTTATCATTCGTCTTGCTTTGTTCGATCAGTTTTTGCAAATGGAATTCAGCATATATGCTGTATGCAAATAATTATCAGGTTTTTGTCTCATGCTTTAACATCGTTGGTTTTTCTGTTTTGATTTATGCTGTGGTTCGGTGGCTGATGTTTCTCTTTCATAGAGGGGATTTAACAGACGAACCGGAAAGGGAATCTGCTTTTGCAGCGAGACATTTTGGATTGTTGGGGGCGGGGATGATTCTGCTTGGATGGCTTCCCTGGATTCTGTTGTGTTATCCAGGTTCGGGATGTCCTGACAGTGCGGTTCAGTTACAGGAATTTTTTGGCAGGATAGCATGGGGAGCTGGGCATCCACCCCTCTCTACGGTGTTGATGGGGGGTCTGACGGCTTTTGGAAAAGGACTTGGGAATGTCAATTTTGGTTTTTTCCTTTATTGTCTGCTTCAGACATTATTTGCGGCAATGGTTTTTCCGCTTTGCATGAAAAAATTGATGCGATTAGGCGTACCGCTGGCCTTGTGCATGACTGGCATTGTATTTTATGCTTTTGTGCCGCTGTGGGGAATTCATGCGCAATGGGTTGAGAAAGATTTGCTGTATGCAGAAGCGGCAACTTTGCAGATGTTTTGTATGATCGGGATCTGTGTGGAAAGAAAATGCGACAGAAAATCTGCTTTTCTGCTTTTGGGGAGCACTTTGGCTGCGGTTTTTCTTAGAAATAACGGGATCCATGCTGTTCTGCCGACATTGTTTCTGCTGGTACTTTGGCTTAAAAAGGCATCGCGAAGACGTCTGTTGGGCGTTTTCCTTACGACGATTATTGCATATGAATTGACCATGAAAGTATTGTTCCCGGCTTTAAATATTGAAAAGCTTAGTCCGGTAGAGGCATTGGGGATTCCGTTCCAACAAACGGCACGATATGTATGCGAGTGGCCGGAGCAAGTGACTGCCGAAGAAAAAGAAGCTTTGGGAAGATTGTTTTCGTATGAATTACTTTTTAAGTATGACCCTGTAATTTCCGATCCCATTAAGTACGCAGTCAAATCCTTTGACACAAAGGAATATTTTAGAGTATGGTTCAGCATGTTTTGGAAACACCCGGGGACCTATGTCGCAGCGTTCCTTAATAAGGGTTACGGTTATCTTGCACCCGTTAAAAATGGCATAGAAGCATGGGTACAGAGAGAGGGGGATTATCATCCTTTCATGGCGGAGATAGGATTGTACCATGTGGCTTCGGATGACATAATTTTTTCCATGGCTCAGATTAGCTATCTGATTACGGTGATGCCTCTGTTGAAATATTTTTGCATGGCAGGAACCTACACATGGATTTTGGTCATACTGATTTTTATGTTGATCAGGAAAAAGAAATATAGCGGGCTGATCTTGTTTGTGCCAAGCTGTATGAATGTCCTTGTTTGCCTGGCTTCCCCCCTGGCGGCATCTTTGAGATATGAATTGCCGACGGTTGCCGCCATTCCCTTCCTAATAGGTTGGTGTTATTATTCTCTTCACAGAAAAGAACAACTCGATGAAAACCCATAAGTAAAATAGAAAGGGTTCCGTCCCTTGGGGAGGCAGTTCAGCCCGCGCCATTCGCAAAGCCGCGCTGGCGCGCTTACCGATGGTTCGGGAATGTCTTTGCCTGTGAAATGAGTATTCCGTCCCTTGGGGAGGCAGTTCAGCCCGCGCCATTCGCAAAGCCGCGCTGACGCGCTTACCGATGGTTCGGGAATGTCTTTGCCTGTGAAATGAGTATTCCGTACCTTGGGGAGGCAGTTCAGCCCGCGCCATTCGCAAAGCCGCGCTGGCGCGCTTACCGTCGCTTCGCGACTGTCTTTGCTCATAAGATGGCGCTCCCTCAGCCGCCAGATTATGGGAAAAACCCGTGCAAGCACGGTTTTTCCCATGATCTTGGCGGCTGGCTGAACTGGTGTTTTAAAAAGTAGTTGCAATTTTCGGAAATACCAAGTATAATATCCCTTGGTTGCCGATAGGCGGCCGTTAAGCTGAAATAGCTCAGTTGGTAGAGCGCTTCACTCGTAATGAAGAGGTCGTGGGTTCGAGTCCCATTTTCAGCTTTTTTTGCTGCCTATTTTTAAGGCGCGAATCCCGAAAGGCGTGAGAGGAACCTGAAATACCGGAGGAAAGGCAGGGGGCGGAAGCTGTTTTCTGAGCGGGATCTTTTGAAATTGTTTTGACATATATCCCGGAATTTGGTATACTTAAGTTGTTTCTTATAAACTGACATTTTTTGTCAAAAGGAGGGTTTACATGCTTAGTTTTCTAAATTCCATGTTGTCTGCGATCCCTAACTTTCTGTTAGCGATCCTGTGGCTGATTCTTGCCTTCGTCATCGCGGCGATCGCAAAGGGCGCGATCACAAAGCTGCTGAAAGCTATTAAGGCGGAGCAGTATCTGGCGAAGTTCGGCGTCAAGGACGGGACGACCAATACCGCCATCGAATTTGTGGGGAAGCTTGTTTATTTCATCGTGTTCCTCTGGTTCCTTCCCGGCGCTCTGAACAGGCTGGGTCTGAACAGCATTTCCTCGCCGATTACGGAACTGGTGAATTCTTTCCTGTCCATCGTTCCCAATATCGTTGCCGCAGTTGTGATCGTTATGGTTGGCCTCTTTGTAGCAAAGCTGGTCAAGGATCTTCTGATCCCGATCCTGAAGGCGCTTAAGATTGACACGCTGCAGGAAAAGGCGGGCGTACAGGCTTCTGAGAACAGCAGTTTTTCCACTGTGATCGCGAATATCGTTTACGCGCTGATCGTTCTTGTTGTGATCTCCGCGGCCCTGTCCCAGCTCGGCATTTCCGCGATTTACGCTCCTGCAAATCAGATCGTCTCCGCAATCTTTAATGCGATTCCTTCGATCCTCTGCGCGATCCTGATCATCGCTATCGGCGTGTTTATCGCAAAGCTGGTCTCCACGGCTCTTGGCTCCATTCTTGCCAGCGTCGGCGCGGACAAGCTTACGGAGAAGGTTACCGGCGTCAGCTCCAAGGTTTCTCTCTCTAAGTCCATCGCTGCAATCGTGAAATATGTGATCGTCATTATCGTGATCGTACAGGGCGTGAATGTTCTGGGTCTGCCGGTACTCACCAACATCGGCAGCGCCATCATTTCTTATATGCCCGCCGTACTCAGCGCGGTGATCGTTATCGCTATCGCTCTGTTCTGCGCGAATACCGCGGAGAGCCTGATCGTGAAGAAATTCCCCAAGGCAAAGGGTGCTGCCCTGACTGCAAAAATCGCCATTTATGTGGTAGCGGCATTTATCTCCTTAAGTCAGCTGAATATCGCCGCAAAGATTGTGGACACCACATTCCTTCTTGTGGTAGCTGCTCTGTGCGTGGCTTTTGCAGTTGCTTTCGGCGTTGGCGGACGCAATTTTGCCCAGAACGTCTTAAAGAAGCTGGAGGATAAGATCGACAGCATCGAGAAGTCTGAGTAAAGTCTGGAATGTTTGAAAGGCACTGTCCGGCCGGCTGCCGAAGCGGAAGAAACGCACCGAGTGGTCAATTGAGGTCTGGACTGCCGATTTTTGAATCTGAAGAGAATCCCGCGTATATTGCGCAGCGAGCATTTGTTTCAGTCTGCGGAAATACGCGGGATTTTCCTTTCTTTTATTGCAATCCGGGGACGCATGTGGTATTATGAAGTTTAAATTGGATTTCATTATGGGTGGAATTATAAAAAGCGGCAATGCGGCAGAATGTCCGAAAGAGCGGCTTTGCAGATAAAAAGCTGCGGGCCGGGCGGCAGTGGTTTCAATGAGGCATTCCGGTTATCCGATGAACGAAGATGGAGTGTTCTGCGGCGGAGACAGCGCGGAGAACAGCAAGAGGAGAGCAGTATGGCACAGTTATGGGGAGGGCGCTTTACCAAGGAGACCGATCAGGCCGTCTATGATTTCAACGCGTCCATTACATTCGATAAGCGCCTGATCCGGCA
>CANQCF010000006.1 GCA_947589505.1 uncultured Acetatifactor sp. | reverse complement strand
AAACAGCCATTTTTGCTATATTTGTGTGAACTTTTCAAGGTGCTGGTCAGGGCTTATTCGACCCTAACATCATAATAATAAAAAAAACCGTCGGAAAAAGCTCCCTAAAAACTGCTTTTTATTAGTTAATTATTGCCATGTGCACCCTTTTGCATCCCGCCGGGGACCGGTCCCTCTTTTCCCCGTCCCACCGTCCTCTCCGCAAGCCGGATGATCCCCCGGGAAAAAGGCAGCAGCAGCGCCGCCGACAGGATGTTAAATCCGCTGTGCACCGCCGCGATCCCCGTGCTGTCTGCCGGCAGGGAAAGAAATCCAAAAGGACAGACAGCCTTTCTCAGGAGAAAGACCGTGAAAAAGACCGCCGCTCCCAGAAGATTAAAGTACAGGTTCAGGAAAGCCGCTCTTCTGGCTTCCCGATTTGTTCCGGCCGAGGCCAAAA
Source organism: uncultured Acetatifactor sp. (assembly GCA_947589505.1). Lineage (GTDB taxonomy): Bacteria > Bacillota > Clostridia > Lachnospirales > Lachnospiraceae > Acetatifactor. The sequence continues at coordinate 44,234 of CANQCF010000006.1, read as the reverse complement.
CCGCGGTGACGCAGGTGCCGATATTCTGGCCCAGGATCACCGGAATGACTTCCCCATAACTCATGGCGACGCTCCCGCAAAGCGCCTGCAGAATCCCCACGGAGGCGGAGGAGGACTGGATCGCCGCCGTCAGGATCCCTCCCGTCAAAAGTCCTTTCCAGGGGTTTTCAAGGCCGGTGAGGAGCGATAGGAACCTGCCGGACCGCGCAAGGGGAGCCGCGGCTTCCTCCATGGCGTTCATGCCGAATATCAGTATGGCAAAGCCCATCAGCGCCGACGCTCCCTTCCTCACGGATTCCCTCTTTGAGAGGGCCCGCATCAAAACCCCCGCCAGTGCAAAGACGGGGGCCAGGGATATGGGTTTCAGGAGCTGCAGCCACCACGCCCGGCCGTCCAGCCCGTTTCCCGCCAGGATCCAGGCCGTCGCCGTGGTTCCGATGTTCGCGCCCACGGTGATCCCCATGGCCTGTTCCAGATCCAGGATCCCGCTGTCCACAAAACCCACGGTCATGACGGTCACCGCCGAGGAGGACTGCAGCAGCGCCGTCACCGCCGTACCAAAAAGAAAGGCTCTGCCCGTGGAGCCCGCAGCCCCCGCCAGGCACTGTTTTAACCTGTCCCCGAGAAATCCCGCGAGCCCCTCTCCCATGGTCTGCATCCCGTATAGAAAGAGCGCCAGCCCTCCCAGAAGCGTCAGAAAATTAAAACCGTCCATGCCCGAATCCCCCTCAACACATATTTAGCATTCCGTGAGACATTCTATGACTGATTCCTGAGCTCCTCCCTCAGGTTCTTCCTTGCCAGAGGGAAAAAACTGTGTTATCCTAATAGTGTCGAAACACGGCAGCCGGAGAGCCGGGAACTCCTCGGCCCCTGGTGACAGAAATTCCTGCCGTTTCGGCGGCTATGGCATCCGAACCGGCTTTTGCAGGATCCACGGGAGGAAAACATACATTATGAAACGATTTTTGAAACTTTTGCTTTTGCTGCTGGCTATGAACTATCCCCTTTTTTCGGAGGTCTGTTCTCTCCTGGGAAACGGGCCCCAAAGCCCTTTCTGGCTCAGCTTTGCCGTCCGTTTTCTCTCCATTCCCATTTTTATTCTGATCGTACTGGGAATGCTTCTTCTGGAGATACTGCCCCGCTATGAAAAGGGACTGAGCGTCCGCCTGCAGATCCTCTCCGGCGGATACGAGCTGATCGTCACCTCCTGCTGGGCCTTTTTCGTTGAAATATTTCTCTATATCGCTTTGTTTGTCTGCCGCTCCCGGGGCCTTCTGGAATTTGCCTGGCGGCTGCGGGCGGGATCCGGCTTTCAGCTCAGCTCCACCGTGCTCATCCTCAACACCGTCGTGGCCGTATTGGTGTTCCTCGTCCATTTTCAGAACGGTTTCTGGCGCACCGCCTTCTGTTCCAGCCAGCTGGGCGTCGCGATGCGTCTTCTGATGTTTTTCTTCTGGTGGCTCCCTCCGGTCAACCTGCTTCTGTTCCATAAGTGGATCTGCATCGTCCGCCGGGAGCTGATCACCGCCCGGAACCGCTTCCTCCTGGATCAGACCCGCGTGGAGAACGCGGTCTGCCGCACCCGCTATCCGGTGGTGATGGTTCACGGCATCTTTTTCCGGGACTGGCAGTACATGAACTACTGGGGCCGGATCCCCGCCGCCCTTAAGCGGAACGGCGCCACGGTATTCTATGGAAAACAGCCCTCTTCCCTGCCCATCGCGGAGAGCGCCGCGGAACTCGCCCGGGAAATCCGGCGGATCCTGGCGGAGACCGGTGCGGAAAAGGTCAATATCATCGCCCACTCCAAGGGCGGCCTGGACTCCAGATACGCCGTCAGCAAGCTGGGATTGGCGGACTGCGTCGCCTCCCTGACGACGGTCAACACGCCCCACCGGGGCTGTCAGTTTGCCGACGCCCTGCTGGGAAGCCTTCCGAAATGGCTGATCCATTTCGTGGAGGGAAGGTACAACGCCCTCTTCCACGCTCTGGGAGACGAAAAACCCGATTTTCTGGGCGGCGTCACCGACCTGACGGCGGCCTCCTGCGCGGCCTTTAACAGGGAGGTTGCGGATTCCCCCGCCGTCTATTATCAGAGCGTCATGTCAAAGATGCGCTCCTGTTTCAGCTCCGGTTTTCCCCTGAACCTGAGCTATCTTCTGGCAAAAAAATACGAGGGGGACAACGACGGACTGGTGAGCGTCTCCTCCGCGTCCTGGGGGAATTATCTCGGCCTTCTGACCGCCGGGAAAAAAGGCATCTCCCACGCGGACATGATCGACCTCACCCATAAGGACATCAAGGGCTTTGACGTGAGCAAATTCTATGTTTCTCTCTTTTCCGGACTGAAGGAAAAGGGATTTTAGAACGGTGACAATACCGATGTTTTCTCCGCGGGAATTTCCATATAGACAAAACCAGCCGCAAAGTATTATAATCAAGTGAGATGCGGTTGGTTATCCCGCGCAGACAGCCGAAGAGGAGAAGATCCGTATGACCATGTTTTTTATTTCCATAGAGATAATAGGGATCTGCGTCATCCTTTTTACCCTCGGACTCCTTATCATGGGACAGGACTCCAAGGAGCAAAAACTGATGACTTTTTTTATGTGCGGCGCCCTGATCCAGAACAGCGGCTATCTTCTGGAGCTTATGGCTCCCACTCTGGAAGCGGCCGTCACCGCCGCGAAAATCCAGTACATCGGTTCCATTTTCGTACCGCCCCTCTACTGCTGGTTCATCTATTACTACTGCTATGAAAAGGTTCCCATCCGGTTCCTGCGGGTTCTCGCAGTGATCGACCTGATCCTGCTGGCGGTGATCTTTACCTGCGACCATCACCAGCTTTACTATCGCAGCCTGGAATGGCTCTCTACCAAAGACGGACATCACTACATGCATATCGAATACGGTCCCGTCCACCTGATCTTCATGATCTTCGGATGCGCCGTTCCCTACGCCATGTCCTTTTACGCCCTGGTCCGCGCCACGATCACGAAACCCCAGCAGGCGGCAAGCCGCAAGTATAAGCTGATGATCCTGCTCTCCACGCTGCCCGTCCTCGCTCTCCTGTCCTATGTGCTGAAACTCACCTACGTCTTTGACCTGACCCCCTCTGCCGTAGGCATTGTCCTGGCCATGGTGGTGATCCTGGTCTGGAGCAGGCGCATCTACGATTTTCGGAGCCTGGCGTCGGAAGTGGTGCTGAACAATATGGCGGACGGCGTTATCGCTCTGGACGACCAGAAACGGATCGTCAGCTACAACCAGGCGGCTGCCTGCATCTTCCCGGAGCTTGGTCCCCACTCCATCGGGGAAAACGTATCTTTTCTGCCGAATTTTCCCGAGGTGATTCTGGAGGAGGACGAGCAGCGGGAATTCCGTATCCAGGACCGTTTTTATGAGAGCCATGTAAAAAAGATTTCCGAAAAGAACATCGCGAACCAGGGCTATGTGATCCTTGTCCTGGACGTGACGGAGACCCGGAAACACATCGAACTGATCAAGCACGTGCAGGAAGAGGCGGAGCGCGCAAACATGGCAAAGAGTGAATTCCTGGCCAATATGTCCCATGAGATCCGCACTCCCATGAACGCCATCGTCGGCCTGAGCGACATCATCATGGAGGAGAGCCGGGGCCGGAAGGTGTACTCCTACGCCAACGATATCAAGACTGCCTCCCACAACCTTCTCGCCATCATCAACGACATCCTGGACCTCTCCAAGGTGGAGGCCGGAAAGATGGAACTGGTTCTCACGAATTATTACTTAAAAAATGTCGTCGGGAACCTGACGAGTATCATGAATATCAACGCTTCCCTCAACGGGCTTGTCATGAAATATGAATACGACGAAAACCTGCCCTGCCAGTACTGCGGCGACGAGGGCCGGATCCGGCAGATCCTGATCAACCTTCTGAGCAACGCCGTGAAATTTACAAAGAAGGGGTATGTCAAGCTCTCCGTCAGCGGCTCTCCCGGGGAGGACGGCATGGAAAACCTGGTCTTCCGGGTAGAGGATACCGGCTGCGGCATCCGGCAGGAGGATCTGAAGATCATTTTTGACGATTTCAAGCAGGCGGATTCCCGCCGGAACCGCTCAGTGGAGGGAACAGGTCTCGGCCTGTCCATCACCAAACATTTGGTAGAGCTGATGCAGGGTTCCATCGAGGTGGAAAGCGTTTACGGGGAAGGCACGGTCTTCACCGTAAGGATCCCTCAGAAGATTGTGGACAGCCGCACGCTGAAAGAAATGCCGGACGTTCCGGATACCCAGGAGGCCCAGGAGCAGTTCCGTCCCTTTAAGGTCAACAGGCCTTACGAAATTCTTGTGGTGGACGACAACATGGTCAACAGGCGCGTGGCGGTCGGCTTCTTAAAGCATTACGGTTTCCAGCTCACGGAGGCCGCCAGCGGCCAGGAGGCCATCGATCTGGTGCGCAGAAACAGGTATGACATCATCTTCATGGACCACATGATGCCCGAGATGGACGGCGTGGAGGCTGTCCGCATCATCCGCCAGGACTGCGGCGAAAATGGAACGTCTCCCACCATCATCGCTCTCACCGCCAACGCCATGGAAGGGGTCCGGGAAATGTTCCTGAAAAACGGTTTCCAGGATTTCCTGGCAAAGCCCCTGTACCGGAAACCTTTAAACGAGCTTCTCTCGAAATGGATTCCGGAGGCGGACAGGGAATACCTGGAGGAAACCCCGGAAGAAAAAAGAATCGGTGGAAAACTGGACTTTTCCGACATCCACATAAACGGCATCGATATCAGCGAGGCGATGATCCACCATTCCGGCGAGGTTTCGGATTACCTGGAACTTCTGCAGCTGTACTGTACGGACGGCAGACGAAAGATCACGCTCCTTCAGGAACTGTTTGAAAAAGAGGATTTCCAGACCTACGAGGTGGAGGTTCACGGCCTGAAGAGCGCATCGGCCAACATGGGGGCCATGGAGCTCTCCGCCCTGGCGAAGGATCATGAATTTGCCGCAAAAGACGGAAATGCGGAATATATCCGACTTCATTTCCGGGAACTGATCACCGCGTATGAAAACCAGATCCGGCACATTCAAGATTATCTGGATCGAAACGTGGGCGGCCCCCGGGAAACCTCTTCCGGGGATAGGCCCGGCATAGAGGGCGATGCCCTGCTCCACGAAATTCAGGAAGCCCTGACGCTCCTGGAGACCTTCCACGCAAAGGAAAGCGCCGCAAAGATCGAATCGATCCGCAGACGCCGCCTGGAGCCGGATGTGGACGCTTCCCTGAAGGAGATCCGGGAACAGCTCCGCCTGTATGAGGACGACGCCGCCGAAGAAATGCTTCGGAAATTGATAGACCGACTGAAAAAGGAGACGTAAAGATGGAAAACAAACTTCGCATTCTGGCCGTGGACGACAATATCATCAATCTCGCGACCATAGAGCAGGAACTCAAGACAAAATATGAGATCATCACCATGAATTCCGGCTTTAGAGCCATACAGTACCTCAAGACCGCCCGGCCCGACCTGATCCTCCTGGACATCCAGATGGCGCTGAAGGATGGCATCGAGACGCTGAAAGAGATCCGCACCATGGAGAACGGCGCCAATATCCCGGTGATCATGCTGACCTCCAAACAGGACAAGGAAAGTATCCTGGAGAGCTCCCGGCTGGGGGCCTTCGACTACGTCTTAAAGCCTTTCAAAACCGAGGATCTGCAGGAGCGGATCATCCGGACCTTAAAAAGGGCGGGCGTCATAGAAGTAAAAGAAAGCGAAATCTACGAAAAGGTCAAGGATGTGGAGGCGGAGATCCGGGACGGCAGCATCAAAAACGCCATCACCAAACTGGATGAGATTCTGCACTTTAAGATTGATGAAGAGATCTCCGGCCGCCTGCAGAACGCCCGGTTCCGGCTGAAAAATGAAGACCCCCAGACTGCTCTTCGTATGCTGGAGAGGGTGGTGAAGATTCTGGAGCGCTTTATCCATGAGGAGACTGTCACAAAGCTTCCCATCTCCAACCGGGACATCTTTGCATGGCTGAAACGCGTTCTGAACGATCTGGAAAACTTCCGGGTTCACGAGGCTTCCAAAAAACTGGAGGATCTTCAGGGCTATCTCCTGCCCCCCGACATCCAGAAATTCTGTGAGACGATCCAGTCCCACCTGGAGGAATACGACGACGGAGCCGCCGAGGAAGAACTTCGGCAGAAGTTGTCCACCATGATGGCGCCTCCCAACTGATCCCTGGCACATGCCATGACTAAGTTCCGCTGCCGTAGTCTGCGCCGCGCCGTTCGTTCTCCCTGCCGCGCGCTTTCACACACATTACGGCGCGTGTTCTTTCTACATCAAAAAAGCCCGCCGGACGGCCTCAGAGCCGCATCCACGGGCTTATTTTTTACAGACTTTTTTTCTTTAAAGACTTTTCAGGATCCCCTCGGCGATGGCGTCCGCAGTCTCATCAAACCGCTGGTCCAGAAGGGCGTTGTCCCGGTCCGTGTTGAGAAATCCCACTTCCACCAGCAGAGCCGGCATGACTGTCTGATGCAGCACCGCGAGATCTCTCCTCTCCTGCAGGCCCTGATCCGCAAAGCCCACTCTCTCCAACTCTTCGCTGATGTTCCGCGCCATTCTCGCCGCCGCGCCGTTTCGGTCGTACACCAGTGTCACCACACCGCTGTACTGGTTCGGGTAGGGGCTGGAATTGCGGTGTATGGATACAAAGTAATCCGCTCCCACCTGATTGCCCTCCAGGGCTTTCTGGGCCGGAGCCTCATAGATATCCGTTGTTCGGGTGTAATAGACCTCCTGTCCCCTGTTCTCTAAGACAGCGCCCACCGCCAGAGCCAGCGCCAGCGTGTCGTCCTTCTCCCGCCGTCCCTGATAGAAGGCGCCGAAATCCTCACCGCCGTGCCCCGCATCCAAAACGATCAAAGCCATAAAAGAGCCTCCCCGTTTTTCTTATTCTATGCGCGGAAGCCCTTCGAAGTTCGCCCCGGGGCCGTCTTCCTCCTTTACCCCGCAAACTGGCTGTTGTACAGATTCGCGTAGAAGCCGTTCCGGGCCAGCAGACTCTCGTGGTCGCCCTGCTCGATGATGTTTCCGTCCTTCATGACGAGGATGATATCCGCCTCCCGGATGGTGGAGAGCCTGTGGGCCACGATGAAGCTGGTCCGCCCCTCCATCATCTTCGCAAACGCGTTCTGGATCTTCATCTCCGTCCGGGTGTCGATGGAGGACGTGGCTTCGTCCAGGATCAGCATGGGCGGCAGACAAAGCATCACCCTGGCGATGCAGAGAAGCTGTTTCTGCCCCTGGGACAGGCTGCCGCCGTCCTCCGTGATGACCGTGTGATACCCCTGGGGAAGGCGCTTGATAAAGCTGTGGGCATGGGCCGCCTTTGCGGCGGCGACGGCCTCTTCCTCCGTGGCCTCCGGCCTGCCCATCCGGATATTGTCCAGGATGCTGCCGCCCCGCAGCCAGGTCTCCTGGAGAACCATGCCATAGTTGGTCCGCAGGGATCCCCGGGTCAGATGCCGGATATCCGTGCCGTCCACCGATATGCTCCCCCGGTCCACATCATAGAATCGCATGAGCAGGTTGATCACCGTGGTCTTTCCGCAGCCGGTAGGGCCCACGATGGCCACTCTCTGTCCCGGCCGCACCTTCAGGTTCAGGTTTTCGATCAGCTTCCGGTCCGGCACATAGCTGAAGCAGACGTCTTCCAGCTCCACTCTCCCCTTCGCCTGTTCCAGGACCACCGCGTCCGCATCCTCCGGCGTCTGGGGCTCCTGGTCGATCAGGGCGAACACCCTGGCCGCGCAGGCGAAAGCGTTCTGAAGTTCCGTGATCACCCCGGAGATCTCGTTGAAGGGTTTCGTGTACTGGTTTGCATAGCTCAGGAAACAGGACAGCCTGCCCACGGTGATCCCGCCGCCCACGGCAAAGAACGCGCCGAAGATCCCCACCCCCGCATATACGATACTGTTGACAAACCGGGTGCAGGGATTTGTCAGGGAGGAGAAAAAGATGGCCTTCAGGGAACACTTCTGCAGCCTCTCGTTGATCTCCCCAAACTGCTCCTTCACCGCCTGTTCCCGGGAGAAGGTCCTGACAATCTTCTGGCTCCCCACCATCTCTTCAATGAGGGCGGTCTGCTCTCCCCTGGTCTTACTCTGTTCCAGGAACATATCGTGGGTCCTGGTGGCGATAAATTTTGCCACCAGGAAGGACAGGGGCGTGATGCAGACCACCACCAGGGTGATGGGAATGTTGTAGATCAGCATAAAGATCAGGGTGCCTCCGATGGTGAGCACGCCGGTAAACAGCTGGGTAAAGCCCATGAGGAGCCCGTCCGCCAGGGTGTCCACGTCCGCGATGACGCGGCTCACCACATCCCCCGCCGCGTGGGCGTCCAGATAGCTCAGGGGCAGGATCTCGATCTTTGCGAAGGCTTCCTTTCTTACGTCCTGCACCACATGGTAACAGATGTAATTGTTGCAGGTATTCATGACCCACTGGGCCAGCGCCGTGAGGATCACGGCAACGCCGATCTTTTTCACGATCTTCAGGATCCCCGCCAGGTCCACCAGTCCGACGTCGATCATCAGGTCCACCGCGTCGCCGGTCAAAATCGGAATGTAAAGAGTCAGCGCCACGGTCACAGCGGCCAGGAGCAGGGAGAGAAGCGCCATAAACTTATACTTTCCGATATAGTGCATCGTCTTCTTCCAGGTAGTTTTCTTATCCGGGGAAACGACATTCTTCGCCATCTATCTGCTCCTCCTCTCTTCGGGATACTGGGAATAATAGATCTCCTGGTACACCTGGCAGTCTCTCAGGAGTTCCTCATGGGTTCCCATGCCCGCCAGCTTTCCGTCGTCCAGGACAAGGATCTTGTCCGCGTGCCGGATGCTGGACGCCCTCTGGGACACGATGAAAGTGGTGGTCCTGTCCTCCAGGCTCCTGAGAGACTGCCGGAGTTTTGCGTCCGTCGCATAGTCCAGTGCCGAAGCGCTGTCGTCCAGGATCAGGATCTCCGGATCCCGCACCAGAGCCCTGGCGATGGTCAGCCTTTGCTTTTGCCCGCCGGAGAGGTTCCGGCCGTTCTGGGCCACCTCTGCGTCCAGCCTGCCTTCTTTTCCTTCTACGATCTCCTTCGCCTGGGCCAGCTCCAGCGCCCGCCACAGCTCTTCCTCCGAGGCATCAGGCTTTCCCCAGAGAAGATTCGAGCGGATCGTTCCCGCAAAGAGCGCCGCCTTCTGGGGCACCACGCCCATGCGGCTCCGAAGGGCGTTCTCGTCATATTCCTTTAAATCTTTCCCTTCTAAAAGAATTCTTCCCTCCGTCGCCGGATAAAAGCCCGGGATCAGGTTCACCAGGGAGGTCTTTCCGGAGCCGGTGCCGCCGATAATCCCCACCGTATCCCCCCTGTCCACCGTGAAGTTGATGTCCTCCAGGGTCTTTTCACCGGCCCCCCGGTAGGTCAGGGAAACATGTTCGAAGGACAGGTAGGGGAAGTCTGCTTTTTCTCCAGTGCCAATGCCTGTTTGTCGTTCTGTCAGTTTCTCATGGTCCGCGCCCGCTTTTAAGTCTGCCTTCAGCCCTGTCTGCTCTCCTGCATCCCGCTGTTTTTCGCTCTCCCCGCCGATGGTAAAGACGGCGGCGACACGGTCCGCGCAGGCCATGGCCTTCGTCATCAGAATGATCAGGTTTGCCAGCTTCACCAGCTCTATCAAAATTTGGGACATATAGTTCAGGATCGCCACCACCTGGCCCTGGGTGAGCTCGCCCAGATTGACCTTCAGCGCCCCCTTATAGATCAGGACCATCACGGCGGCGTTTACGATGATATATGTGACCGGATTCATGCAGGCGCTGATCTTCCCCACGAACATCTGCATGTTGGTCAGGGCCTGGTTGCTCTCCTGGAACCGCTTTTCCTCCGTCTCCTCCTGGTGGAAAGCGCGGATCACCCGGACGCCGGTGAGATTCTCCCGGGTGATGCCCAGCGTCCTGTCCAGCCCGCTCTGCACTTTTTTATAGAGGGGCATGGTCACCAGCATGATGCCGAACACCACCACCGCCAGGGCCGGGATCGTCACCACAAAGATCATCGCCATCCTGACGTCGATGGTAAACGCCATGATCATGGCGCCGAACACGATAATGGGGGACCGAAGGAACAGCCGGAGCGTCATGTTCACGCCGGACTGCACCTGATTGATGTCGCTGGTCAGCCGCGTGATCATGGTGGAGGTTCCGGCCCGGTCCATGTCCGTAAAGCTGAGATCCTCGATATGTCCAAAGAGCGCCGCCCGGAGCTTTGTGGAAAATCCCACCGCCGCCTTTGCCGCAAAAAACTGGGCAGTCACAGAGGACGCCAGACCCACCAGGGCCAGCCCGATCAGGCAGAGCCCCATCTTCAGAATATAGCCCTTGTCCTGGTTCGCGATGCCGACGTCGATGATATTTGCCATGACTAACGGCACCAGAAGTTCAAAGGCGGCCTCCAGCAGCTTAAACAGCGGCGCCAGAACGCACTCCTTCTTATAATCCCTCAGATAAACAAACAATCGCTTCATTCTTGAGTCCTCTGTCTTTCTCTGTCCTGTCTTATCTTCCTCTGTTCCGTCTTTCCCTCTGTTTGGTTCTGCTCCGGTCTGACGGTTCTGCGGCGTTTTCGCGTCTCTTTTTTCTTTTTTCCAACCGTCCTGCCTTCCGATCTATGTTTCTGCCTTTTCTTCTGCCATCTCAGACACCTCCTGCGCTGCCTGATTTTTCGCCGTCTCTCCGCAGCTTCTTCTCCCGCACACGGCCAGGAAATAAACCTGCTCTCCCAGCGCCAGCCTGCCGCAGTTCCAGTCGATTCCCTGCTCTTCCCCGGGAACTTCCCTGTCAAGATACTTGGAAACCCCTTCCCCGGTCAGCTTTCCGTAGGCTTCCTTCTTTGTCCAGAGCCGATAAAACTTCTCCTGTGCATCCAGGTTTTCAGGGCAGTTATCTTTTTCTGAAACCGAGGGGTCTCCGCAGCTCCCCATCCATTCCAGATCTTGTTTCCCGTAGAATCTCTTTGCCAGGCTCTCCCAGTCCGCCTTCGTGACAGTCTGGATGTCCGCTCCGACTTCCCGCTGGGACATCGCGAGAAAGACCGCGTCCCCGGAGTGGGACAGGCTGAAATACAGCGGAATCTCCTGAAAATAAGGTTTTCCCTCAGAACCATAGCGATAGACCGCCTCTATGGGCCGCTTTCCCCGCAAGGCTTCCAGGGCCGTCTGAGGCGTATTCCTCCGCAGACACTGCTCTGTGAGGCCCTCCGTCTCCCGCGTCGGCAGTTCGCCCTCGTCCCTCCCGTATTCGTCAAGGGCCAGCTGGATCAGCAGACCCGCGCCAAGGCTCTGCAGCGCGCCCGTTCCCTGTTTCCGGCGGTATTTAAGAAGGCGCTCCCTGTCCAGAAGCGCCTCCATCTCTTTTTTCATGGCACACTGTTTTGACGGTTCCATGCCGTCATCTTTTAAGACACTAAGGTCCAGCAGATAATATTTTTCCCACATAAAACGCCTTTATTCTTCCGCGGAAACCGTCTCCAGGCAGAGTTCCTTCAACTGCGCGGGATCCACAGGCCCGGGGCATTCGGACATCAGGCAGGAAGCGTCCTTGACCTTCGGGAACGCGATCACCTCGCGGATGCTCTCGGCCTTTACAAGCAGCATAACAAACCGATCCAGCCCGATGGCCAGTCCCGCGTGAGGGGGCACTCCGTACCGGAACGCATCCAGAAGGAACCCGAACTGCTCATGGGCCTTTTCGTCCGTAAAGCCCAGGGCGCGGAACATTCTCTCCTGCACGTCGTCCTGGAAGATACGGACGCTCCCGCCGCCCAGCTCCACGCCGTTCAGCACAATATCGTAGGCTCTGGCCCGCACTGCGCCCGGATCCGTCTCTAAAAGGGGCAGATCCTCCTCCATGGGCATGGTAAAGGGATGATGCATGGCGACAAAGCGCTCCTCCTCGTCGCTCCACTCAAATTGAGGGAACTCCGTCACCCAGAGGAAGTGAAAGGCATCGTTGTCGATCAGATCCAGCTGACGGGCCAGCTCACAGCGCAGCGCCCCCAGCACGTTCCAGACGATCTTCAGCCGGTCCGCCGCAAACAGGAGCAGGTCTCCGGGCTCCGCCTGCATGGCATCCGCAAGCGCCTTCAGCTCCTCCTCGGTCATAAACTTCGCAAAGGAAGATTTATAAGTCCCGTCCGGCAGAATCCCCATGTAGGCGAGACCCTTCACACCATAGCCCTTCGCAAACTCCACCAGGGCGTCGATCTTCTTTCTCGGCATCTCCGCCTGGCCCTTTACACAGATTCCTCTGACGCTGCCCCCCGCCTGAATCGCGCCGGTGAACACGCCGAAGCCGCAGTTTTTCACCACCTCAGATACGTCCGTGAGCTCCATGCCGAACCGGGTGTCCGGCTTGTCGGAGCCGAAACGGTTCATCGCTTCGTTCCAGGTCATGCGCTTTAAGGGCAGGGGCACCTCCAGACCGCTGGCCTCCCTGCAGACTCTCGCCACCATCCGCTCCGTGGCGTCCATCACGTCCTCCTCAGTCACAAAACTCATCTCCAGGTCCACCTGGGTGAACTCGGGCTGCCGGTCCGCCCGGAGATCCTCGTCACGGAAACATCTGGCGATCTGATAATACCGGTCGTACCCGGAACACATCAATAACTGCTTAAAGATCTGCGGGGACTGGGGCAGCGCGTAAAAGCTGCCGGGGTGTACGCGGCTGGGCACAAGATAATCCCTGGCGCCCTCGGGGGTGGACTTGTTCAGGATCGGGGTCTCGATCTCCAAAAAGCCCTCCTCGCTCAGAAAAGAACGGATCGCCGCAGTAATTTTGCTCCTTAAGATCAGATTCTTCTGGATGTCCGGCCTGCGCAGGTCCAGATAACGGTATTTCAGCCGCAGTTCCTCCTTGGTCTTGGAATCCTCCTCAATGGGGAAGGGGGGCGTCTGCGCTTCGGAAAGAATCCGGATCTCTGCGGCCCGAACTTCAATCTCGCCGGTGGCCAGGTTTTCGTTCACCGCCCCGTCCCTGCGGGCCACCTTCCCGACAACAGCGGCAACAAACTCGCTCCTGAGCTTCGCCGCCTTTTCAAACGCCTCGGTCCCGCACTCGCTCTCTTCAAAAATGATCTGTATGATACCGGAGCGGTCCCGCAGATCCACAAATATGATCCCGCCCTTGTTTCTCTGCTTCTGGACCCATCCCATCACGGTGACGGTCTCACCTGCATTGGCCGCGGAAAGCTCCCCGCAGCGATGCGTTCTCCTTAAACCTTTCATTGACTCTGCCATATTCTCTCCTTCGATTCCGCCCTGCTCTCTGCTGTTACCGGTCCCGGGCAGCCTGCTGCGCCCGGGATCCTGTTTTGGCAGTCTTTTTTGTCCTGGAATCTGTTAGTCATTCCTTTTTCAGGCTCTTCCCCTGTTTTCAGTTTCCTTTTCCTTGTCGTAAACCCTTGCCTTATATTCTGCCTTATATCCTTGCCTTATATCCTTGCCTTACATTCTGCCCTTTTCTTCTGCTGACTTGCTTTTCTTTCAAAAGGTTTCCATATTCCATAGCCGTCAAAGATATCCCTCGGACAGACGACGGGCTTCTTTGCCGGATCAGTTCTTCAGCGGATCCCTGTAAATCTCCACGAAATCCGAATACCCCTCCGCCGTGAGCTGATCCTTCTGGAACTTTTTATTCTTGTTCATGCGGGCCACAAGGATCTGTTTTCCCGCCGCCCGCTCCTCCTGGGCCTTGGCGATCACCTGGCAGAGCCGCTCGCCGCCGACGCCCTTCTCCACAAGATACGCGATCTTTTCCGGCATCTCCGGGATCTGGAAACCGCTCTCCATCAGGAGCATGACGATCCGCTCGAAGCCGATGGAAAAACCGCAGGCCGGAACGTCGTTCCCGGTAAATTTTCCAACCATCTTATCGTATCTTCCGCCGCCTCCGCAGCTTCCGCCGAACTCCGGCATGGCGATCTCAAAGATGGGTCCGGTGTAGTAACTCATCCCCCGCACCAGCGTAGGATCGAACACCAATTCAAAGGTGTCCGCCTTCGTGGCCTTCACGCTGTCCACGATCTCCTGGAACGAATTCATCACATCGTCGTCCAGGAAGCCTTCCAGCTTCTCCCTAAGACAGGCGATCCCGTCCTCCGCTTTCCGGATCTCGTCAAAGAGCCCCAGATACTTTCCGCATTGGGCCTCGTCTCCAAAACCCTTCTCCAATAATTCCGCAAGGACGCCCTCCCCGCCGATCTTGTCCATCTTGTCCAGCGTGATGAAGACCTCGTCGAAATCGCTCTCCGCAAAGCCCGCCCAGGCCGCCATCGCCTTCAGGATGCGGCGGTCGTTGAGCCGGATCTGGAAATTTCGGAAACCCAGACGGCTGATGGTCGTGGTCGTCGCCAGGATCAGCTCAATCTCCGCCAAATTGGAGGGCTCTCCGAAGATATCGATATCGCACTGCATAAACTGGCGGTAACGCCCTCTCTGGGGCCTGTCCGCCCTCCAGACATTCCCTATCTGCAAGGCCTTAAAGGGAGTCGGGAGATTTGCCGCATTATTGGAATAAAAGCGCACCAGGGGGACGGTCAGATCATACCGCAGCCCGCCGTCCACCACTTCCTCCTCCGTGGACGCCGCCGCGACGTTCAGCTTCTCCCCGCGCTTTAAGATCTTAAAGATCAGCTTCTCATTGTCGCCGCCCTGCTTGCTCGTCAGATTCGCAATGTTTTCCACGCAGGGGGTCTCGATGGAAGTAAATCCAAACTTTCCGTAAGTCTCCTTGATCACCCCGATCACATAATCCCGGATACGCATCTCCTCGGGGAGAATATCCTTCATACCCGTGACCGGCTTCTTGCTAAGCGCCATATCGTCTCACTCACTTTCCTCAGTCATTTTCATTCCTTAATCTTATAATTTTTTACACTTTCTGTCAACAAATAATTCACCAGTTCAGCCAGCCGCCGTGGTTCGGGCAAAAATTGTGCTCGCACAAATTTTTGCCGAACACGTGCGGCTGAGGGAGCGCCATTTTATGAGCAAAGATAGCTGCGCAGCAGCGGAAAGCGCGGCAGCGCAACTTTGCGAATGGCGCGGGCTGAACTGACTCCCTCAGGGACGCAGCCCCCTTCCCCATGCGCAAAAAACAGCACCGAAGCGACGGAGAGCGCGGCAGCGCGGCTTTGCGAATGGCGCTCGGCGGAACTGGTTTCTCCAGGGACGCCTCCACCTAAAAAACCCGGCGCCGGACTGTCTTCACAATCCGGCGCCGGGCCGCTGCTCTTACCTGTTTTTACTTTAGAACCCCAGGATCCGTTATCCTTCGATAGCGATATACTTCTTTTCTTCCACCTGAGGCTTCTGAGGATCCGCCTTCGGAATGGAGAGCTTCAGCACGCCGTTCTCATACTTTGCGTGGATGTCTTCCTGCTTTACGTCCTCCCCGACGTAGAAGGATCTGCTCACGCTGCCGGCGTAGCGCTCCTGACGGATGAGCTTTCCGCTTTTCTCTTCCTTCTCCTCCTTGTCGAAGCCCTTGGCCGCGCTGATCACCAGACAGCCGTCCTTCAGCTCCAGCGAAAGCTCTTCTTTCTTGAATCCCGGCAGATCGATGTCTACCTCGTAGTGATCGTCATGCTCTCTCACGTCCGTCTTCATCATATTTGCCGCATGACGTCCATACAGCTTCTTCTGTGCTTTCTGCATCGGTCTCTCGTCAACAGCGGGGAATCCGAAAAGGTCATCGAAAAAGTCATCAAACAAATTCTCTCCAAAAATACTAGGTACCATCATAAGTCATCGCTCCTTTCCCTTATTACAAAGCTTACATAGTTACCGGAACAGGGGAGACTTGGGAAGAAACCGGAATTTTTATTTTCCTCTCTTTCCTTCTCCTTTGTTCTAACTATGTTATATCACTGTTATTAGCACTTGTCAAGTGCGAGTGCTAATAATTTTTGTGTATTTTCTGTGAACTTTTTATCGTAATTGCGTTTATTTATATCAAGATACTGAATATTCAGCGTGAAAAAGGCTTATTTCTCCGCATCTTTTCATGTTTCCCGGAACCCCTGCAATACTATTTTCCCTCAAAACTCCTGTTTCATTCCTTTTATTTATGATTATTTATGAAAAAATTAAAGTCCTGAGATCCTTGCGGTTCCTGCGGTCCATGCGATCCGAAAGCCTCTCCCGTCTGCACTCCACCCGGACAACATTCCACGCCTCGTCGAATGTCGTGATGATGTATACGTCCAGCAGCGTGTCCGTCCGCGTATCCCTGACAAAAAGCTCCACGGACACTGATACCGTCTTCTCCCGAAAGTTTCCCGCGATCTCCTGATTGATGTTATCCACGGTTCTATAAGGTTCGTACCGCTCCATAAACTCCCGGTAGTTCTCGATCCCCTGTTCCAGGACTTCCGCCGTCACCTGGGAAACACACAGCAGCTCATTCAGATCCGCCGCCAGTTCCTCCATAGAATATTCCTCCACAGAAGGAACCTTCCCGTAAGATCCTTCTATAAATGATTCCCCCATAAAAAAATCTTCCATAGGAGATTCCTCCATAAATGATCCTCCCGTAGATGATTCCCCTATGAAAGCTCCTCCCGCAGATGATTCCCCTATAAAAGATCCTCCCGTAGACGATTCCCCTATAAAAAATTCTCCCGTAGAAGGTTCCTCCTTAAAAGATCCTCCTGTAGATGATTCCCCTGTGAAAGATTCCTCCGGAAGTTCCGCAGATTCCTTAGCCAACAGCTCTGTTACAAACGCGCAGAGATACCCGTCCGCCATGAGCTGCCAGGCCGCTTCGTCTTCGCTCATATCCCCGGAGACCGCGCAGAGGGCTTCATATCTCTCCTGGAGGTATGCCTGGTTCCGTCGCTCCTCCCTGTCCTGCAGTTCCTCATAAAGCGCCTCCGTCCCGTAACCGATCAGACCGATCGCTGCTGCCGCCGCAATCCCCCAGAAGCACAGGACATTCAGCGCGTACCCGACCTTTCTCCAAAAACTGGAAGCGCCGGCCTTACCCTTTTTCTCCCTCCGCCTGCGGACAAACCAGACGATCCAGAAGACCAGGCAGCCGATCAGCACGATCCCTCCGATCAAAAAGGTCTCAATAAAAAGACCCAGCCCTCCAAACAGGATCTCCTCGAAAGAATACCAATCATCCAAGAAAAAAAGACGCAGGAGACAGGCCAGAAGGGGCAGCCCGTAATGAAAGCCGCTGTACGCCGCAAGAAAAGTCTTATCTCTCGGGTTCTCCTTCAGTCTCTTTTGCAGAAATATCCCGACCGCGATCCAAAGACAGGTTCCCATAAAAACGGCGATCCCGGGAACAGGCACCACAAGATACTCGTATCCCACAAAAACAGCGCAGGCCCCCAGAAAACTCCAGATGGCCTGCAGCAAGGTAACGAAAAAATCTATACGGTTCAGATAATCATGTAACTTTTTCATGGAACTCCCCCTCTCTTCGCAGCAGTGATTCCGTTTTGTTCTAAAACCATCTTACGCGAAGATCCCTTTTCCTTCCAGAGGGCATTTGTCACCATCTTTTGGGGGGAGGCATGACATATGTCACTTTTTTATTGACCACCTGTTTCGTTCCACGGATGATCAGACAGTCTTTTCAAACTTTTCAGTCTTTTCGGTTCTTTCACTCCTTCCAGGAATTGCCGTCCTGCCTAGTACCTTTTCCGTCATTTCAGCCGATTCTGACCTTGCACGGCAGTACGGACGCCCTCCGCCGGACTGTCCTTCGGCAGCGGGCCCCCGATCCCGCTTTGTTAGATCTTTGCGCCCCTTCTTGCTGGCGGGATCCTCCGGTCTGATGCCCCCGATCCTACATTTTTAGATTTTTGCCCCCCTTCTTTGCAGGTACTTTCTCATCACCGGCCGGATCGGCGGGGAGATCTCCTCCATGCCCGGAATGTCCTCCAGCCGGAAAAACCGCAGTTCCTCCTGTTCTTCCTCCTGCCTTCTCAATTTTCCGTGATATTTTCTGCAGAGATAGATAATCTCCACGTTGTAGACTTCATCCCCGTTGGGATAGATATAATGCGCCTCCGGCCCGGAATTTACCATGAAAAATTCCAGTTCCTCCGCGACCAGTCCCGTCTCCTCCATCAGCTCCCGCCTGGCGCATTCCTCCACCGTCTCCTGCAGTTCGATAGACCCGCCGGCGTAACCCCACATGTGGTTGTCGGTTCTGCGCCCTAAGAGGATCTCGCCCTTTTCATTCTCCAGGATCACGCTGCCCGCGCACTGCAGAAGCGGCGCGTGCCCCACATATTTTCTCAGATCCATGATGTAGTTTCCCACGTCAATCTTCCTCCCGCTCTCAGCTCGGCCATTCCTCTCCCAGCTTGGTCATTCCTCTCCCGGCCGGTTCCGGCCGAGTCCCTCTCAGCTCATCGCTCTCGATTTTGCCACCCTTGTTCCTGCCGCCTCCGGAACCGTCCGCCTAGGGTTCGCAGCTTTTCTCCCTCTTTTCCCTGCGCTTCGCGAGGAAATTCCAGAGCAGAGTCGCGAGCCAGCCCGTGAGCATCCCCAGGACGATCCCTGCCAGCACATCCGTGGGATAATGGACATACAGGTACAGTCTGGAAAAAGCGATCAGCAGGGAAAAGACGCAGACGGGGATCCACAGCCTGCTCTTTTGGAAAAACAAAGCCCCCACGATGGCGAAGGAAGCCCCGGTATGTCCGGAGGGAAAGGAAAAGTCCCTGGGCGCCTTCACGAGAAGGGTAACGGCGGCGTTGACCACATAGGGCCTGGTCCTGGCCGCCAGAGGCTTCAGCATCAGATTACAAAGCAGCGCTTCCAGGAGAAGGCTCAGGGACATCACGGCCCCCAGCTTCCTGGTCTTCGGAAAGAGCAGCATCAAAAGGCAGACTGCGATCCAGAAGATGCCCCCGTCCCCAAAGCGCGTGATAAAAACCATCACCGGATCCAGAAACGGCGCCGTCAAATGCTCCTGGATAAAATCCAATATACCGATCTCAAAGACATTCATCCCTTTTTTCCTCCATAAAAATAAAAAATGCAGTATCTTTTTCCATGATACTACATTTTTCAGCCTTTACAAGCAATTCTTTTTAAAATTTACTATAACAGTTCAGCCAGCTGCCTTGCCTCCTGGCAAAATCGTGCTCACACAAATTTTGCCCGTGGTCGGCAGCTGAGGGAACGCCATAAAAAGATCCGGCAGTCAGTCTGCCGGACCCTCCTCAGGTATCATCTCCGTATTTATGGAACAGAGCGCTTCCACCAGTTCCTTCGCCAGTTTTTCCTGGTACTCTTCATCCAGGAGCAAGGCCCTTTCCTCATCATTGGTCAGGTACCCGATCTCCACCAGGATCGCCTGACACTCTGTATTTCGAAGCACCGAATAATCTTCCGCTTTGGCGCTCCTCGTCTCGATCTCCCCGCCCTCCTTCAGCTTTTCGCAAAGAGTTTCCGCCAATTCCTTCCCGCTGTCTGACTCAGGGTGATAATAACACTCCAGCCCCTTCACACGCTTGTCCTCGGCAAAGGAATTGCAGTGGATACTGACAAAGAGGGACGCTCCCTGGTCATTTGCGATCACCGCCCGATCTAAGAGCTTTACAAAGCTGTCATCATCCCGGGTGAGGAAAGTCTCAACTCCCTTTTCCCGCAAAAGCTCATCCATCTTCAGAACAACCGCCAGATTGATGTCCTTTTCTTTCGCTTTATCCTTGGAGGTTCCCTCGTCCTTTCCCCCGTGTCCCGCGTCCAAAACCACCAAATATTTCGGGGGTTCCTCCGGCACGACTGGATCCTGTCCATTCATCTCCTGTCCGGAAATATCCTCCCCCTGCAGTTCCCCTTCAACCGATCCTTCCGTCTGCAGATCCGAGGCGTTTGCCTCCGCTTTTCTCGAAAAAAGATGTTCCGCAACATATAAAATCCCGCAAATGATCAGCGTCAAAATCAGCACTGCCGCCACACAGACCGCCCCGCGGAGCGTGTAAGCTATAATTTTCCTTTTTCGCCGGTTATATCCCCTTCTTTCATAATACCTCTTGTCGTAAAGATCCCCTCTCCTCATCTTGCTCATTGGTACACCCGCCATATTCTATTTATTTTTCACTGCCAATCCCGCGTCCTACTCTACATTATCACCGTGATGTATCGAAATTGTATCTGCCTTTTTCCCTCTGAAAAACGCTTTTCTATCGCCTTGCTAAATTAAGATTATTCTCATCTTCACCGCCTGTCAACCTTTCTTAACTCGATTTAAGAAACTTTAGAAAATCTTATAATCTTGTCATGTTTTCGAAATAAAGCATTCAAATTTTCATAAATATTTTGAGATATTTTCTTCATATAATTTGTATTGCACATTTTTTTCAGACAATAAAATTTTTTCCTTTACAATTTGTTTCTTCTGTGCTATCATCAACCTATCTTATCTGTGGCCCTAATGGGCCGTCAGACCTACGGCATATCGCCGTATCTTCCAAATAAGGGATATTGTAACACACAAATATTTCACCACGAAAGGAGGGGTTATCTCAACCGGTTTATCTCAATCGTTTCATCTCAACCGGTTCATCCCAACCGCCTGTCGGGCATCCAACTATCACAACTTTATTGCAGAGGAGGAAACAAAACTTATGAAGAAAAACAAATTACAGCAGTACTTTCCCATGATCCGCACACGAGACGAAATTATACAGGAGATCGGCAATAACTCTTCCTTAAAGAGTCAGTTCGACGCCCTGAAAACGGAGCGCCAGCAGGAGTTCCTGGACTTCTGCAGCGGCGCAAAGGGCGTCCGCATCCTCTACGACTCTTTCTTTAAGGCGATCATGAATCCGGACCGGGATTCCTCCCGGCTGAACGCATTCCTCTCGCTCCTCCTGGAGCGGAAAGTCTCCGTCGTCTCTGTCCTTTCTAACGAAAGTCAGATCATGCCGGACACCCTGGTCATCATGGATATCATCATCCGGCTGGAAGACGGCAGCATCACCACCGTGGAAGTCCAGCGCTATGGCTACGCCTTCCCCGGCCAGCGGGCCGCCTGCTACTCCGCCGACATGCTGCTCCGGCAGTATAAACAGAAACGGGACCAGGCCTCCGCCGACAAACGACGCATGAACTACCGGAGCCTGCGCCCCGTCTATACCATTGTCCTGTACGAATCCAGCCCCTCGGAATTCCACGCCTTTCCCCAGAACTATATCCACCGCTTTCATCAGACTTCCGACACAGGGTTAGAGATGAATCTCCTGGAGGAATATGTCTTCGTCCCTCTTGACATCCTGAAGGAAATCGTCCACAATAATAAAAAGATCAGAAACCAGTTAGAGGCATGGCTGGCATTTTTCTGCATGGATGAACCGGAGTGGATCCTGAAACTGTCGGAGAACTATCCGCAGTTCCGGGAGATGTACGGGGAAATCTATGAGATGTGCCGGAACCTGGAAAGGGTGATGCAGATGTATTCCAAGGAGCTTCAGGAGTTGGACAGCAACACGGTGCAGTACATGATCGACGAAATGCAGGAGACAATTAATCAGAAGGATGCCCAACTCAGTCAGAAGGATAATGAAATTAAAGAACAGGCATCTCAGCTTAGTGAGAAGGATAGGGAACTCCAAGCTCAGGCGACCAAACTCGGTGAAAAAGATAAGGAACTTGCAGCCCAGGCCTCTCAGCTCAGTCAGAAAGATGCCCAACTCAGTCAAAGGGATGATTTGATTGCCAAATTACAGAGCCAGATCAGAGAGATGCAAAAACATCTTTCGGAGCAACAATAAAGAAGGGCGAATCCGCCCACGCCATTTACAGAAACTCGATGCCCTTTCTTTGGTTCTTCTATAAAAGCAAACTCATTCAGCTTGTTCAAAAAAAGCTTAAAAAGCATAAGACCGAGGAACAGATTGCGGAGGATCTGGAGGAAACAATAGAAAACATTACACAGATATGTGATGCGATCCGACACTGCAAATCTGAGGATCCGAAAGAGATTTATCAGACCTTAAAGGCCGGTCAGCAGCCGGATTCATTGGCGGAAGGGAATTCCTGACAAATTGCTTAGACGCAAAATTTTTTTCCTTTACAATTTGCTTCTTCTGTGCTATCATCAACCTATCTTATCTGTGGCCCTAATGGGCCGTCAGACCTACGGCATTTCGCCGTATCTTCCTAAATAAGAAACGAAAACCGCTGTAACATGGAACAAGGAGACAGTCTGGCTATAGGTATGTTTTACCATAGTACCCGGTTCGCGATTCCCTGGGAGCGCATTCATGTGTGCATTCATGTGTGCATGCAGGTATGCTTACCTCCATATCTCACGAAATATTGTTGCAGCACGATACAATTTTACGTTTCAGATTGAGGAAATCCAAACAATGTGATAAACTAGGAGTAACGGAATGAGAAATACAAAATCACTAATCGCTAAAACAAAAACCGGCAAAACACAAAGTGGAAAAACAAAAGCCGGAAATAGCAAGGATCCAAAAACAGGAAAGGCGCAGATAACACATACAAAGTCAGCAAGGACAATGATGCCCAAGGCGAAGGCAGCGCGCGCAAAGCCAGCAAAGAAAGCGAAACATAAGGTGCTGATAACGGGCACGCCCTACGACGACGTGTTCCACACGCTGCTCATCGACTGCAGCGAGCTGGTGATCCCCCTGATCAACGAAGTGTTCGGAACGCATTACACGGGCAGCGAAAAGATTACCTTCTCCCCCAACGAACACTATCTGAAACGCCAGGGCGGAAATGAAAACGAGCGGATCACGGACTCCAGCTTCCGGATAGAAGACCCGGACGGCAAAGGCTCCCGGAAATATCACATGGAATGCCAGAGCAGGCCGGACAACAGCATGCTGGTGCGGTTTTATGAGTACGACACCCAGATCGCCCTGGACGGCGGCGAACTGAAAGACAACGTCCTCACCGTGACGTTCCCCTGCTCTGCCCTGCTGCTCCTGAGACATCGCGCGTCTTCACCCGACCGGCTGAAGATCCGGATGATCACCCCGGGCGGGACTGTAGAATACGATATCCATGTGATCAAATCGCAGACATACACCCTGGAGGAAATTTTCGAAAAGAACCTCCTGCTGCTCATTCCTTTTTATATCTTTACCCACGAAAAGAGGTTTCGGAAATATAAAGAGGGCAGCGCAGGGCTGGCGGCTCTGCAGGCGGAATACGCGCAGATCCGGGAGCGCCTGGAAAAATTGACAGCCCGGGGCATTATCACCGAATACACGAAGTGCACCATCACAGACATGTCAAAAAAAGTACTGGATAATATCGCAAAGAAACACGACTCTGTAAGGGAAGGAGTGGAGACGGTTATGGGCGGAAAAGTTCTGGAATACGAGGCGAAGACCATCCTGAAGCGGGGCTTAGAACAAGGCCTGGCGCAGGGTGAGGAGCTCAAACTTATCCAACTGGTTCATCGTAAACTCCAGAAAAACAAGACACCAAAAGAAATTGCGGAGGATCTGGAGGAAACAATAGAAAATATTACACAGATATGTAATGCGATCCAGCTTTGCAAATCCGAGGATCCGAAAGAGATCTATCAGATCCTAAAGGTATGAAGAATATCGGATCGGCTGATGTGGGTCTTTATCCATGACACCAGGTGCGAACTCATACAGGCACTCTTCTGTCTTGAATGGGAAATCCTCCATAAACAGCTTGCCCATATAGCGACGTTCAGGCACATATATTTGCTATTATGTTCACCTTTTCAACTTTCCCCAAATTAGTCTTTACATCCCGCCCTTTTTGTGCTATCATCAACCTATCTTATCTGTGGCTCCATTGAGCCGTCAGACCTGCGGCATTTCGCCGTATCTTCCTAAACAAGAAACGAAAACCACCGTAACATGGAACAAGGGGACAGTCTGTCTATAGGTATGTTTTACCATAGCATCTAATTTACGGCAGTCGCTGCCGGCGTATTTCTCAGGAGTACTCGTCTGTCGTCCGCATCCCTACAACAGATACCGGTGATTCAGCGTATTGAATCGTTTGCAGCGCTATTTCTGTCACTGCAAATCGCCGGATACTTTTTATGAAATATCGTTGCAACATGGTACGGTTTTACGTTTCAGATTGAGGAAATCCAAACAATGTGATAAACTAGGAGTAACTGAATGAGGAATACGAAATCACTAAACGCTAAGACAAAAACTAGCAAACCAAAAACTGAACAATCGCAGACTGAAAAAAATAAGGATCCGAAAACAGGCAATGCGAAGGCGGCGCGCGCAAAGCCAGCAAAGAAAGCGAAGCCTAAGGTGCTGATAACGGGCACGCCCTACGACGACGTGTTCCACACGCTGCTCATCGACTGCAGCGAGCTGGTGATCCCCCTGATCAACGAAGTGTTCGGGACCCATTACACGGGCAGCGAAAAGATTATTTTCTCCCCCAACGAACACTATCTGAAACGTCAGGGCGGAAAAGAAAACGAACGGATCACGGACTCCAGCTTCCGGATCGAAGACCCGGACGGCAAAGGCTCCCGGAAATATCACATGGAGTGCCAGAGCAGGCCGGACAACAGCATGCTGGTGCGGTTTTATGAATACGACACCCTGATCGCCCTGGACGGCGGCGAACTGAAAGACAACGTCCTCACCGTGACGTTCCCCTGCTCTGCCCTGCTGCTCCTGAGACATCGCGCGTCTTCACCCGACCGGCTGAAGATCCGGATGATCACCCCGGGCGGGACTGTAGAATACGATATCCATGTGATCAAATCGCAGACATACACCCTGGAGGAAATTTTCGAAAAGAACCTCCTGCTGCTCATTCCTTTTTATATCTTTACCCACGAAAAGAGGTTTCGGAAATATAAGGAAGGCAGCGCAGGGCTGGCGGCTCTGCAGACGGAATACGCGCAGATCCGGGAGCGCCTGGAGGAATTGACGGCCCGGGGCGCTATCAGCGAATATACGAAATGTACCATCACCGACATGTCAAAGAAAGTACTGGAAAATATCGCAATGAAACACGACTCTGTAAGGGAAGGAGTGGAAAACGTTATGGGCGGAAAAGTTCTGGAATACGAGGCGAAGACCATCCTGAAGCGGGGCTTAGAACAAGGCCTGGCGCAGGGTGAGGAGCTCAAACTTATCCAACTGGTTCATCGTAAACTCCAGAAAAACAAGACACCAAAAGAAATTGCGGAGGATCTGGAGGAAACAATAGAAAATATTACACAGATATGTAATGCGATCCAGCTTTGCAAATCCGAGGATCCGCAAGAGATTTATCAGGCCCTTAAGGCCGGTCAACAGACGAATTCATTGGCGGAAGGAAATTCCTGACAAAGTCCGACGGCAAAGGCTTTCACGTTTCATACATTGAAATTTTTTCCTTTACAATTTGCTGCCTCTGTGCTATCATCAACCTATCTTATCTGTGGCCCCAGGGCCGTCAGACCTGCGGCATTTCGCCGTATCTTCCAAATAAGGGATATTGTAACACACAAATATTTTACCACGAAAGGAGGAATTCCACGCCTTTCCCCAGAACTATATCCACCGCTTTCACCAGACTTCCGACACAGGGTTAGAGATGAATCTTCTGGAGGAATATGTCTTCGTTCCTCTTGACATTCTAAAAGAAATCGTCCACAATAAAGAAGAAATCGGAAACCAGTTGGAGGCATGGCTGGCATTTTTCTGCATGGATGAACCGGAGTGGATCCTGAAACTGTCGGAGAACTATCCGCAGTTCCGGGAGATGTACGAGGAAATCTATGAGATGTGCCGGAACCTGGAAAGGGTGATGCAGATGTATTCCAAGGAACTTCAGGAATTGGACAGCAACACAGTGCAGTACATGATCGACGAGATGCAGGAGACGATTAATCAAAAGAATAATGAAATTAAAGAACAGGCATCTCAGCTTAGTGAAAAGGATAGGGAACTCAAAGCTCAGGCGGCCAAACTCGGTGAAAAAGATAAGGAACTTGCAGCCCAGGCCTCTCAGCTAAGCCAGAAAGATGAAAAAATTGAAGAGCAGGCCGTACAGCTCAGTCAAAGGGATGATTTGATTGCCGAATTACAGAGTCAGATCAGAGAGATGCAAAAACATCTTTCGGAGCAACAATAAAAAAGGGCGAATCCGCCCACGCCATTCACAGGAACTCGATGCCCTTTCTTAGGCTCTTCTATAAAAGTTGCTGATTCTTCTCAGTTTCTTGGTGTTTCACCAACTTTTTAGACGCTCTTCTCTATTCCATGGTGTTGCACAAGAATACGTGCAGATCCGGGAGCGCCTGGAAGAATTGACAGCCCGGGGCATTATCAGCGAATATACAAAATGTACCATCGCCGACATGTCAAAAATCTAAAAAGGGACGCTGCATTGCAGCGTCCCTTTCATAGTTGACTCTATTTCATTTTTTCAAAACCGTTTTCCCTTAGTCGAGCATGAACAACGGCTGAGGCTGAATCTTTAAGTACGCAAATCCGGACTCATCCCTTCTGTCATTCCTTGCCTCAAAAATGAGATCCGGATGTGGATCAGACAAACTCTTCGGGTAGTCGAAGATATACTCTGTCTCATTTTTCAGTCCGGATGTAAACCACCCATCTTCTGAAGCAGACAGCACCTCACCAGTAGCTACATTGGTGATCGTGGTTATGCCCTCAGCCGCATCAGAAACTGATGTCTTCTCCTGACCCTTCTCGCCAAAGTAAATACGGCACTTCAGGTTTGTAGAAAGGCTGCCATCTACGAGCTTAAAAGTAACCTTTAACCCATCATCAACGCCTTCTATGACGTAGGATCCTCCTGCTTCATTGATCTCCTTCGGCACACGAATTGTATAGCTGTTTCCGTTCTTTGATGCTTCTTTATTAGTCACTTCAATCTCAGGAGCCGTATACTTCGGACGGTAAGCAGCGATCAAGGTATTGATGAACAACTTCCTCTCCATTTCATTTTCTGCACCGTATGTCGGACTATGACCAACGCCGGAGTAGAAGATATTGCCTTTGCTGTAAATATAATAGTTGTTTGCCGCATCCTGAGGCGAAGCCGCGTAAACTTTCTTCGAATTAGATAATGAAGCGACGGCACTAGATAACTTAGTCTTCAAGTCCGGAGTGTAAGTACTAGCATACACCTCAGGCCCGCCATAGGACTCCGGTGTTTCCAAGGTATACCAAACCGTAAGGTCAGGATCTTCCATGTTCAGCTGATACCACTGCGAATGGGTCAAGGCAATCGGCATCACCTCATCTATAACATAAGGGTACTGCGTGATCTGACCAACATTTAAGCGAACCGCACACGTGGTAGCGCACAAATCGTCATACATACCGAGTTTAGCATACTTTTCATAATTATCAAAGTATCTATGATCCTCCGCTAAATCAGTAACATACTTGTCAAAGTTTTCATCAGACAATGTAGCTTTTGCAGGATCAATGACCATAAAACGATATGGATTCCGATAATTAGGAGTATTCTCGCCCCCAAACATCATCTTTCTCATGGCATTCATCGTAAATGCCTGAGTCTCCGAATAATTCGCAGTGTCATGACTAACCTTGCTCCTGTATGCTGCAAGGCTCCCTGCCAGATTAACTCCAGCCTCGCTTGAGCGCACATAGGGCAATTTATTACTGGTTATGCCATAACGGTTCATTCCCATCAGATCTCGTAACATCGCGTTTGCCGTATAACCAGACGGTTTCTCCGCATCTACAGACTCGTCCTTTGCCTCATTGTAGAGGGAAGTTGTGTCATGCGTAAACAGGATGCTTCCTTCCGCCTCAGCAAAATAGTACAAATACTCCGCCGCGCCATTCTTATCCGACAGATCCGTATTGTCGTAATTATCAGCAAATCCTACAACAATCATGTTATAATTTGAAAGCTTTTCACTTACAAGTTCGTCGTCCGAATTCAGAATACCAGGCTTCGTTTTGCCGTCTGCACCCGTAACACTCTCTGCAGCAGCCTTATTCTTAGGATTCACGCCTTCCACGATCGGACTGCCCATATCATATGCAAAGTCCGTTCCCTCAAAATAGCCTTCAAACTGCTTCCAGGTGATTTTATCCACCTCAACATCAAAATCTTTCAGATTGTTATACAGATCACTATACTCTGGTCTCGTGAGATCCGCATTGTTGACTCCTGACGTAGGTTCGATCTGCAATACCTTAACAAGCTTCTTCTCACCGCTTCCAGAACCGGTTCCCGGAGCAGAAGATCTGCTGATTGCGGAACAACCTTCCAACGAATACCTCTCGTTCTCATTGTTCGTATTATAAACCTCAATGCGCCACTGAACCAGACCTAACAGATCAGAAACATTCCTGCTTGCTGTCTGCTCCATCGATGTCACGGCAACAGGGGCTTCTGTTTCTCCCGCTTCAAATTTCCCGTTTCTGTTTTGATCAATATAAAACTTATAGGAATAGGAAGCCTGCGAATAATTGGGAACCCTAAACTTTACTACCAAACGAGTTCCGTCAATATAGGTACTTTCATCATACAACGCAGGAGACTCTGTAAACTCGACCCCTTTCCGGCTTGCGCGGAGAAGATCTTCTACCTTCTCTGGCGTATCCGCATCTGTCGTTTTATATACGCCTTCGGTCTTCAGCAGTGTCCATACATTACTGTCATCTTTTACCTTAACCCCATCATAAAGTTCGGACTCCGCCAGGACAGGAGAATTTCCTTTGATAAAACTGATCACCTCATTGAGTTTGAGCTTCGTAATATCGTTCCCGGGGAACCGAAGCGCTTTGCTATTTTCCGCAATTTCCGTTCCAAAATCAGCAATTCGGATACCCGTTTGCGACTTATTTTTCCCCTCAGCCGTCTCAGCCGTATCTCCCATGTGGAAATAAACCAATCCGTCCATGTTTTCACTATCCACAAAGTCAGTCATATGACCCACTACTTTTGTTTCATTATTGACTGTCTCTGTTATATCCTTCTGCCAGAACGCATTGGAATCCGCTCCGAAATAAATCAAATCATACGTGCTGTTCAGATCCTCCGCCATACCCACAAATTTATTCATGGTCATATGGGTGATTTCAATATCTCCCGTAAAATTAGGCAGAAGCATATGGAAATAAGTATCTTTCATCAGCCAGTTAGGCGTATAATTCGGATTCACCCCGACACCCGGCTCAACATCCAGCACCTTAAGAACACCACTGTATCCCGGCCAATCATAATCGCCAATACCAAGCAGATACCGCAGCGCTGCTGAAGGAGGAGCTGTATTTTCATTTAAGGATTGACCCGCGTGATGCTGATCTTTAAATTCATCCCAAAGTTCTCTTGTTTTAGCGTCCTTTTCAAGATATTCTCTAAAATCCTTATATTTATCCTTCGTATTTTGGTCGTACTGTGTACCTAATGCCGTACTTCCAGCTCGGAAAAGCTGAGCAATGCTGTTATCGCCTTGATATGCATATACCCTATTCTGAACATATTTGATTTGGTTCCCATCCCTCAGGTCAAAAGCATAATTATAGTCCGGCCAATATTTATCCTGACTGTCTTTTATATATTGCCAATAATTTACTTTATTCTCTCCACCCGGGCATGAAGGACTAACCTTCAAAAAATGCTCTTTTTCTACGAGCTGAAATATATACTGGTTCCAGTATTGTTTAGAATCTCCGTCCTGCAGATCCTTCAATGCAATTTTATCACCGCTTGCATCAATATGATCCCAGAAAATATTTCTGACAATAGAAGGCTTCTGCATCACCAGCATAACAAGCATTTTATAAATATTATTGTTATATCCGGTGCCGGTAAATTGCCCCCTATCAGCAGCAGAAATGGGATCCAGATTAAAATCATATATCTGATACGTTAAATTATCTTTTTTATCAGTAAATTGCCCATAAATCGTACTATCCACCAACAGCGGAGCATATGTGGACTCTCTCGCGTTCTTATCGACAATCTTCATTACAACTTCACTTGAAAGATCAAATGTATCAAAGACGTTTGTTGTTATGGGATCCTCTGCCCTCTTATTTCCAAAATGGTTATGTTTTTCCCATACTTCAAAAGTTTTACCACCGTCCAAACCGCCATGAGTTTTGGGAGACATTGTAATTAAATCCGCATATTCCACCCACTCAGGCGTTGCGTTCAACTCTGTGGGGGTAATTGTTTTCACAACAGCCGAATATCCCTTTGCACTTTCCTTATTCAGTCCAAGGACATCATGCAGGAAAATTTCCTGGTTTTCATAGGAAACATAATTATACGTATAAAGCACATTAAGCGCCCAATCCGCTTCAGTACTCTTTCTGACCGTATATAACCTGTCTCCCGGTTCACTAAAACGCACATTATTCAGATCATCATTAAAACGAATATCCGAAAGATCCCCATTTCCATCAATATTAGGGTTCAGGCTGTGCCACACCACATTTGCACCAAATGTCGCATCGGGGAAGTTGCTTCCTGGAACAATAGATCTTTTTCCGGTAACCTCATCTGTCTCAATCGTAAAATAACCTTCCTCGTTTTTACTTTTATCTACAATCTCATAATATCCCTTGACCTCAACCAGATACCTATTTTTTGTAGTTGTATCCGTTGAATGTGATAACGAGGCATAGGATATCTTATCTTTATCATTCCAAAATTCACTCGTGGATGTGCTCTCATAGCTCGAATAAAACGAAGGCTGCCCTTCCGGCTCATCTCTAAAGAAGAAAATATTGTCAACTCCTTCGCCCGGCGTCATCTGTTTCATTGTCTCAGTATATACAGTACCAAGCGTAGCGCTCAGGAAATTACTTAATGGTTCTTGATGCCCCTGGAGTTCATGAATCTTGACGGGCTCGCATCCGCCAATCAAATACCCCATCTCCGCATACTCTTTATATGGTACGATCTCCAGGATAAAGAAGGGCCTCTGCGCCGTTCCTACCTGCTTGCTCTTCCAACCAGCCTTGTCGTTATACTGGGGCAATTCGGAAATATTGTTCAAATCCCCTCTAATCACATCCTTCGACCCAGTAGAATATTTCTGGATATTCCCCCCGCCGGCTGCCTGGGACGTCATTCCTCTGTCGGCTATGGGCAGCATCGTCAATACCATGCCCAATGCAAGCACAACGGACAAAATACGTTTTCCCATTTTGGTTCCCTTTAGTTTGCGCATACTGTGCTCTCCTTCCTAAAAACTCCACAACATACTATTCCATATCACGCAGCCGATTATATACCAGGTTCCGATGATTCTGCCGGTGCTGCTGTTGGTTCCGTATATTTTTGAAACAATCCGTTCCGGATTCCGAAAGTGTTCTCAACTGTGTAACTCGGCGGGTAAGCCGCAAGTCCCTCTTTCAAGGTCAGGGAAATCGTTACCGCCGTAGTAGTATACTTATCGCTTGGATCCTTGGAAGCTGAAGCGGCAGCGGTGACCTGGAACGAATTGGAGACATATCCGCCGGTTTCGTCTACATATTGGAGATACTCGCAGATACAGTTTTCATCCTTGACGTCGCTGTCCTGGTACAGATTCAGCGGTGCTCCCGCTATAGGATTCGCGATACTGTTAAAATCCGCCTGGGCATCTGCGATCTCGTCCGTCTCAACCATATAAAGTTTACTGCCTTTAGCAAAGATGACCCGTCTTAACGCCTTGGAATTTACCTGGGCTGTGCCCTCCGGCGTAACGTCCGCTTCCGGCCTCCCGTTGTTCCTGGGGATCTTGTAAAGCACTAAAATGTTCTGATCTTCCAGCACGTAAATCTTATTGCTCTCCAGAACCCAG
Source organism: uncultured Acetatifactor sp. (assembly GCA_947589505.1). Lineage (GTDB taxonomy): Bacteria > Bacillota > Clostridia > Lachnospirales > Lachnospiraceae > Acetatifactor. Next base: position 12,372 of record CANQCF010000006.1, on the reverse strand, counting down.
TTGCTCAGCTGTTCCATGACGATCTGCGCTTCCATCTGCACATCGATGCTGGACTCTGCGGCATTGTAAGACCTGTTCGCCTGGTACAGGAACATCGCGGCCGCTCCCATGACGATCGTGGACATCGTGATGGCGATCACCAGTTCCACCAAAGTCAAGCCCTTGTTGTTGCCCAATTTTTCCATGTTCTCCTCCATGGTATCTATCCTTATTCTATCACATGTTTTCCGGATCTTTCAACCAATGTGATCACCGTCTTCATAGAAGAAACTTCAATTGTGATCTTGCTGCAGTTGCATGAAGTCATATCGAAAGAGCCGTCCCTCTTGTATGCGATCTTGATAAAATCGCCATCCCCCATCGGCGACGCACTGTCGTCCTTGTAGATGTTAAAACCTTTTCCCAGGGACGATTGGCTCTTGTTCATAACGCCCGCATCAAAACCGGAGGCATTCGTCGTGGATGTGCAGTAGTAATATCCGTCGTCCACCCGGTAAATATAAAGATACCGTTTGATCACCGTGACTTTCCCGGAGGCGTCCGTCTGGGTGGCGGGTTTGCTCATGGTCTGGGCCTGGAGCTTGCTGAGCGCCCCCGAGATATAATTCACGATCTTTTCATTATTTGCCACTCTTAAATGGCCCAGAAGGCTTACAGCAACCGAGGATAATATTCCGATGATCGCTATGACTACAATCATCTCTATAAGGCTGAATCCCTTATGATCTTTCTTCAATCTCACCATAGTCTCCCTTCCGGCCGTTAAAAATCCCTTCAAAACTTACTTCTCCGCCCATTCCTTACTCGATGGTCTTTGACCAGTTGTCATAGGACATATACTTTTCTACCGAAACCTCTTTCATGGAGCTCTCCTGATCCGTGATATATCCGTTGAAGAGGAAAGCAAACTGCGGCTTCGAAGTTGTCCTCTGCGCATCCTCCGAAAGAAGGCGGGATACCAGCGCTTCATCAGCCGTGACATGGGCGTTGTCCGCGAAGGTGATCGTTCCACCGCAAAGGATCAGTCCTGAGAAACCGGCGTCGCCCGTCCCACAGTTTACAACGACATTGCCCGTTGCAATGACAATACCCTTCTGGATCTTATCATTGGTCACCGTATATTCGGGTTCGTCGGTGATGATCACCTGAGCTTTTCCATCCTCCGTCTTCATCAGACTTGATGTTCCATTGTCTCCTGTAACACTCCTGACGGCAGCCGCCCCGCTAACCACTTCGCCGCTGCTCGTCGTATACCGAATCAGATAATTAAACAGACTGTCCTGATCCTTATCGTTGTCATCGCCAAAACGGATATCCGAGGCGGTAACCGCTTTATTTCTCTCCTCCAGGTACATCTGCAGGGACTTATAGGTCACGCCGATGCTGCCCGCTAATTTGTAGAACGTGCCGCCGGGGTTCCACTGCGTGTTCGAGATCGTAACTTTCTCGCTGAGTTCCCCTGTGTTCTTATCCTGATAAAGCATATTGCCGCTCAGGGTACAGATGGTTCCGTCCAGCACCAGACCGCTGTCCGCAAGATAGTTCTTTGCATATCCGTCCAGGGCATTCTTATTGTTTGCATAAAATTCAGCATAAAACCCATTTGCGGCAATGTCGCTGGAAAACTTCAGATAGTACATCGTAATCTTTCCGCTGCCGTCCAGCGAATAATTCCTGTAATATGCCGTTACAGGATCATTTACATTTACATATTGACCGATATCATTGATCTTCATGTATGCGGAAAGAGCTGCTCCGGTTCCGTCCTTAAACGCCTTCCCGGATTCGTTGGACGAATCATCAGTAAGGTATCCGTCAGGAACATAATACGCGAGCTGATTGGATCGCACGGAAACAGATTCACCGAGCATCACGTCATTATTTGCGGAATCCCGCTCAATATAAGTTCTTCCGGACAAAAGCAGGTATTCCAGCTCCGTCATATCCACCTTGGAGGTTCTGCCGTTAAAGACTATAGCGCTGGAATACTCCGAACCGGTCGTCGCATCGGCTGCTGCGCTGGGATAATTCTTGCAGAAATTGTATCCATAGTAACCGCCGGCCAGCTTGACAACACTGTTTTTGCCATTGATCTCCAGGTCGTCAGAGATATAGCTGTTTCCCCGGAGAGTCAGCTCTGCGCCGTCCGCCGCCTTGTCAATCTTCACGTTTTCCGCGTAGATCCGGGATTTTCCGCTGTCACTGCCCACCGTGAACTTTGAGCTTGACATTGCGGCGATATCCCCTCTGGTAACGATCAGATTTCCGTTAAACCGGCTGCCAACGCGTCCGGTATCGGCAAAAATGCCGCCGCTGCCCGCATAAGCATTTCCGTCTACTGTTACATAATTGCTCAGCTCAATTGCCTTGTCGGCTATCAGGCTGTAGCGCATATAATCTTTCACAAGGTTATTGTTTTCAAAATCCAGTTCCGGCGTATTGAAAACGATATCCGTACAAATGTTTGTGACATAACCGGTCTGGGGATCCTGGGAAGTGATCTTAATCTTTTCCATGACAAAAGTCCCCGCCTTATAATCGGCGCGGTACTGATTCTCCGTCCCTGCCTCGGTCACCAGGCAGTCCGCATAGAGAAACGGGGAAGCCTCATTATCAGGATCCTCTCTTGTAGTGAAACTGTCCTTCACAACAGGAACGCTATAGTTTCCTACCTCATAAGTCACAGCAGACGTCGCATCCAAACCGTCTTTCTTCTGAGCAGTGGTAACGGAGGCATCCTGGAAGATCTCGATCAGATTGTCAATATACATGCGGCGGAAGATTTCCTGCACATTTCCTCCGGATGACGTCACAGTGCGGTACTGGGACAGCATATCCGTATAGGCCTTCTGCATCGCCTGGGCCGCCTTGGAATTCAATCCGGCCGCCAGATCATCCAGAACCTTCTCCGCGTCATAGAAGTTTTCCTTCCCCAGCTGTTCCATCTGCTTCATCTGGATATTGGTGATCGTAATCTGGGCGATCACGATACCGATCGTGCTGACAAAGACAATGGCAGCAAGCACAGCGATCAGGGAAGCACCCCGGTTCTGTCCTTTCAGTGACCAACGCTTCTTCATGTTTACCTCCTTTTTACTCTCCCTTGGTTGTCTGCATGACTACAAGGGGCTCCCGATACTTATACGTATCCACGGAATCCTCATGCTTGAATATTTTAACTTCCATCTGAACGACCCGGATTGCTCTTCCGGTCGTCGTCAGAGGGACAACGTTCTCTGCCTGAAAAGTAGTAGCACCGTCTAAAGGCAAAACCGAACCCTTGCTCTCGGTGGTGTCCTCCTCCACGATATTTGTGCGGATCACCGGATGATCGGGAGTCCCACTCACCGAGGCAGACCAGTTAAAGCCCTGAAGATCCAGTTTTACATTATATTTGTCAGCGGTAATGGCAAAGGGAGGTTCCGCGGGATCCGCGGGATCAGCCGGATCACCTGGATCCGAGGGATCTGACGAGCCGGAACCGCCGCCCAGCTGATCCAGGTTCTGACATACCAGAACAATCTCCGGTTTCGGATTCGATGCCCCTGTAGTGACATCCCATTTTATATGAATCACATCCGTATTCGGATCCACCATGTTAAAGAGCAGATAGATGGACTCCAGCCCCGCCATCCTGGTATCGACCAGATTGCTGGTCTGATAGGTATCCTTCGACTTATCCGTCACACCGGTGCAGCTGTACTCGTAATACGCCTTCACCGTATAATAATCGTCATCCCCAACGCCTTCTTTAGAGACGTCGATAAAGATTTCCCGCTGGAGTTTCCGGCGCACATCATTTTCCGTCAATTCCACCACCGGTTCAGCACTGCCTCCGCCTGAAGACCCTCCGGTGCCCTCTCCTGAAGACCCTTCGGTGCCCTCTCCGGAAGACCCTTCGGTATCCTCTCCGGAAGACCCTTCGGTATCCTCTCCTGAAGACCCTTCGGTGCCCTCTCCGGAAGACCCTTCGGTATCCTCTCCTGAAGACCCTTCGGTGTCCTCTCCTGAAAGCTCTCCGCTTTCAGCCATAAGATCCAAGCCCTCAGCCTCATCTTCCGAAGAAGTAGTGGCTTCACTGGATCCACTGGCTTCCGACGCCGCGTCCTCGACTTCCCGAGTGATGATATAAGAACTGTTCATCGCCAGGAAACGCAGGATTGCTTCCTGCTCCTGATCCCTCTCCACGATCATCACATTCTTCCGGTCGTCAACGCCGTAGATCACCGGTCTCTCCACCGAATTCGCGTCCACATCCGTAGAGAGGGACACATACACGTCATATTCCTGTCCGTCCCGCTCCACTTCCTTTTTCAGGATCAGGGGGTTGCCCTCGCCGGTAGTTCCCTGATCCTTGTTATACTCTTCCACGCCATCATAAACGCTATACTCCGGCGCCGCCTCTCCGGGAGCGGGCGTAGGCGTAGGCACCCCGTACCTGCCCGCCAGAACGGACACCCAGTAATAGGACTCTGATTCGTTTACGGTTCTGGTGATCAGCTTGTCATACGCCTTCAGGGACTCGATGGTATCCTGGGCGAGCAGCGTCGCCTTCTGCTGCTGGGCTGTCCTCGCCGCATGCTTCAGGGAATCCAGGAAATAATTCAGCAGCGGCAATGTGATCAGGCCAAGGATCGCTATGGATAAAATCACTTCCAGCAGGGTAAAACCGCCGTTTCCATTTTTTGCTCTTTTTTTCATCATATTTTCATCCCACATCCTGTCCGCCGCAGTCCGCCTTGTTTTGCCTGACCCGGCGTCTCTCCGGGCATCCTGCGTCAAATTTGCAGTCCGGCATTATTTCTCACTCTGGAAAATATTGCTGACTCCGCTCTCAATCCCGGTCGCAGGGAAGTCCTCATATACCTTTCCGGTGTTCGTCAGATAATACATCCGAAAAGTAAGCGAACCCCTCAGGATCCCCGTCGCCTGATCATAGGCAACGGATACATTCGGGATCGTCGTCCTGTCCTTCTGCTCCGCTGTATAGTTCAGGAGACTCTTGAACTGTTCATAATCCGCTGAGAACGGAAGGCTTAAGGCTGCATAGCAGCCCACGGGATCCAGCTCCCCATCCCGCGCGCCGGAAAAGTTCATCAGAATATTCTGCATCACGAAAGAGATCGACGAGTAATCCACACCCACGATATCCTCCATCTGCTGCACTAAATAAATGGATTTCTCCTGAAGCAGATCAGGCGGATACTTCTCGATCACCTGATCGATATAAGACTTAAACTCTTCCGTCTCCTGTATCGTCTCCGCCTGGCGCGCCACCATATCCTCCAGGGCAGCCACTGTAGCGCTGTCCTGCGCGTTATTGACCTCGATCACCTGCGCCTTCTCCATCATCTTTTGAAAGCCGAAAAAGTATGCGCACACAAGCATGAGCAGCGCAAGAACGATCAGTAAGAGCCTTTTTTCCGAATCCGACATTCCCATCTTTTTCATCTCATTATCCCCCTGCTATTCCACGACCTGACCGTTCACGGTATTTGCTTCCGTAAGAACATTGATCGTCGCTGAAACGGTAAACTGCCAGCCCTCATACGCTTCGATGCCGGCCTCCTCGTCCGCCTCCGACTCAACACGGCTGATAGAGGGAATGGAGATATCCGTGAGATACCCCACCTCTTTCAAGTTGATCAGCAGCTGTGCCACCGTCATCTTCTCGTCACAGGTAACACTCATGGTAACGCGTCCGTCGGCAGCGCTCAGACTGGAAATCACCACTGTAGTGGGGAAATATTTCTCCAGATCCGCGATCAGCTGTTCCAGATTTTCGTTCTGGGTCTTCGTCATATTGTCGAAGGTACGGTACTGCTCCGCCTGTCCTCTGTAATAATTGTTCTCCTCGTAGATCTCATTCACCGGCTCCAGCTCCGCGATCCGGGCCTTAAGCCTCTCCTGCTCCTGCTGCGCGCTGAACAGCCTGAAATAGGCAAAGCCTACCAGCCCGACGCTGATCAGGGCAGCTCCTGCAAACACCATGGCGGCAATCTTTGTGGAATTCCGCTTATTCGCCCGCTCCGTCAGTTCCTTGGGCATGATTCCCATGGGGCTGATGGTGGCGCCGAAGATGGAGAGAAGGCCCAGGCTCTCGCCCTCCGCCAGGGAAGTGCCGGACTTCTTATCCATCTTAACCAGGGAGAGATAGTCACCTTTCTCCACCTCGATGTTGATCTTCGTATCGAAAGCCCGCTTCATGCCCTGGATCCGCATGCCGTCGCCGATCAGGTGCAGGGTACCCCTCAGGGGCATCTTATACTGGTTCTGATAGAACTCCAGCGCGGAGACCACGATCCGGACGTGATAGTCCATGGACTCCTTGATGGCATCGTAGGCCTGCTGGATCGCGATCCGCCTCTCCTCCGGGTCCACGATCACGGAGTCGGAGAACATCTCCGGCCTGATCTTATCCCGGGTGACGTTGTTTTTGCATAAGAACTCGAAAGTTTCCTGATCCTCCCGGAGTCCCAGCACCGGATTGTCGATGGCGGCCGAAAGGGTCGCGTCATAGCCGTGGGGCGCCACTCTCTGGAACACAAGCTGATTGTCCTTCACCACGGAAACGATGGTGGAGCGCTCCTCCAGCTGTACGATGACGGAGTCCTCGATATAGTTCTTCGCGATGAACTGCATGGCGCAGTTGCCCATATACTCGAAAGTCTCGATCTCCAGGCCCGCCAGCTCCGCGAAACTCACGTAATTCGAGAGCAGGTTGTCGGGAACCGCTACCAGAAGGAGTTTTACCTGCTTTTTCGGGTCTCCATCCAGCATCCCCATCTTGGTATAGCTGATGGTGTAGCTGTTGATATCCATGGGGAAAATCTCCCGGGCCCGCTCCATGACCAGGTTCTTCAGCTGGCTGTCACGCACCTTGGGAACCATGTCCTCCCTGGATACGACTTTTGCGGAGTTGATGGAGAAGATCACCTTCCGCTCGGAAATCTTCCGCTTGCTGAGCTCCGCCCGGAGCTGGTTCGCAAGGCCCTCCCGCTCCCGGATATACCCGTCCTCCACCGCGTGGTCCGGCGTGCGGAAGGTAAAGACTTCGAATACCTGGGGATGCTTCACCCCGTACTCCATCACCGCTACCTTAGTCCACCAGACGCCGGCCTGAATACTTAATACTTTCTTTGCCATAAGATGCATTCTCCTTTATGCTTTTGTTCCTGCCTTTTCTCATTGCCCGACTGCCCGGCCCCTTCCGCCGGTGCCGTCCGCAGTCCCTGCGTTTCCAAAATCCTCTGTCAGACAATCAGAAAAGACAGGTACCAATGTAGGAATTCATCGCCCCACAGGGCGCAGATCCAGGCCCCGATACAGAGATAGGGCCCCATTGCCAGAACGCTCCCCGCCTTTGAAACCTTCATGCGGATCAGATGACACACCGATCCGATGATACAGGCTAAGAGGAAGGCGATCAAAATTTTCTTCCATCCCAGGATCAGCCCCGCCGCAGCCATGAGCTTTACGTCCCCGCCCCCGATGGCCGCTCCCTTTGAGAAGAAGTAGAGGGCGTACAGGAGAAGAAAGATCACCGCCGCTCCCAGGAGATGTTCCAAAAGATTCGTAAAATCCAAAATACACGCAAGGATTCCAACTGTCCCCAGAAAGAGATTACAGGGAAGCGGAATCTCCAGCGTTTGTTCATCCACAATGCTTATTACTAAAAAGGCAGATGTCATAAGGCAATAGAGCCCACTCATGAGATTGAAACCGTTTGCCATGAAAACGGTGATGTACAAGACTCCATTGACCAACTCCGTTAAGGGATACCGGACCGAAATCCTCGCCCCGCAGGAGCGGCACCTGCCTTTCAGCAATAAGTAGGAAACCAAAGGGATCTGATCCTTCCGCCTAAGCTCCTCCCTACAACTGCCGCAGGAGGCTTTCTTTCGAAGGCTCTCCCGCTTTGGGAGCCGGTCCGCACAGACATTTACAAAGCCGCCGCTGATGAGTCCACACAGAAATAGGATACCATAGGCCATCGCCCTGTAAATGCCTGTCATTTCCGACCGTTCCCTCCGTTTCAGTTGTGCCCGACGGTTAAGACTCTTTTACCTGGACTCGAACTCGTAGCCCTCGAAGCCGGTAAGAGTTTCAATATATACGCCCTTAGTCATATCGCAGTGAATCGTAATACCTTTACCATCTTCTATTTTGCCTAATTTCTGACCTGCATCTGACTTCAGCTTTCTGTTTTCACCAGTACCAGTAAATGCAAGCTGCTCAAATTTTGTCTCAAGATTTGCATTTTCGCCACCTTGCTTAGACAAGGTCAGTGCACCATCACTACCTACTGATACTTGAAGGGTTGTAGTCCTAGCTGCGCTGTCTACCTGAGTCCATGCTTCCATTGCCTCGGATACCAGGGCACTGATCACCTGTGCGTCGGTAGCCCTTCTTGCGTTCTCGATCTGAGGGATGACGTTCATACCCACGATACCGATCAGGATCGCCATGATAGCGATAACGATGATCAGCTCAACCAGGGAGAATCCCTTGTTGTCCTTCTTGATTTCCTGAAGTTTCTCTGACATTTTCATTTGAAACCTCTCCTTTCTGCTTTGTTTTGCATTTTACTTTGTTTTATTATAGAGAGGACCATTCATGGCGACAGCCCTCAATATAACCTTCCTTAAAAATGATTCCCAAATGCCTCCCGGCCCTGTTCCCGCCTTGCCCCCGCGGTCCTGAGACCTTACCTGGACCGGAACACGTAACCCTCAAAGCCCTCGATGGGCGTCACATCGGCGTCCTCAGAGGCGATCGCCTCCGTCGAGAGATATACGCCCCCGTGATTTGCCGCGTCAAAGAAAATATAAAAATCTTCCATTTCCCTGCCCGCCGAGGAACTCATCCTTCTGCCGGTCTTTCCCCCGGCGTCCTCTTCTATCCCTTCCAGCTCCAGGAGCTTATCGTAGACCGCCTGGGCCTCGTCGCCGCCTCCTGCGTCTGCCGCGATAACCAGACTGTAATCGGAGCCCACCGTCACTTGGAACTGCATATCATTCCTGCAGGCATCCACCTGGCTCCATGCCGCCATGGACTCAGACAGCAGTGCGCTCAACACCTCGGCGTCGGTCGCCCTTCTGGTGTTCTCCACCTGGGGGATAACATTCATGCCCACGATACCGATGAGGATCGCCATGATGGCGATCACGATGACCAGCTCCACCATGGAAAAGCCGCCGTCATTCATCTTTCTCTTCCAAAACCGCCTCAATGTCTTCCTCTTTCCTGCTGTTTTTCTGTTTCTATTTAATATCCTATACTCCGATGGCATTGTTGATGCTCAGCATAGGAAGCATGATAGCCAGAATGATGGGGACAACCACTCCCGCCATAACGATGATGATCAGGGGTTCCATGGCCGCCATCAGGGACTCGGTGGCCATCTCCACTTCCTCGTCGTAGTAGTCCGCGATCTTGCTCAGCATATCCTCCATGCTACCGGTCTCCTCGCCGATCTTCACCATCTGGGGAACCATGGGCGGGAACACCTCGCATTCCTTAAGGGGAGTCGAAAGAGGAATGCCCTGCATGACGTCCTGCTCCGCCTTGAGCAGGGCCTGCTTTACCACCTCATTGGTCATGATCCTCGCCGTGATGTGGATGGCCTCCACCAGGGACATACCCGATGCCACCAGGGTGCTCAGGGTCCGGGTCAGCCTTGCCGCCGCGGACTTTACGGTGAGGTTTCCGAACAGGGGGGCCTTCAGGCCCAGCTGTCCGAAGAGCAGAGCCCCCCGCTCCGTCTTCTGAAAGCCTTTGATAAACGCCACTACTGCGACGATGATCAGCAGCATAAGCCACCATTTCTGCATGATGAAATCGCTGATTGCCACCACCGCCTTGGTGATTCCCGGAAGCTCTGCGCCCAGCTGACCGAAGGTACTGGTAAACTGGGGAACGATGACCGTCATCATCAGAATGACTATGCCGATGATAACACAGATCAGAATAATGGGATACACCAGGGATTTTCCGATCAGGGCCTTTAAGTGGGAATCTTTTTCAAAGTGCAGGGAAAGTCGGTCGAAGGAGGTCTCCAGGCTGCCGGAAGCCTCGCCGGCCGCGGTCATCTGGATCATCATCTCCGGGAAGAACTTCGGGTGTTTCGCAAAGGCTCCCGACAGGGTCTCGCCCTTCTGGACGTCGTCGTGGACGGTCTCGATGACTGCCTTGAACTGCTTGTTCTCCGTCTGTTCCGCCAGCATCCCCAGGGCCTCGATCACCGTAACGCCGGCGGCCAGGATACTCTTAAACATCTTACAGAAGATGGCAAGCTCCTTGGGCTTTACGGGGGCGCCGATGTTGATATTGATCTCCTTGTCCAGGGCTCCCGCCATCTCGATGGAGACCAGGGTGCCGTCCGGCTTTAAGCTCTGGCGGGCGGTCTGCTCGTCGTTGGCGTCGATGGTGCCCTTTTTTGTCTTGCCTTTTTCATCAATCAGCTGATACTTGTATGTTGGCATTTTCTGCGGTTTCCTTTCTAATACAGATATCGTCAGAAATCAAGATATTCCTTAGTGCTTTCACGCTTTTTCTCCGGCCGATCCGATCACTCGGCGCAGGTGTTTTGTCCCTTAATAAACCTTTTCCTGCATGACCATCGGGTCGGTCGCGAACTCGATAGCGCTTGCGCCGTCGATGCGGTGCTTTAAGTACAGTTCAAACAGGGCGTCGTCCATGGTCTGCATGCCCATCTTCTTACTGGTCTGGATCATACCGTCGATCTGGTGGGACTTGCCCTCACGGATCAGGTTCTTGATCGCGGCGGTGGCGTGCATGACCTCGAAGGCTGCTACCCGGCCCCTGCCATCCGACGTAGGAAGAAGCTGCTGTGAGATAACGCACTCCAGCACGGATGCGAGCTGTATGCGGATCTGATCCTGCTGGTGGGGCGGGAACACATCGATGATACGGTCGATGGTGGGTGCCGCGCCGATGGTATGTAAGGTGGAGAACACCAGGTGTCCGGTCTCGGCTGCGGTGATCGCCGTGGAGATCGTATCCAGGTCTCTCATCTCTCCTACAAGGATCACGTCCGGATCCTCACGGAGGGCCGCCCTAAGGCCGTTGGCGTAGCTCTGGGTGTCCAGGCCGATCTCTCTCTGGTTCACCACTGCCTTATTGTGGTTGTGGAGGTACTCAATGGGATCCTCCAATGTTATGATATGTGTGTTGTAGTTTTTGTTGATCACGTCGATCAGGGACGCCAGGGTTGTGGACTTACCGCTTCCGGTAGGCCCGGTCACCAGGACCAGTCCGCGCTTTCTCTTCGTCAGCTCCACGACGCTCAAGGGGATCCCCAGGCTGGTAGGGTTCGGGATCTCGGTTCCTACGAGACGGAGCACCGCTCCGCAGGATCCTCTCTGCCGGAAGGCGTTCACACGGAAACGCCCCAGCTCCGGAACGGCGTAGGCGAAGTCCACCTCGCCGAATTTATTGAAGAGTTCCTGCTGCCTCGGGGTGAACATAGCCTCTACTAAAGCTTTCGTATCCGCCGGAAGCAGCTTATCTGCTACGGCGATCTCCTGAAGTTCGCCGCGGATACGGCATTTGGGCCTGACGCCCACCGCCAGGTGAAGGTCGGAGGCGCCAAACTGCTTCGCCACCCGAAGGTACTGCACTATTGTCTCGCTTGCATTCTCAATCATTCTGTAATCCTCGGAATTATGTTATTTTTTTATTCTTTTTTCTTAAAATCAAAGTCCAAATGTGTGGTATAACCGTGAAGTGCTGTCCGTCAAGTTGTGCAAAATTCTGATTATGTATATGGAGTCCTCTTCTACCACATAATATATCTTATAGTTATGATAGTAAGTTTTTCGGACTCCTAATCCTGCAAGTATGTCGTCCTCATCCAACCCATTCTTCTCAGGAAAGTCTTCTAACGACTGGATCTTCCTGCGGATCCCCTTCACGGTATTTTCTGCAGCGAAGGGATTTTTAGTATTTTTTCTCCAATCTGTCGCACACGGTATTAAAGTCCTTTGTTTTTCCTTCTTTTATCTGTGTCAAACCCGCTGTCACCAGTCTGCGGGTCTCTTCCTGCTGTCCCTGTATGATTCTCTGATGATTTTCAGCTGCTTCCATAAGACCGCTCCTTTCCATCATCATTATTAACGCTTATCGAGAAAATACTCCATCCGACCACTTTCGCGGTCACTTTTTTATTCACTGCGGATTCGGCACTAATCCTGCACTGTCCTCGGCTTTCTTCGCTGAGAGCAGTCAGTCTGTTTATTTTCAGCAGATATCAGCACTTTCCGTTATTCCTCGAAGGTTACGCGCTTGACTTCCTCTACGGTGGTGATGCCCTGGAGGGCGTAGCTCACGGCCTGCATACGCAGGGTCTTC
>CANQCF010000005.1 GCA_947589505.1 uncultured Acetatifactor sp. | reverse complement strand
CAACGACCGATATTCCACTGTTCAAACGGAAGCTTAAGGCCGAGGACATCCGAGCCGACCATAGGAACACCGAAGCCAGCATATTCCCAGATTTTGTTGGGGGCGCAGTAGAGGGCGTTGAGTTCTGATGGTCCTGCAACTTTGGTTGGCTTATATGGTAATAATCCTATATGTGCATATTTCACCACTGCAAGATGATTTGGTGGATCAAAGCCTCCAATATAAACGCAACTATATTTTTTCTCAAGTTCTTCTATTCGCTTTTTAGCCTCATTTGTATACATTTTTCCGACTAAATATAGCGCATAATCACAGCTATTGCCAATAGCACATGCCAAACGTTCTAGACCTCTATCCGAGCCCATTGAACCTAAATATAGTATTATTTTTCTTTTTTCGGCTTGCATTTTATATAGTACTTGTTTTAATTCATCGGTTATATCTCCATAGTCATTAGAGTATGGTTTATTGGGCAAAACAGTAGGACATTTTGGGAGATTCCACCAGACTCGTTGTATGTATGCTCTGTTTATTTCGGGGACAACTGTTTTCCAAGAATGTTGTGCAATTTTATTTATCGGGAACTTAATATAACGTCCGAGTACTAAATATCCATATTCGGTCAACTCCATAAGTTGCAGTATATTTTTATAATTTAAAACACTCCTTCCTAATATCTGAATTGACTTCATAGAAGTTGTCCAAATAAAATCGCTTTCACTTCCGAGAGTCTTCAGCAGTTTACGAGCACGAAGAATCATATAAATACGATTAACAGCTGCTTGAAACGTATTATTAATTATACTGTATTTAGCGGTTTCATATCCGACATAATTTACATTTTTTGAAATATCATTAGATATTTTTATAGTATTATTTCCGATAAGATTAACTTTATAGCCTTTGGCAAGCAGGACTCTAATAAGTGTTTGAACCGGAGGATATCCATCAATCCTATTCAATTCGATAACTGTTATTGATTTCATTTCCTCGTTCCTTTCTAAAAACATTTTTAATTATGGTTCTTCTAAAAAAGTTGGTGATTCTTCTCAGTTTCTTGGTGTTTCACCAACTTTTTTAGAAGCTCTTCTCTATTCCATGGTGTTGCACAAAAGCTCCTCGTTTTTGTGGTGTTTTTTTGACAAACCCCACGTTTCTTAGAAGAGCTTCTCTGTTTTTTGGTGCTGCCCTAAAATAATCTTTCTGGAACAGCCTGCTCCTGCTTTGTTCAGTCTGCCTGCATTACCGGCATTTATCAAGCCTGCTCCGCACCGCTTTCGCGGCAGGGGCTTGACAAATGCCGGCAATACAGGCCGTTGGTAAGTAAGCAGGATCAAGGCGGGGTCCGGAACCCCTCTTCCCCCATCCATAGGTTGTCCCTTTCCTCAGACTGTCTGGAATCTGTCCTTTGCGGATCACGACATCAGGGGTAAAGGGTTGTAAATGGTCCGGTGCCGCTGCATAAGGAATTTCGGCAAAGACAACAGACTTTGTATCTGATGCCGGTGCTGCAGAAGAATCGGAATCCCGCTTGATAAGTGCATATGTTTCCTGCCGTACCTTGCGCTGCCAGTAATAATAAGCCTTTTCAGATATGCCGTTATCTGCCAGCCATTGCTTGGCTGACTGTCCTTCAGGGCGTGCCAGGCACTGCTCGACAATGGATCGCCAGTTAGAAATACGGATTTCATGTGTAGTTTTGTCCATGATAGTTGCCTCCTTTAAAAAACTAATAGTTTTATGAGTTTTTTAAAGTATGACAGAAAAACTAACTGAGGTAAAGGCGGGCGATTTTACGCATACCACAGATCTTCAAACCCACTTCGATTTTAGCTTTTCAAAAAAAATTGATCATATACAAGAAATCGCATATATATGCTTTTGGAGAGGAATAGTATCGTATATATTTAATGTTCCTAAGGAATTTGCAAAACTCACGATGTTCTAAGTACTCAATGCGACTTGAAGTCGCCGCCAAATATTGTTTGACAATTTTTTCCGTCCTTAAATTGTATCTACCGAATTTTTCATAAAGTTTAAAATATAGTTCATAATATTTATAATAGTTTTTTACAACATCTAGACGTTGCCCTATTTTCTCCCTTTTTGGTTTTTCTAAAACAAGAGCAACATTATCCATATGGTATCTTCTATATGTAGTTACTTTATTCGATACAAACATTCCGCCTTTAATGGACGCCAATGCGTGAATAACCCAATCATGCGTTGGGACTTTAGCAGGATCAATCATGTTCAAATCCTTTTTTAAAGAGGCTCGAAACGCTGAAGACATTCCACAGTAATTCAACCGGTGTAAAAAATTGTATGTACTATATTGTACATTATACTTTTTATACCCAATCACCCCTCTCTTTATAGGATTATCATCCTGATCTATAATATCAATCTCGGAATGATATGAAATTACAGATGGATTCTCAAATACATTTATTATTTCCTTAACTTTATCTTTAGACCAAATATCATCTTGATCACAAAGAATGATAATATCTCCATTGCAATACTCTATTGCCCGAAAAAAATTCTTGATATATCCTAGATTTCTTTCATTGACATAAATATGCCACGTTATTTCCGGCTTATTTTCTATATATTTGTACATAATCCGTACTGTACTATCTTGAGAACAATCATCTACAATTATTACTTCATCAGGCCGAATATCCTGTTTATAAATTGAGTCCAATTGCCTTTTTATATACTTCTCGCCGTTATAAGTTGACATAGCTACTGATATCATGCTTTATTTCCAACTTTCATTAAATTTCAAAACTTGATTTATCAGGATAGATTTTCTGAAAGGCCTGATTTAATTCTGTTTTCACTATACTTGAATATCCAGTTGAAACATTGTCATTAATGCAAATTAATTTCGTTTTTTGCTTTATAATATGGCTGTACACTTCCCTATTATGTTCCTTTTCATCAGATACCTTAGTCAGAAAACCTATTTTAGGACTTCTTGGATGAAAATCACCTTTTGCAAACTGCCAATACATAACCAACCATATATTAACATCATTTGAATTCCTGAATTTATGCAGACAAGTTCTATGCAATATTTCCGCCTCTTTATTCCATAATTCTTCTAAATACTCTTTCTTAATGCTATAAGGCATATGATTAATCGTAAAGCCAGTAAAATGGCGCCAAGGCATCAAGCAAACAGTTCTAAGTACATTTGTTCCATATTTTATATTGAAATATTTATACCAATATTTTTTCAAAACTTTTCGTTTGTCAAAGTGTTTATTAATAATCTCGATATCATTAATTGGCATTAAAAAGCGAAAGTCTTTTTCGTTTTTTTGTATTGCAAATGCATTTAAAATAGCAGCATCACAGGGTTGATCACCCCTAAAAAAATCCTTCGGAGACATACGTTTAAGAATAAACATGTCATCATTAAAATAAACAAATTTCTGTGATAGACCGTTTATTCGGTGTAAATTCAGTTCGATTGTATGTGAATTAAATGTTGGAAGATATTCTGCAGGAATAAAATCCCTATGATCAACAAGGACTAACTTAGGATGATGAATATTCAGCCAACATGGAATTTGTCCACATGTTACAAAAAAAACTTTTCTAAACCACTCTGCATTAATTTCGATTCCTCTAAAGAGATATTTCAAAATACCAAAATCCCGAAATCTTTCTTCATCATCATCAAACTCTATCTTCTCATTATCCGGAAGATACTTATTTTTCTCATCTAACCATTTTTTATCACTTCCATCCACCCAAAGTATTACACAATCAATATCATTTGCCATTGATTTCAATCCTCTCAAATTATCAGTTTAATAACCAATATTGTTTCCTGTCCTTATCTATATGGTATTATACGCATCGCTCTAAAGTTTTGCGCAATAAAATAATAAAGTAACAAACAATAAAAAACAGCAAATATTTTGAGAATCATGCGGCTTCCTCGGGATTGGGTTCTTCTAAGTGCCCATGGCACATAATACAAGATGTGAAATACAAAATACATATTTGAAATTCTCGAAGCCACTCCAACATAATATCCAAGAAATGATAATGCCCAATTAGCCATTATCATTGTCCCAAATAGTTTATATGTCTTTTCATGTTTAAACTTATTAAATTGAAATAAATATATAAAAAGGAATGAAAGAACTCGCAATGTCGTTCCTACTCCGATTTGCACATCCTTCACATTTATCGCATTAATAAAAGGAATATAACGGTCAACACTAACTAATGCAAAAAAAGTACCCGGCATCAATAAAAAAAGTACTGTTCCGAAGCAAATAATACCGCTCAGAATTTTGATATCTTTATAAAACAACATAATCACGATTCCTATCGCAAAAACTACTATTGCACTCATATGGATTCCTGAGGCAATAGCGAAAGGTATAAGCGCTTTTTTTCGTTTGCCAAGTATAATCAAAGCATACCCAATCAATATAAATGAGGTCGCAAGCATAATTCTCATGTAGTTATATGTATAAAAATATAAACATGTAAAATAGGCAAAATAGCAATAAACTGTATCTATCTTATCCCTAATAAGCGAAAAAGAATAAAATGCTAATCCAAGCGTTATCAAAGAAACAACACCCAATCCCATTTTCGGATCCGGAATTACAAAGTGAAGCAGTTTAAGTGCAAAAAAGAATAAGTAATCAAAATTTTCTTTGCTACCATATACATACCGCATATAGTATGTTGCAGTATCCGCTCCACATAATTCGGATCGTGTAATTAAGGGAATAGCGACAATAGCAAAAGCACTTATTTTTAGAAGAAACGGAATATATTTATGGCGGTTCTTTTGACAATAAATATTCGAAGTTTGAGGTATTGCATTATCCAGTATTATGTAATGGCGAACTCTGATTCGCTCGGAAAGCAGAATAAAAGCTGTTGCAGTAAATATAATTGCAATATAAAAAAGATGCGTACCTAATTCAGTCATGGTTTCACCGCCAAAATCAACATTATTATCACCTTATATGTCCCTTCTTATCGAAATTTAGCATTTCAATTTCGTATATAATTCACAAATCATACCGCAGCTATTGTTTACAATTTGAGGTAATCTTCCCACATTCCCTTTAATTCCATCAAAAAATATCTGACAAGGAGCCATCCGCTATGGCTAAAGAATAACATATGGATGTATATTCCAGCTTTTTCCTTCACATACGATGCATCATGTAATATATTAGCATTAAAAACTTATCATATATTGACTCATGATTATTGGCCTTTTGAAGTGGAAATTCCTTAAACTGATGGTTTTTGAAGAATTTCTCTAAATCTTGGAAATCATTCCCTGTCATCGTATTGGGGTGATAGCAAAATGTCACTGTATTAAAAGGTAGCATTCGTACACTTCCTGCCTGTTGCGGCACAAATGTCATACCCCATTTCTGATATGGCTTATTCGCTGGAGTATCTGAAATATATCGAATATTGCTTTCTTCCAAAAGTGCCTGAACTGTAAATTTATCAAATGTATGTGCTGGAGCAAAAAAAATTTTCGGGTCAATCCCATGCTCCCTCATAATTGAAACCCCTGCGCGAATTTTACTTTTCTGCGCAACGAACGGAATACCTGCAAATTCAGATCGTAGATTTACAGGATTTACCCCCCCCATTCGATGATTCGCATACGTGGTTATAACCATGTAGTGCTATTGACCAGCCTTTATCAATCCAGCGATTTACTCGATTCCAAAAATTCATATCCTGTGGATACTGATTCATTAATGGATCTTCGCAATGAGGAATAACCCCAACTAAAGGTTTTATCTTATACATATCAAGAAGTCTTTCCATGCGATCCCAATTATCAATATTTCTCTTTTCGCAGGCATCATCTAATCTCAAAACATATCTCGTATGAACACTCAAACGCTTCATCTCCCCTTTTACTCAAAATAATAGATCATTCATCAACTGTTTAATGAAGAGCATGATTTATACTATATTCGTTTCATTCAACTAATGATTTATAAATATTTTCAAGTCCACTTGAAATTTTTGATATATCATAATTGTTTTTTATTACGTCAATATAGCTACTGGATCTATCAACGTATTTTTTTTGAAGGATTTCTTCTGCCCATTTTTCTTTATCACATTCTAGTGATATAGCTTTAAAATGATTACTTATCTGTGCCATTTTAGGTATATTATCAGAACATATCACCATTAATCCATTTGCTTGTGCTTCTATCAAAACAATACCAAACCCTTCCCAAAGAGAAGGAAACAGAAATACATCCATAGCTGAATAATATTTTTCCACGTCATTATGTGCCCCTGCAAATACAACAGCCTGCTCAATACCCAAGTCACGGCACTTCTGTTTCATCTGCTCAGTCATCTCGCCTTGTCCGACTTGAAGCAATCGCGCATTGTTGTTTTGCTTAAATATTTCTGAGAAAACCTCTATCATAAATAAAGGGTTTTTGGGGGGATCGTGTCTCCCTATATGACCTACAACAAAATTTTCTTCTAATCCATACTTTTTTCTTATCGACAATCTGTTTTCTTCATTAAAACGGAATCTGTCACAGTCAATTCCATTGTAAAGAATTTTGAAATTATCTTTTTTAATTGCTTTTTTCCCAAATAACCATTCGCCTGCTTCTCTGGAACAAGCAAATAAATAATCTGCCTGATACCGCAACGGAAATTGCATAATTTTTTTTACTAAAGAGACAAATCCTTTTCCATTAGATGTGCTATGACTATGAATAATGGTTTTCAACCCATGTTTTTTAGCAATTGGAATATAAATTGATGCACAGCTTCTTATATGCGAATGTATGATTTTGTATTCCGGGTGATCAGAAAAGAAGTTTTTCCACCACTTAACATATTGTAAATGATTCGCCCCCATATATCTGGGAGCGTGATATATTTTGCCACCCAATAATCTAACTTCATCATCAAATGCTCCATGATCATCTGTATGAACAACAAAATCAAACTGAATTTGTTTTCTGTTGATTGCACGATATAGATTCATAACAATATTTTCTGCACCACCCAAATTTAAGGTACCCATAACTTGTATCACTCGAATCGGTTTATACATTATTATAAATTCTCCTTATACCACTCAATCGCCTCACTAAGTCCTCGCTCAAAATCATACTCTGGATTATATCCCAGGAACTTTTTAGCTTTTGATATATCAGCATTACTATGCTTAATATCTCCTTTTCTGTCAGGTCCGAAAATGGGTTCAATGCTAACGCCAAGAGCTTTTGTCAATTTGTAATAGATATCAATCAAATACTCTCTGCCTCCATAAGCGATGTTAAATGCTTCTCCCACCGCTTCATGCGGGGCAAGGCAGGCCTTTAGATTCGCCTCAATTACATTTTCTATATAAGTAAAATCACGGCTCTGTTTACCATCACCATTGATGGTCGGGCGTTCTCCGTTCATAAGCTGTTTGATAAATTTGGGAATAACCGCAGCATATGCCCCGTTCGGATCCTGCCTCCTGCCAAACACATTAAAATAGCGAAGGCCATATGTATCCAACCCGTATAATTTATGGTATAACTTTCCGTACTCCTCATCTACACGCTTCGTCAGCGCATACGGTGAAAGCAAATTACCTTCTCTTCCCTCTTTTTTGGGAAGATTGGGTTCATCACCATATACGCTGGAGCTGGACGCATATACAAACTTCTTGACTCCATTCTGCCTAGCCGCCTCCAGCATATTCACCGTTCCTGTTATGTTATTTGCGCAATAGAAAAGGGGCATCTCTATGCTCCTCGGAACCGATCCCCATGCCGCCTGGTGCAGAACATAATCCACACCTTCACAAACTTTCATACAAGTATCCAGATTTTTGATATCGCCCTTAATAAACTCATAATCAGAATTAGCAGAAAACAAATCCACATTAGTCTGCTTCCCTGTAGATAAATCATCAAGGCATCTTACCTTGTATCCTAAATTAAGGATAGCCTCGCAAAGATTTGACCCAATGAAACCAGCTCCCCCGGTGACAAGGAACACCGACTTTTTCGGAAATCTTATATTTTTATATCCCATCTGCTAAAACCTCCCGTAAATAAATGCAGTATATCCAAAACACCCAAAAATGAGCGTCATCCCGCAAAAGATAATGAACAATATCATAGAGACAACTCTTGACAGGTAAAGAACCGAATAAAATCCATCGTCCCGTCCCTCCTGTGGCCTTTGCTTTGCACATAAGGTTGCAAGGCACAAACCTTAAACGCCACGCTTTATGATTTTTGCCGGAACTCCCACTGCAGTAACATTCTCCGGAAGGTCATCTGTCACAACCGATCCCATCCCTACAAACGTCCCTGCACCTATCCTGCACTGATTCCTTACCAGCCCGGAAGCAACGTAGGCATTGTCCCCCAGCTCAGATGAACCATACAGACGGCTTCCAGTGATCAGTATCACATTTTTCCCAAGAACTACATTGTGGGCAATGAAACAAGCAGCGTCCAGCCTGCATCCTTCTCCGATGATCGTGGCATCAATCTCTCCACGGTCTATCACACAATTCGGCCCCAGGTACACTTCATTTCCTATTTCCACGCTACCAAAATGCCGTATCATTTCTTTACGGTGATTCTGATTCTCATTCCACGCAAACCCGTCATGCCCGATCACGCAGCCAGATTGTATCTCACAGTCTGAACCGATCATTACATGATTGAGGATCGTTACGTTATGCCATATGCGGGTATTGTCGCCAATCTCTATGTTTCCCTGGATCACGCAATTGGATCCTATTCTGACGTTCTTTCCAAGACGGACTCCCGTGCCAAGAATAGTTCCCGGCCCAATTGAATCCTTATTATCTAAATCATGAGTGTCTGCCCAATACTCAATAAGAGCAAAGAAGGCACGTTTGGATTCTTTAGAAATAATCACATTGGGACAATCAACCTGCAGTCCATCCTGAGCTATAACAAGCTTTTTATCTGCAAAACCATATTGATAGGCCTTTTCATTTTTTGCCCACGTAAACGTATCCTTTTTGTAATTTTTCAGGGAAGAAAAGCCATATATTCTGGCGTTATCATCTCCTTGAAAGCTGTATGGGATTTTCTTCTCCTCCAGAAACGCAAGAAGCGACTGTACGGAAGCAACCGTCTTCATAACTTCCCCCTCAGCTCGTCAAATATCTTCCATTCCCCTTCGATCGTATCAATCAATTCATCGTGCTTTTCCCGTACGATGTTCTGGAAATTTTCAATGTGCTCTGCACCATTTTCCGACCAGGAAAGCGGATGGATCAAAAGCTGTATCTTATCATGTGCGGCAAAAAACTGCTCCGTCGCCTCTCCGTATTTCCATTGGTGGTTCGAATCTGCAACATACTTTACCGGCAGGGGCTGACTCGGATTATCCGTCAGGCAGAAGAATTGGTGTCCATAAGCATTGATCAGACCATCCACTTCAAGATCTGCCTCCAAATGCTCCCGCAAGGGCCGGTGGAAGGAAAACCGGTCTACTGTGAGTCCGGTCATCTTCGCCAATATATCCGCCTGCATTTGAAGGTCCCGCTTCAACTCACCAAGTGCCCCCCCGGCAACGGATTTCCCACGGTGATAATGCAACCCTATATGGTGGCCGTTTTCTGCCATTTTCTGCAACAATGCTACGTTTTTTTCTGACAGAGCATTATACGCATTATTTGTGATCTGGACAAACCATGTGCTCTTGATCCCTTCCTTTGTTTCTATCAGGGACAATTGATAAGCCCGGTCAACGGAAAATTCAATGTCATGGCGCAGGATCAGCCATTTTTCCGGCATCTTTTCCAGCACATCCGCGTAATCGTAGTATTTTCCGCTTTTCTTTATATCCCGCAGGATTCTGCGGTAAGTCTGATAACAACAGTCTTCTTTTCTGAACATCTTACAGCCTCCAGTATATGTATCCCGCATCTTCAAACTGCTTCCTGTCATACATTCCTTTCAGATCAAACAACAGTTTTTGCGGGCCTCTTAAAAAAGCATCAAACCATTCCGCAGATAACCCTTTGAATATATCATGCTGCACGCAGACAGCAACAGCATCTGCTTCCTGCATCTCTGACAACCTACATACATTTATGCCATACAGAAGACGGGCCTCTTGCGCATCTGCGACATCGTCCACTACTTGAACCAAAACACCATATTCCCCAAGTTCGCGGATGATATCGATCACCTTTGTATTTCTTGTATCTTGACAGTTTTCCTTAAATGCAAACCCGAGGATGGCGACCCTGACATTCTTGATCGCCCTATCTGCCTTGATCAGTCCTTTTATAATGCTCTCAGCCACATATTTCCCCATCCCATCATTGATCCGGCGTCCCGAAAGGATGACCTGGGAGTGGTATCCCAGCTCAGACGCCTTATGTGTCAGGTAATAGGGATCCACTCCAATGCAGTGCCCGCCGACAAGCCCCGGCCGGAAATCCAGAAAATTCCACTTTGTACCTGCGGCTTTCAACACCTCAACAGTGTCTATTCCTATTTTGTGAAAGATAATGGACAACTCGTTCATGAAAGCAATATTAATATCACGTTGGCTGTTCTCGATTACTTTCGCTGCCTCAGCCACCTTGATAGAAGATGCACGGTAGACTCCTGCCAGTGCGACCATCTCATAGACCCTCGCAACAACATCCAAGGTATCCTGATCCATTCCCGATACTATCTTGACTATATTTGCAAGCGTATGTACCTGATCTGCAGGGTTGATCCGCTCCGGGGAGTATCCAACTTTGAAATCCACGCCGCATTTCAGTCCGCTCTCCTCTTCGAGGATGGGAACGCAAATCTCCTCTGTAACTCCGGGATAAACCGTACTCTCATATACGACGACGGAACCTTTGCGCAGGTTCTGCCCTATGGTCTTTGTAGCAGATGTAACCGGTGTGAGATCCGGAGTCTTGTCCTCTCTAACTGGTGTCGGCACTGCCACAACAAAAAATCTTGCATTACTTAATTGACCAGATTCTGAAGTGAACAGCATTTCCGCATCGCGAATTGCTGCATCTCCAACCTCCTTTGTAGGATCGATTCCCTGATTATATGCTGCAATCTTTTTTTCATTTGCGTCATATCCAATCACATCCACTTTTTTTGAGAAAGCGACCGCCAACGGCAGACCTACATACCCAAGTCCGACTACGGCCAGTTTGGCTTCTCTCTCGGTCAATTGATCATATAATCCCATACTCTACCTCCCGCATATTTTTTTTATTTCCTGCATGTATGCCTCTATTATGAGTTCCCTGGAAAAATGTTTTTCTACATACCTACGCCCTTTGCGTCCCATCTGCCTTCGTTCCTCACACGTCAGCTCCAGAAACTTCCGGACTGCTTCAAGAATGCTCTTTGAACTGTGCGGTTCAAAACCAAAGCCAGTCACCCCTTCAACAAGTATTTCCCTGCACCCTTGTACGCGAGATGCCAATATCGGCCTTCCACAAGCAGACGCTTCCAGCAATACATTCGACATGCCTTCGCTATAGGAAGGCATGATCACTGCCTGTGCCCGTTTCATATATTCATGAGGATTCCGGGATACGCCGTAGTATCTTATTTTTCCGTTTCGGTTGAGTTTTGCTATCACATCTTTGTATTCCTCATCACACTCGCCTACAAATTCAAAAATTAAACCAGCGTTTTGTTTTTGAAGAGTGTGGATTGCATCCAGCCATTCTGAAATACCCTTCAGCTTAAAGATCCGTCCAACATAAAGAATCCTCAGCAGGCCGGATTCCGTGTATTCTTCATATCTATGTTTGTTTAAATTCACTCCTGATCCAGGCAGCAGCCTTGTCTGAAGGCCAACAGCTTTCGCCTTTTCAAACATGTATCGATTCTGCTCGTTTTGAAAAAACACCATTTCTGCCCGCTTCAGGACAAAACGATATAACATGAAGCAAAACATTCTCAGCAGCGGATATTCTGTTACCGCCGGACTTAGGCCGGTAATATTCACTAGGTAAGGGATCTTTCTCATCCTGCACCAAAATCCTGCATATAAAGTCGGTTTTATCGTATATAAAAGGACTGCATCATAGGTCCCCTTTTTGAGCAGCCTTCGATAATCCGTAATCAGTTTGAGCTCTTTCAATGGTTTTTTCCCGGAGCGGTCATATTCTATTGGAACATACTCACAGCCCATTTCTTTTAAGCTTGAGACATACTCTCCATATGGGACGCTAAATGCGACACAGTATCCTTCATCCAATAACCTCTGCATCAGCTCCTGTCGGAAATTGTACATTCCGCTGCTGTCATTCCCTATCATCAAAACCTTTTTCACCTTATTTGCAATCCTTTCACATAAGGAGGTAAACAATTATGGTTGCTAAGATCACCAACAAACTCATTCAACTCCCACCGGAGATCTCTATCGACAGGGTCGTCGACCATCCTCACACCTTAGAAATCTTCCTTTCTTATCCCGAACAGCTCCGCCTTTGTCCTTTCTGCGGTAGTTTTGACTGTGTCCATCAAGGATTCCGGAAGAAACCTTATCGTACGCCATGTCGCCGTTGCCGGCAGGGGAGCTTCCTCTCCTTCCATGTACTTAGGCTTCGCTGCAAGCGCTGCGGCGCCTCTTTTTCCATGCGCCCCTGCTTTGTCCCCCCACGTTAAAGCTTTCTGTTTCCGCATGGCTTTCTATCAGCGCCGCCCTCATGACCACGCGGTCTCTCCGGGACATCGCCCTCGACAACTGCACCACGGCATCCCAGATGCTTTCCGTCCTGTGTACTGTTGCCTTCCCCAAACCTGCCCTCCTGCTCCATCCGCCAGACCTCCTCACCACCTCTGCCTCAAATCAGGAGCAGTACTGGAAGGGCTTTTTCCCGCTCAAAACCGCCCTGCTGGAACACGCCCTTTCTCTTTCCGATGATCTCCAGGAAACCTATGAAGCCCCCTCGGGTCCCATGGCATCCTAGAAGAGCCCGCTTATTCCGTACAGAGGGGTATGCTCACCGACTGGCTTGACACTTATACCGACTCAACCCATGAGGGCACTATTTGGTGTGCCAACATCATTCGCCCTACCGCTCCTACATCCAGAACAGCTGGAAACATGGCAGTTCCAATTCCGGCTTCTTTTCTGAAAGGGAGTGACACTTCAAAATATCCACTAAAAAAGACCTCTAGCGGTCCCACATCTGCCCTAACCTTTCAACACCATATTTTCAACATCCGACCCGAAAAACATCTTTGATCCGTCAGGTCTGGTTAAAGTACGCCTTTTTTCATGTTATCATCAATGTCAATTCTCCTTTTTTCCTTATATTTACACGGTTTTCTCATGGTCCGTCACCAACTTTTTAGAAGAGCAGTATTTTACAGGTTTCGCCGGATTTCCCACCGCCGTACACCCTTCCGGGATATCCCGGATCACCACAGCTCCCGCCCCCACAACAGATTCTTTCCCGATCCGTTTTCCCTGGATGATCTGGGTTCCCGTCCCAATCTCACAGCACTCTCCTATCTCGGTATGCCCGCTGACATGTACGCCCGGATACAACGTTACAAAGTCCTTAAGGATCACATCATGTCCGATGGTGCAGTCCAGATTGACGATACAGTGCTTTCCGACCGACACATCTACCGTAAGGATTGTTCCCCCGCAGAGGATCGTTCCTTCCCCGACGGAAACCCTTCCGCTCTTTATGACAGCAGGATCAATCAGGGTGGCAAAGCGGATACCCTCCAGGTTCTCTATGATTTTCTTACGGATCTTAGCAGATCCCACCGCGCACACCACCCAGGCATCCCTCCTGGTCTTCAGGAATTCCGCTCCTCCCAGGATCTCGTAACCGTCCTCCCGGGTTCCCCACAGGGATTCCTCATCATCCAGGAATCCTTTGAGATCCCACTGGGGTTCCGTCTGGTTCACCCGTTCTACCAGCCAGGCAGTCTCCCTGCCGAATCCTCCCGCGCCGTAGATATACAGATCCCTCATGCCGCCCTCCTGTTCCACTGCGCGGAAACAGTATGGGCGTGCGCCTCTTTTATTCCGGGTGAGCTATACCCCCCCCCGAACTCTCCGCAGGTCTTAGCGGTTGGAGTCCTAAGGCTGGCAGCTACGGTCTTCTTTCTGGCAGGCACTCCTATGTAGGTGCCGCTCTCCAGGATATCCTGAACCACTACGGCCCCTGCTCCGATCCTGCATCCTCCGCAGAGACGGATGTTGTTGGATACCACCGCCCCCGCACCAATCCAGACTTCATCCCCGGCTGTCACTGAGCCGCACAGGTGGGCTCCGACGGCTACATGGACATAATCCCCCAGCAGACAGTCATGGTCCACGGAACTGCCGGTATTGATAATACAGCCGCGGCCGATGACGGCTCCCGGATTGACCACTGCCCCCGCCATCACAACGCTCCCTCTCCCGATCTTAGCCCCTTTGGCCACAATGGCGCCGGGATGGATCAGAACCGGGATCCGCTTTTCTGAAAAGCGCTCCAGCATCCGTCTGCGGACGGCGGCGTCCCCGATTGCCACAAAGAGATCCTGGTCCTGTTCCTGTGCCAGGGATGAGGGTCCTGCTACAGGATAAGGCCCGCAGTTCTTAAGGTTTTCATCATCGTCCAGGAATTCGATCCCGTCATATCCGCATAGACAGGCAATGTCCGCCACCACCCTCCCGTGCCCCGACGCGCCTATGATTGTCAATTTCATCTTCCACTCCCTTTAAATTCTTCCATTGTCACGGAAGTTTCGGAACTAATTCCCTCTTTTTTTAACACAACCCGGACTGTGTCCATAAGGATGCTGAAGTCCATCTGGAAACTCACATTTTTCACATACCAGACATCCATCCCAAACTTTTCTTCCCAGGAAAGGGTGTTTCTTCCGCAAACCTGGGCATATCCTGTCAGCCCTGGACGTACATCATGACGGTGGCGCTGTTCCTCGCTGTATCTCGGTATGTACTGCACCAGCAGCGGTCTCGGCCCTACAATCGCCATGTCGCCTTTGATGATGTTCACCAGCTCTGGCAGCTCGTCGCAGGACGTCGATCGCAAAAACCTGCCGTAACCGTTCAGCCTGTCCTTGTCAGGAAGCAGGTTCCCATCCTTGTCCTTGGCGTTGGACATCGTCCGAAATTTGATCAGGCTGAAAATCTTCTCCTGACCCGTCTTTTTGTCAATTCTCCCAGGGCGTTTCTGCACGAAAAACGGATTACCTTTCATCGCGGCCGCGCCGATGATAGCAAGAATCAGCAGCACAGGGGAAAGTATTATGAGTGCAGTAAGGGCCAATATAAAATCTAACGGCCGTTTAAAAAAACGTTCATATGGGCCGTATGGCTGATGTTCCTTTTCCATCCTCATTTACCGAAAGCACCTGTGTATGATTTCAATCACTCTGTCCTGCTCTTCCGCCGTCATCTTATTATCACTGGGCAGACACAGCCCCCGTTGGAAGATGTCCGCCCCCACATCGGTCGGCTTCGCGCCTGGAATATACGCGTTGCTGTTCGCTCTGCCGTTTCCGTCCTTTGTGACAAACCCATTCATGCGGTAGATTGGCTGGAGATGCATGGGTTTCCAGATGGGCCGTCCCTCCGCGTTAAAGGCGCTGAGCGCGTCTAAAATCTCCATCGGGCAGCTCTTCCCCGGTTCCCTGATATACAGGTAGTCTTTCTCGCCCCTGACCTGTCGGCACACCGTGTCCTCGTCGATCAGCAGGCAGCTCAGCCAATAGTTCGGCTTAGCTTTGTCCTCAAAAGGATTCAATATCACGGGAAGATCTTTCAGGCCCTCCCGATACCGTTCATAGATCGCTTTTTTCTGGGCGATGTGTTCCCAGATGTGGAGCAGGTTCCCACGGGCGATCCCGGCGATGATGTTGCTCATGCGGTAGTTGTAGCCCAGTTCTTCATGCTGGTACCAGGGGGCGGCTTCCCGGCTCTGAGTGCTCCACTTGCGCACCTTGTCCGCGTCTGATCTGCTGTTGGTGACGAACATGCCTCCCGCGCTGCCGGTGACAATCTTATTTCCGTTGAAACTGATAGCATTGTAATCGCCGAAGCTCCCGCACATGCCGCTTACAACTGATCCATCGTACCGCGCTCCCATCGCCTCTGCGGCGTCCTCTACGATCAAAGCGCCGTGGCTGCGGCAGATGCCTACGATCTCATCCATCTTTGCCGGTACGCCGTAGAGATGGGCCAGCACCACCAGTTTTACATCCGGGTACATCTCAAACGCCTTCTCCAGGGCTGCCGGATCCATGTTCCAGGTGTCGGGTTCCGTGTCGATAAAAACCGGTTCCCCGCCCTCGTACACTACCGGGTTTACGGAAGCGTCGAAGGTCATATCGGAGCAGAAAACTTTCTGCCCGGAAAGACTGTTCCCCGGTTTTGCCCCCGGGTTGAGCCGTTCCGCCGCCAGCTTGATGCACATATGTAACGCCGCCGTTCCACAGGAAAGGGCCACAGCGTGCTGCACTCCGAGATATTCGGCGGCCATGTTTTCCAGTTCATTGATGTTCTCTCCCACGGTGCTCACCCAGTTGGTCTCAATGGCCTTTTTTACAAAAGCCAGCTCCTCTCCGTGCATGGTTGGGGAGGAGAGCCAGACCTTCTTCTCAAAGGGGGTGATTCCTGCAAATTTGGGATCTTGTAAAATAGCATTGCTGTCCATGATGTATCTGTTGCCTTTTCTGTCAATCTAAAAACTGTTTTATCTTTTCTCTACTATCTCCAGCCCTACCTGGGTCTCGATCTTTCTTCCCATCAGCTCTACTTCCAGCCAGGCCGTTCTCTTGTGTCTGTCGATCTTTCTGATGTACCCTTCCATTCCCTGGAGGGGGCCTTCCGTGACGATGATCTTATCCTGCTCCAGGATACCGATAGAGCCTTCCACCACCTGGCTCTCCCCGCCCAGTTTCTTCAGCAGTTCTTCTTCCTCCGCGGAGAGAGGGACGATCTCATCTCCCGTCCCCAGGAGTTTCGTCAGGCCGGGGACCTTTTTCAGGCGCAAAAAAAGTTCCCCGGGGTTGTCGCTGACTAAAAAAACATAGCCGGGAAACAGGATCTTTTTTTCTTCGTGCCACTCGCCATAGTAGCGGCGCTTGCGGATCACGTAAGGGATGAAGCATTTCTGGAGGACGGTGTCTGCGTTTTGAAGAATGCCGTCCGTTCCCTGAAAGACACTGTCCGCGTCTTGAAGAACATCGTCTGCATCTTTATCTTGGATGCCGATCACTCTGCGGCAGCTTTCCGCGGTCCTTTCTTCTGTACCTGTAAATACCTGTATGACGTACCACATATTTTCTCCTCGTTTCACAACCTTGCTGTGAAAAGCTCATGTCCTCGGATTTAAGGCAGGCTTCGCCACTCCGCTGTCTCTCAACCGGATCCGAAATGCTCCATCTGACAGTAACAGTTCCCGGATGCGGCAAGGCGACAATCCGGTCTCTGTTAAATTTGTAAGTAGGGTTTCAAAAGTTCCGCCTTCTCCTGGCTGAGTCTCCCTTTCCGGTAATCCCTTCTCCGGTCCGAGAGCCAGTAGCTGAGCTTTACGCCGCTCTTTCCGACGTAATCCTCCGGTACATGAAGGTCGCCGTGGACTGCGTAGTAGGTCCGGCAGTCCTCCAGGACGCCGAAGAACCGTTCTTCCCCGGCATGCCAGGTCATGCCGATGGCTTCCAGCTGCTGAGTCCGCTCCCTGGAAAGTTTGCCAGTGCTGTAGCGGCCCCTCTGTCCCCGGATCCACTCTCCTAAAGGGAAGTGATCTCCGCAGACATAACTTCTGGGAACCAAGAGATTGCCTTTTTCCGCCGCATACGCTTTTGCGTGCAGGAAGCCGGTGGTAAAGGGATCCGGCTTTTCTATCTCCCAGGTCATACCCAGTTTTTCTAATAAGGCTTGCTTATCCTCGGAAAGTTCTCCGGCTTTCTGTTTGGCCATCTGGGTCTTTAAGAACCCCCGGAGGGAGGTGCCGTTTGGCGACTTTATATCTGCCGGGATGGAAAAGCGGAGCTGTTCCCGGGTTCCTTCGAATTCAGGATTTTCACCTTGCTTCTGCTGCGCAAGGTAAGCGGCCAGCGCCTGGTAGTTCTCCTGCCAGCGCCTTTCCCGGACGGAAGAATGGTGCTGGATTCCGATGGTTTCCAGGAGTTCCCGCTGTCTATCCGTCAGGCGCTTTTTCGATTTTCCGTGGTAGGCTTCCGCCTGGTCTTCTAACCAGTTTTTCATCCAGATTCCCTGATAGACATAATCTTTCGGGAAGTTTAGATGCCCCTTTTCTTTATAGAAATCCTCCGCGCAGTGAAAAGCCTCCTGCCATTTGTCAGAAGGATCCAGCCTGACGCCGGCCTCCTGCAGAAGACTGATCTTTTCCGCGGAGAGCTTTCCTTTTCGGTAGGCTGTGATCTGGGCCTTCTGCCAGTCGTAAAGCGATTTACCGGATGGAGTTTTCCATTCTTTGGAAATGGACTGTCCGGGATATTTCAACTGGAAAGTTTTCAAAGTCTCATAATTTTCTTCCCAGACTTTTTGCCTGGACATAGCAAAATCCATGCCCAACTCTTCCAACATTCTGAGCTGTTCACTTGTTAGATACAATTTCCTGCCCTGTCTGAATCTTCTGCGCAGTGAATGAATCCATTCTCCCAGAGGCTGTCCGGCATCATCCACATACGCTGCAGGCACATTTAAGTCTCCATGGAGTTCCCGATATTTTTTTGCAGCGGGATACATTTTCATAAAGTTGACGTCCAGCCGCGTATTCCAGCGCA
Source organism: uncultured Acetatifactor sp. (assembly GCA_947589505.1). GTDB lineage: Bacteria > Bacillota > Clostridia > Lachnospirales > Lachnospiraceae > Acetatifactor. The sequence goes on along the minus strand of CANQCF010000005.1, from coordinate 29,419 downwards.
TTCCCAGATCATCCAGTTTCTTTTTTCTCTCCGCGCCTAAAATTCCGGACACATTTCCCCGATACACCCGTCTCTGGGTCTCCAGCCATCTGCCCAGAGGATATTCATCCTCTGTCTGGTAGTTTACCGGGACTTCGATATTTTGATGTTTCAGATAATATTCCTTTGCAATCTGATACATATCCTCCCAGGGAATGCTCAGAGTTTCTTCCAACTGTTCAAATAAACGGCGGCAGTCCGCCGCTTCGTCGATCACTTCAAAAGTCTCTAAAAGTTCCAGGTCTCCCCGGCCGGTGGCGTCGAAATATTCCCTTGCCTGCTGGATTTCTTCCTGCAGGGCACCTATGCTGTACAGCCCTTCCACGTTGTCAACGATGTCAAAGATCAGGGGCACGCCGCTGTCTGAAGCAGTAAGGGCTCTGCCGATCTGCTGTTTGTAAACGATGGGCGAAGTCGTTGGACGTAACAGGATCACGCCGGAGATATCCTCCACATGGACGCCTTCGTTCAGAGCATCAATACAGAACAGAAGTTTTAAATGTTCTTCATCCTTGTCGTTCTTGAATGCTTCAAACTGTTTTACGGTTTCTGGATCCAGTGTATAGTAATGATAGAAATGGGGATCCGCATCTATATTTTTTAGCCAGTCCCTGCAGCACTCCCGCATCTGAAGTAAATGTTCATAGCTGCTGCAGAAGACTAAGTATTTTCCAGGTCCTTCAGCCTTTTGAGAATATTCAAAGGGACTGGAACTGCCGGTTCCTTCTGGGTTCTCCGAAAGATATTTCTCGAAGATCTTTCCGATCCCCTCGGCGTCGCCCAGTCTTCTGCGGAGTTTTTCCAGGCAGCGTTCCGCGTCCTCCCGGGCTTTCCTGCGCTTCAGGTTCCGGATCCGGCGCTCGTACCGCTCCAGCTTCGCCTGATAGGAATAAGCGCAGAGGATGTACTTCGGCGGTTTGATGATGCCCCTGACAATGGCTTCGCCCAGGGTCATCTCCGAAGCCACACAGTTCCCGAACAGTTCCTCTGCCATGTCCCGCTGGTCGTCCAGGTAGCGCACCGCTGTTGCGGTAAGTCCCAGGACAGGGACAGCCGGGTACTGCTCCAAGAGTTTTCGCACGCCTTCTCCCCAGGCCCTTGCGCCGCAGCGGTGGAACTCATCTAAAATGATGTAGTCCGAGCGAAGGTCAGACAACTGAAGTCCCCTGTCTGCTTCCCGCTGTTCTTGAAGAACTGCAGGATCTGCGGTTGATGTCGGGCTGTCTTGTTCTGTGGCGACAGCTGAAGCCGCCTCTGCAATAGTGACAGCCGGTGTTTTGGCTGTCGCCATCTGGGCCAGCTTGGCGTAAGTCAAAAAGGTCACATTCTCCGGCTGCCAGCCCTCTGTGACCGCGGCCAGGTTCTCTAACTGGGTCTGAAAGATCCGCTCCGATGGGGAGAGCCAGAGGATCTGCTTCCCGAGATTGTCCTGGCAGAGCCTAAAAGCAATAAAGGATTTCCCGGTGCCGGTGGGGTGGATCACTGCGGCCCTGCCCCGCTCCGAAAGCAGGGAGACTGCGGATTCGTATGCCTGCATGTTATGTTCAAACAGCCGGATGTCCATCCGCTCCGCCTCCTTTTTTCACAGAATTCCATATTTTGCGAAAATGACAGCTTCAGGGAAAAAACTTTTTTCCGTTTCAAAAGGTCTGTTAATTCCCAACGATAGACAGCGGAAACCGCGTAATATTGAGGAAAAAACTCCTGACGGTCAAAATACGTTATTTTGCTTCTTTACGCTTTTTTCATTTAATCTTCTGTGCATTTATCATAAATTTTCTGCTTTGAACGGCTGAAATTTTACCGAATATTCCCTAAAAAAAATAAAGGCTCATTACTTGACAAAAATGGCGTCGTATGGTGTAATAATGGTTGATGCCAGTGTAAGGATCTTTTTATAAAGTTCTGGCAGAGATTTTTCGCAAAATATGGAATTTTACGAAAACAGATAAGCTTTTGACATGTTTCATTTACCGGGAGCGCTTGAACAGCGCTTTTTTTATTAACTAAAAAGTAAATGATTGTATTGGGAAAACCAGATTTTTGATCGTAGATTTTACGGATGAAAAACAGAATGTATATGAATTAGGATGTGGTTATTTTCCTCGTCGTTTAGCGGCCGTCGGAACGGCCGCGGTAGAATATTGTCAACAGCCTGCTGTACAGGCCCGAAAAGCGCGGACTCTCCGCCAGGTATGTCCTTAAGGGCGCCAGCGTCAGGAGCATGATGGACCGGTATTTGAACAGCTCCATCTTTTTCATATACCGCACCGTGATCTCCCGGTGCTCTACTTTGGAGCGTTTCAAACTTTCTTTTGTCTCAGAATAGCCTCCGCCCTCGTATGCCGCGACCGGGAAAGCCAGATATCGCATTTTTGCGTTTCCGCGATAAAAGCACCAGAGGAAATGTTCATAGTCCCCGCGGATTTTATATTTTGTCTCGAAAGGCTTCTCTTTACAGAGGGGCGCGCTGTAAAAACAGGCCTGATGGCAGGGCACATTCCGGTAACAGGTAAAGCCGGTGATGGAGGGAGGCGGCGTGATCCAGACCTGGTTTTTTCTGCCAAAGACATCCCCATAGAAGATCTGGCGATCCTTTCTGTCTGTCCGTTCCTCTCTATCCGTCTGCCCTTCCCTTTCCGTCCGTTCTTCCCTTTCCATAGAAGCATCCGCGGTGCAGAAATCTCCCGCCCGGGATCCGCTGATCTGGTCCTTTGAGCTTTCCTCTAAGCCCTGCGCGTCTTTCTCCGCCGCCTGCTTCACTTTTTCCAGGACGTTCTCGTCATATAATGTGTCCCCGCAGTTGAGGAAAAAGAGATACTTCCCCGAGGCGTGACCCACCGCCTGATTCATGGCGTCATAGATCCCCGTATCTTTTTCCGTATAGACCCGAACCCGGGGATCAGAGAGAAGATCCTGATTTTTTTCCAGGGAGCCGTCGCTGCTGCCCCCATCCTTCACGATCAGTTCAAAATCCCCGCAGGTCTGTCTCAACGCGCTCTCCAAAGTTTCCCGCAGCTTCTCTCCGGGATTGAAGCAAACCGTCAAAAGAGAAAAAAAACACATACTGAATACCTCTGAAAACTTTTATAGGATTCGTTTCCTTCTGGCAAGGAATACCGTGCTCCCTCCTCCCAGAAGCAGTAAGACAATGCACACCGGCCAGCTGCAGAACCTGGTTCCGCCCAGTCCCGTGTAAGAGACGATCAGGCTCAGGAGATTCATCCCCGCATGCATACACACCGGGACGCGGAAGTCTGCAAAATACTCATAGGCATAGGCGATCAAATACCCCATGGCAGCCGCATAGAGGGCTTGTACCATATTGCCGTGGTAGACGCCGAACAGGATCGAGGACGCCACGATCGCCGTCATAACGTCATAGAATCTCCGCAGATACCCGTAGATCACGCCACGGAACAACAGTTCCTCCGCCAGGGGGCTTACAAGGCCGTAGCAGACCAGAGCGACGCCAAAAGAAGCCCCTGACTGGGCCTCCGCCACCGCCTGGTAGGCATCCGAGCTTCCGGTGATCCCCGTCAGGCCAAGGAGCATGGCCCCACCCAGGGAAAGTCCTGCCGCGGAAAGCGCCGCCAGACCATAGGATGTCCCGGGCTGCGGGGTCAGGTGGGTCAGGTACATATCCCGAATAGTCCTGCGCACGCATTTGCGGGCGCTTCCAAAAATGACGAGTCCTCCCGCCAGAAAGCCGATCCCGGAAATGATGGCCGAGAGATTCCGGGTGATCTCCATGCCCGCGCGTCCGGCCAAGACCAGGCATAGGTTTTCCGCAAAACCACGCACGGCGAGAAAGAGCACAAAAGAAAACAGGAGCAGCCAGATCTTCTGAAGGCTGTTCAGATCCTTTTCCATGTCCTCATAGCCCCTCAGGAGAAACCTGCGGAGTTCTTCCACGGACCGCACGATATAGTCCGCGTGGGCTGCCCGCAGCTCCTCCATGCCGCCGTACCCGTAGGAGACGCCCACGGAGTCGATCCCCAGCGCCTTCGCGCCTTCCACGTCAAACTTCCGGTCCCCGATCATATACACCTTGCTCTTGTCCACCCTGCCGTCCGGAAACAGCCGGCGGAGCGCCTCCCGGACCACTTCCTCTTTTTCCACCCGTCTGCCGTCCAGCTCGCTTCCCACCACAACGTCAAAGTATTCCCGGATGTGAAAATGCTCCAGGATCCTCTCCACAAAAACAGTGGGCTTGCTGGAGGCGACGGCCAGGCGCATTCCCCGCATCCGAAGTTTTTTCAGCATCTGCGGGATCCCCCGGTAGACCTCGTTCTCAAAGATACCGATGTCCTGAAAGCGTTCCCGGTACTTTGCAACCGCCCTCTGTGCCTGCTCCTCCGTGAAACCGTAAAATTCCATAAAACTGTCCTTCAGGGGAGGTCCGATAAAGGGCTCCAGCTTGTCCAGATCCGGCTCCTCGATTCCAAAATCTTTCAGGGCATACTGCACGCAGGTTGTGATCCCCTGTTTCGGATCCGTAAGCGTTCCGTCCAGGTCAAACAGAAGGTATTCTTTTTTCTGCCAGATTTCGTCTTTCATAAAACGCATACTCCCGTCAGAAACCGCGAAGCTGTATGCTGTCGTCGTCTCCGGTCTTCTCGATCTTCAGGATCTTTACCTCGTATCCAATGGATGGATTCACCTGGACATGGACGATTTCCCCTTCTTTTTTGCCGAGAAGCGCTTTTCCCATGGGAGATTCGTTGCTGATCAGACCTTCCAGGGAGTTCCCCCGAACCGTGGTCACGATCCGGTAAGTCTCTACGCTGCCGTCGTCCACAAATTCCACGGTGACAGTGTTGTTGATCCCCACCTCGTCCGCCGCGGAATCCTCGGAGATCACCGTAGCGGTCCGGATCATCTTTTCCAGGTAGCGGATCCGGCTCTCGTTCTGGTTCTTCACTTTCTTTGCCGCATGGTACTCAAAATTCTCACTGAGATCCCCCTGGGCCCTGGCCTCTTTTACCTCTTCCAAAACCTGAGGACGGATTACCGATTTCCGGTGCCGGATCTCCTCCTCCATTTTTTTGATATCGCTGGGTGTCAGCTCGTCGTACATTTTCTTTCCTCCTCATATCGCCTGCCGCTGCAGCTTCCTGTTTCTATCCGAAGCTGCCCGTCTTCCGGCAGGTTTTTTCTAAAAATCATACCGGTTTTTACAGCCCCGGCCGTCCAACAGGGCTGTCCGGTTCCCTCTGTTCCCCCACAGCCGTCCGGCGGGGCTGCACGGGTTCCTCTATTCCCGCACATTCGCCCTTCTGGAATCTTTGCTACTCCCCGACTGCCTTTGTCCAGAAAGCAAGGCTTTCCAGTCCCGCAGACGCAGGCATCCGGAATTTATAATCCTACCCCGTAGACCACCGCCGCCGCAAGGATGATCTGTATGATGGCAAAGCGGAAGACCGTCTGGGTGTTGGACCAGTTCCAGACCTTGCGCACGTGATCGTGCAGGGGCGTCCGGATATTTGTCATGATGTGAATCTTTAGGAACCGGATCAGGGAGACCTTGATCAGGCCCAGCCCGCCGTCCAGGATCGTCACCAGCGCCACCGGAATATACAGAACCGGCGCGCCGGTCTTTAAGATCGCGATGCTGATGAAGAGACCCATGGCGCGGGAACCCGCGTCACCCATCATCAGCTTGCTGGGCGTGGCATTGTACCAGAGATATCCCAGGATACACACCGCAAACAGCAGGTTGAGATAAGCATAGCTCTCCGACCTCTCGCGGATCAGGTCGACCGCATAGATGGTCATCACGCTGATGATCGTCAGGGTTCCGGAGAGACCGTCCACCCCATCCGAACAATTGGTCACGTTCACGGAGGTCCAGACAAGGATCACCGTCAGAACCGCAAAGACCCAGGCGGGAAGTGCAAAGCTCATTCCAAAGATGGCAAGATCCACCGTGCTGGGGTTATATTTCAAGTAGGTGAACGCCACCATTGCCGCAACGCACAGATCCAGAAAGCCCTTCTTGTACTCCCCCCAGGGAGTTTTTGAGGCGTCGTCCAGATAACCGGTCATCATGCAGATCACGATCAGGATCAGATAAATCACCAGTTCCGCATCCAAAGGCACGAACAGGAGCACCGCTCCCACAAACGCCAGCACAAAAATAATCCCGGCGCCCCTGGGTTTTCCCGCGGACAACTTTCCGTCATGCGCGTATTCCCTGCCCCCATCCTTCGGCAGAAAGGGCGCCAGCTTTGCCGTGGCGAAAACCGTCACGGCAAAGGCGAAGAGAATACCGCAGAACGCCATAAGGGAACTTGAAATCCCCGGCAAAAGACTCTGTAACATTAATTATCCCTCATCTTTCCGGAATCGGATGGATTCCAAATTAAACTGACAGCCCGGCAGGAAGACCAGATCCAGCCTTCCCCTGCCGCAGATCTTTTCAAAGGAAAAGGTCTGACGGTTGTACTCATTTGTATCCCTTCCCCGGAATTCCGCCATCCGCGCCTGCATCTCCCCGCCGTTCTCCGGGTTAAAGCGGATGTGAATCGTATTGACCGGCAGCGGCGTCCAGCCGCAGATCTCCACCTGACTGCTGCCCGTCTCTCCGAAGTCCATATTTTCAAATTCCAGCGTCACATTGTTGCCGATGCCCTCCACGCGGCTTCCATTGATCTGAAAATCATCGCCGTACACCCGGCTGGCTTCTCCGGCGTACAGTTCTCCGAAGGCTTTCTCCAGCTTTTTGAAAGAAAAACCCTTGATGTGGACTTTCTGATCCCGCATCAGAAGACCTAAGCTGGTCACGCCCTTCAGTCTCCTGGGCAGTTTCCAGGTCTCTTCCTGATAGACGTTCCAGATCGACGGTTTCTGATAGTGCAGCGTGTCGATCAGAACGCTTCCCTCCGCCCCCGGCATCCCTGTCCAAAGTTCGATCAGGTATTCTTCCCCGGAGAGGGCAAACACAGGGATCGTGATCTCGTCCGAGCCGTAATCTCCAAAGTCCACGCCGTCAAAAACCACGCCGCTCTCGCCGTCCCTGGCCGTGGAGATTCCCTTCTCGTTGCCGTTCCCGATCTCTCCGAAACTCTCGGTAAAAAGTCCCGCCGTCACCAGTTCGTAAGGATTCAGGAAGGAAGTCCCAAGTCCCTCCGCCCTGAGCTCCAGCTGGGAGATCACCGTCACTTTTCCGATGGGTTCCTTCGCCATACAGCGCACCCGGAAGCTCCCGTCCCCCTTCGCCGTAATCTTCGCCTTCTGAATATTTCCATCCGCGCTCAGGGGTTCCGCTTTCGCCATGGGGACGTCGATCCCCGCGTCGTTTACCACCTTCCAGATCAGTTCCGGCGCGGCGTCCTCCGGCAGAACCTTCGCCGTGACGGTCAGTTCTCTCCGCTCCGGTGTAAAAACAGGCTCCTCTTCTAAAGTCAGCTCAATCTTTCTCGTGGGGATCCAGCGTTTTTCGTCTTCCGGTGAATTTTTCCCCGCCGATATTGCCTCTCTCGATTCTTTTGTCTTTTCTTCCGCCGCGCAGTTTTCCAGATAGTGTTTCTCCAGCGCTTCCGCCTCATGGGCTTCCAGCAGCAGCTGGGCCGGACAGAGCCCCTCTCCGCTGACGGTGACCTTAATCTCCCCCGCCTGGTCCGTGGTGCCGATCACCGCCAGGAGTTTCCCGGAAAACAGCTTTCTGGTGTCGGACTTGTAATCGTCGTAGTCCGTGCTGTCCCCGTTGTCCAGTCCCAGAAGCCGGGCCGGCCCTTCCAGTTTCACATTCACATAGTCCACCGCGTTCTCCACGGGATGCCCCTGGGCGTCCAGGGTCTCGATGGTGACAAAGCAAAGGTCCCGGTTATCCGCCCTCAGTTCCGTCTTATCCGGCGTCAGGCAGATCTGATGACTGGATCCGAAGGACCGTCTCTCCTGTCTTGCGATCTCCTTACCCCCCTGGTCGTATGCCACGGCCATAATGACGCCGGGCTCGTAGGGCACCTGCCAGGACGCCAGGAGGGACCTGCCGTCTTTGTGGTCGATCGTCTGCCGGCCCTGCCTCCTGCCGTTCACAAAGAGCTCCGCCTGGGGCGCGTTAGTAGCCACGCGTACGTCGATGATCTGGCCGGGGTTAAAATCCCAATACGGGAACAGATGTATCATGGGTTTCTCCCGGTAATCGGTCCATGCAGACTGGAACGTATAATAGGGATCCTTCGGGAATCCCGCGGTGTCGATCTGGCCGAAATACGAGTTCTTCGTGTGGTAGGGGGTGGGTTCTCCAATATAGTCAAAGCCGGTCCAGACAAACTGTCCGAATGCGAATGCCGCATCCCTGTCGTCGATGATACACTGTTCCGTGCTGTCCGCCCCCCAGCTCGTGGAAGAATTTCCCAGGGCGGAGCACTGTTCGTCCTCGTCCGAGAGAATGGACTGGGCGAGGGGGAAGTGATAAATTCCCCGGCTCTGCACCACAGATGCCGTCTCGCTTCCGTAGATGATCCAGTCCGGGTGTTGCGCGTGGTGCGCTTCATAGTATCTCTCGCCGTAGTTGTACCCCGCGATCTTCACGATATCCGCGCACTTCCGGGCGTTTTCCCAGGGCATATAATTAGAACCGATCGTGACCCGGGCATTCTCCTTCGGGTCATTGTCCCGCACATACCCCACCAGTCTCCGGGTGATCTCCTGTCCATGCTCATCCGCGTGGGTGTCGTAGATCTCGTTGCCGATGGACCAGAGCAGAAGGCTGGGGTGGTTCCGATCCCTGCGGATCCAGCTGGCCACGTCCCTCTCCGCCCACTGGACAAAGAACCGGGCATAGTCGTATGTGGTCTTTGAGCGCTCCCACATGTCAAAAGCCTCGTCCACCACGAGAAATCCCATGCGATCCGCCAATTCCAAAAACTCCGGTGCCGGGGGATTGTGGCTCGTGCGCAGGCCGTTGACACCCATCTCCCGCAAGATCCGAAACTGCCGCCGCAAAGCCTCCTCGTGAAAGGCGGAACCCAAACAGCCCAGATCGTGGTGCTCGCAGACGCCGTGGACCTTCACCTGCCTGCCGTTTAAGAAAAGCCCCTTTTGCGGATCAAAAGCAACGCTCCGAAAGCCCACCGTGATCTCCTGGCAGTCCAGTAATTTATCCTTCTGATAAAGTTTCACTTCCAGAATGTAACACCTGGGATCCTCAACATCCCAGAGAGCGGGGTCGTCTATGCGGACGGACAAGCCTGCCTTTTTTGCCCCGGCGTCCACCTCTGCCTGCCACTTTCCAAAGATTCCGCCGGCTTTCTGCTCTCCGAAATCTTCCCGCAAGAGGTACTCCACCCTGCTCTCCGCCAGGGACTCTCCCTCCAGTTCCGTTTCAATGTCCAGCGAAAAGGCACTGTTCCTTTCTTCCGGCCGGGACAGGGGCCGGATGTTCACGTATGTCCCGTCCAGGGGCAGATAGGCCTTCCCGCAGCGCTTCAGCCAGACATTCCGGTAAATCCCGGCGCCGGAATACCAGCGGGAATTCGGGGACTGATGCCGCACAAGAAGGTCCAGTTCATTCTTCCCTTTTTTCAGATGATCCGTCAGGTCCGCGTCAAAAGTCGTGTAGCCGTACTTCCAGTCCATGACTTTCTCCCCGTTTAAATAGACGGTGGAATCCATATACACGCCGTCGAAGCGGACGATCAGCCTCTCTCCCTCCGAAAGCTCCGCCTGAAAGGTTTTGCGGTACCAGCCGAAACTGTCCTCGTAGAGATTCCTGCTGTCATAGATCAGCCAGTCGTGAGGGACCTCCACCGGAAGAAATTCCTCCCTCCGGCCCTGCATCTCCTCCCATGTCGTGTCCAGGGGCGTCTTTAAAAAATACCACTCGTTTGTCCACAGCTCCATATTGTTTTTTCTCATATCCGTCCGGTCCCTTTCCCCGTATCCTTTATCATGTATCCGGTGCCTATTTCTGGGCTTTCCTCCTTGTGCGTTTCGCCTTGTGTTTCTATCCCCAGGCTTTTCTTCCTGGGCGTTTCTCTCCAGTCGATTCTCCCCAAACTTCTATCCCTGAGATTTTATCTCTGGGCTTTCCCGGGCCTTGCTCCCAGGCTTTTCCCTGGAGTTTTCTCCCTGAATTTTCCCTCGGGCTTTTCTGCCTGAACTTCTATCCCTGGGCCTTTATCCTTGTGCGTTTCCCCCGGCTCCTGTTCTCTTGATACCCGCCGTCCTATGGATCCGGCTTTGTGCCATAACGTTCTTTTGCCGCTTTTCCGTCAGTAGATATCGCGCCCTTTTTCATCCGGAATCCCGCTCTTTCGGAAGAAGTAGGAGTTCACCTGATCCCTCCACTCCCTTGCGTTATACAGCTGCCTCCGGAACCTCTCCTGCACAAGGCGGAAGGTCTTCTCCTCCACCCTGCCCTCCAGCGTATCCCAGGCCGCGGCGGAGGCTTCCGCCTCTTCCACGCCTTCGAAGTGGCTGTCGTAGATGTGCTGGATCAGAGTTTTGCCTGTCCTCAATATATAGTTATACGGTACATGGTGGAAAAATAACAGCAATTCTTCCGGACAGGTCTCCATGGAGTTATACATGGAGGCGTTGGGCTCATGGTACTGCAGAGCGTAACCCGTGCCCTGATCGCTCCGGTCCACACCGATCCCCAGGTGGTCCGCCCGGTGATAGGTGCCCCATCTGGAATACTCATAGCCGTCCACGCTGCAGCCGTAATGTTCGTGGGGCGTCACCATCCAGCCGATCCCTAAGGGACTGGTGTACTTCTCATAAGTCTCCCGGGAAGTCAGGAGAATTTTTTTGATCGTATCTATCACCTCCCGGTCCGCGGAAAACTGCTGGGGGATCCACTCCTCCAGGATTTCCTCCGAGGAGAGGGAAGTCTGAAAGGCAAGCCTCCCAAAACCGTAGAGATTTGCCGCCGCCAGATCGCTTCCGGTCCAGTTCTCATCATTTCCGGTGTTGCAGACCGCGGCGATCCCGGCGTTCCGGTTCCCCATAACGCGGCCGCTGATTACATCTGCCACCGTATCCGCTTCCGGCCTGCAATAGGTGTGGAAGTCCAGAACCTCCTTAAACATCGGGATCAGATAACACACATCGATCTGGTGTCCGGTGTACTCCTGGGCAATCTGCACCTCCAGCATCTGATTTGTCTTCGACAGCCCTCCCAGAAGGGGGGACACCGGTTCCCGGATCTGGAAGTCCATGGGGCCGTTTTTGATCTGCAGGATCACATTCTCATGATAGTCCCCGTCCATACCGATAAAATTGTCATATCCGGCCCGGGCCCTGTCCGTCTTTCTGTCACGCCAGTCCTGAGTACAATTATATACAAAACACCGCCAGATAATGATACCGCCGTAGGGCCTGACCGCGTCCGCCAGCATATTGGCGCCATCCGCCTGGGTCCGTCCGTAGGTAAAGGGCCCCGGTCTGCCCTCGGAGTCCGCCTTCACGAGAAATCCGCCCAGATTCGGGATCTTTTCAAAACATTCCTTCATCTTTTCCTGCCACCAGGCGATCACCTCCGGATCCAGGGGATCCGCGCCGGAAAGTCCTCCCAGCTCCATGCACGCGGCGTAGTTCAGGCTCAGGAAAAACCGGATGCCGTAGTCCGCAAAGATCTCCGCCATCTGCGCCGCCTTTTCAAAATAGCGGTCCGTGATCAGCCAGGTGGCGGCCTGTTTTACATTCACATTGTTGATCACCACGGCGTTGATCCCCACGCTGGACACCAGCCGGGCGTAATCCCGGGTCCTCTCGTCCACGATCACCTGATCGCTTTCAAAGAAAAAGGATCTGCCGGAATACCCTCTCTCGATGCTACCGTCCATATTGTCCCAGTGATTATACATCCGCAGGGGATTGTCCGGGCAGCAGAGGACATCCGTCCCGGCAAGGCCGCGCTCCATGGCAATCAGCCGGAGCAGGTGAAAGACCGCATAGAGCAGCCCTTTTTCATCCGCCGCCTCCAGGGTCAGCTTTCCCTTCTCCTCCCGAATGGCGTAGCCCTCCGGCCGGATCCCGCGTTCTGTCCCCTCCGCCTTCTTTATGAGCAGGGAAGCATCTGAAGAAGCAGAAAGTTCCACACACTCTCCGCTTTTCCCGGAATCGTCCGGCTCTTTTATCGAGACGATCTTTATCGTCCTTCCAAGCATCCCCCGCACGCCATCGGAAAGCTCTCCCAGCGCGCTCCTGACAACACGGTCTTCACAGTCAAAGCCCTGTACAATCACATGTTCAAAATAGTTCCCGTTTCCGTTATCCCGCTTCCTGTCATATTTCAGCCAGAGCTGGGACCAGCTTTTCTGTTCCTTCGGATCACTCTTCATCAGCCACCTCACACATGTTTCGCGATTGCATAACCCACAGCGGGACAAAATCCTCACTATTGCTCTAGCATACCATTTTTTTCTAAAAAATTCAATGCGGGACGAGCAATCCTTTTCTCGTCCCGCATGATTTATTACAGTTGTTCCGCCGGGGGGCAGCCGATTTATTGCAGTCGTTCCGCTGGAGTTCAGCCTATGACCTCCGTCTTCCACCCCTCCGCGGGCTTTCCGTCCGCCGTCAGTTCCCGCCGTTCCTCAGACCAGACAAACTCCGTGATCCGGTATTCCCCGCTCTCGTAACCGTAACCGTCCCCGGCGTCCTCATACAAGGAAAACCTGCCATCCGCTCCCGCGTATATTTTGAAGACGATCTCCCCCTTCTGATCTTCGGTAGAAAGGGCCGCCTCCGCCATGGGAAGGATACTGCCCGCCCGCACAAACAGAGGGATCTTTTCCAGAGGCGCCTCCGCCCGGATCCACTGTCCGCCGCAAAAGCTCCGCCCCGTCCAGAAGTCATACCAGAGACACCCCTCCGGAAGATACACCTCCCTGAAATAGTCCGCGGTCTCCAGTCTCTCGCTGTTCTTCCCATAATACATGGGCTCCGTCACCGGGCAAACCATGATCTCGTCTCCAAAGAGATACTGATCCAGGATATCCCAGGTCCTCTCATCCTCAGCAAAGCCGAACGCCAGAGGCTTCATCAGAGAGCCCCCTTCCTTCCAGGCAAGACCCGCCAGGGAATAGATATAGGGGAGCAGCTCGTACCTTAGCTGGTTCGCCCTCCGGATCGCCGCGTAAAAAGGCGCCTCCTCGTGGTCAAAGTTCCAGAGCTCCCGCCGTACCTCCGTGCCGTGTCCCCGGAATACCGGCAGGAACGCGCCCCACTGATACCACCGGGTAAAGAGCTCGCAGTAGCCCAGATCCTCCGTCCCTTTGTCATAGTCTCCCTTCCAGAACCACTGGGCGCCGTTCTTTACGAAAAATGCGCCGATGTCCACCGTCCAGTAGGGCAGCCCGCTGGCGCAGAAGTGCAGTCCCGCCGCGATCTGCCTCCGGAATGTATCCCAGGTGGCGGCGATGTCCCCGGACCAGAGGATCGTTCCGTACCTCTGCTGCCCCAGATAACCGCTGCGGGTCAGGTTGACGACCCGCTTCTGCAGCCTCTTCTTCTGCACGTCCTCCGAGGCAGTGCTGTCAGCGGAGCTCTGACTCCCGGCAGGAACCTCCCGCTCCCCTATCTTTCTCTGCCCCTCATAGATCCCCATGGCGTGGTAGAAGCCGTAGGCGTTTGCCCTCTCGATCGGGAGGTGGTTCCCCACGCTCCCGCAGTATTCTTCATATAATTTTGAACTCTCCAGCCGCACCATACAGTTCCACTCCGGCGTGAAGGGCTCGCTGTTGTCGCACCACCAGGCGTCCACACCGCGGCGGTACAGCCCTCTCTCCGCCTGGGCCCAGTAAGTCTCCCGCGCTTTGGGATTCAGCGCGTCATAGACGCTGCACCCCGGGAGGAGCTGCCCTTTCTCCTGAAACTCCCGGTGATCCGCCGTGTCCTCCCCCGTGTTTGGCCAGATGGAGATCATGAAATGCACATGGTCCATGTGCAGCCGCCTGATCATTTCCTCTGGATCCGGGAAACGCCCCCTGTCAAAGGTCTTCTGGCCCCACTGGCCATCCTCCCAGGAACACCAGTCCAGAACGATACAGTCCAGACCCAGCCCCTCGTTCCGATACTGCCCGGCCACCTCCAGGATCTCGTCCTGATCCTCGTAGCGCTCCTGAGACTGGATATAGCCGAAAGCCCACCTGGGCAGCATGGCGGCAGCTCCCGTGAGGCGCCGGTACTCCCGGACCACCCCGTCCATGTCCGTCCCGTTAAGGAAATAATAATCCATCTCCGGATCCGCCTCGGTGTAGAAATAGGATCCCTCCACGGTATCGTTAAAGATTGCCGGACTGTATGTGTTCACAAGGAGCCCGTAACCCTTGGTGGACACCAGCATGGGAACGGCGATCTTCCGGTTCGCCTGGTGCAGATACACCCTCTGGCCCCGAAGAGAGTGATAGCCCTCCTCGTGCTGTCCCAGGCCGTACAGCGCCTCGTGATCGTCCCATAATAGATGGAGCCTGGTGTGATAAGCGCTTCCCCTCTGTACTTTCCGCGCCTCCCGGATCACTTCCTTGCGGCCGTCCGGCGTATCGACAGATTCCTTCCGGAGATCGCCGTCGTCTGCAATCTGATAGACAGGGAACTCGTCCAGTTCCTTGCTGTTCTCCGGCCTCTCCCGGAGAAGAAGCCTGCCCTTTCCGTCATAATACCGTATCTGATTTGTCCGCCTGTCCACCGCGACTTGCAGCTCCGGCAGGAGAAGCCATATCTCCCCCGGTTCCTCCCGGACCTCCCAGCTTTCAAAGCACGGCTGTTTCAGCACGCCCGGTTTCTCCATTTCTGAAAAATTTTCCCTCTCCGTGTACTGAACCCGCACCGTCCTCTCGTCAACGGGTGTCAGGCGTTCCCTGCCGCACTCCAGAGACAAGAGCAGACTCCCCTCCTGTCTCTCCCACTTCAAAATTCTGAAACTCTTCCCCGGCGTACTCGACAACATATCAGAATCCTCCGTTTATTCTTCCTCAGCTTTGATCCGCTGCATTTTGCAGGCCGTTTTCCTCCGTTTCAGCCGGTTCCGGTTCCGCACCGTCATTTTTCTGATCCACTATGGAAAATTCCAAGATTGCCTTAAAAAGATCCCCGTCCACAGCCAGCGTAATATTTCCTTTCTGCAGATCCATCAGACTTCTCACGATGGAGAGTCCCAGTCCGTTCCCCTCGCTGTGCCTGGACAGATCTCCCCGGACGAACCTCTCCATCAGTTCCTCCGGCGGAATATCCAGGGCGTAATTCGAGATATTCTTAAAGATGATCAGCACCTTTTCCCCCCGGACTTCCGTACTCAGGTACACCCTGGTTCCGCCCTGGGCATACTTGCAGATATTCCCCATGAGGTTGTCAAAGACGCGCCAAAGCATCTTCGTGTCCGCCAGAATAAAGATGGACTCCTCGCAGAGCTTCACCACCAGTTCCAGATCGTGCTCCTTCAGTCTGTCCTCATATTCCCCAAGACACTGCCCCAGAAGCACTCTCACATCGCAGACCTCCAGATTGATCTCCATATTGCCAGTGGACGCCTTTGACGCCTCCATAAGATCCTCGATCAGCTTTTTCATCCTGGAGGACTGCTTATAAAGATGCTCCGCGTAATCCTGGATCTTCGGATTCTCGGACTTTTCTTTTACGATAAGATCCGCAAAATTGATGATGGACGTCAGCGGAGTCTTGATATCATGAGAGACATTCGTGATCAGTTCCGTCTTCAGCCTCTCACTCTTCATCCGGTCCTCCACAGCGATAGAGATGCTGTCCGACATATCGTTGATATCCTGGGAGAGATCCTTCAGAAGCCCCGGGACAGGAACCGCCTTCGTCTGATAATTCAGATTCCCTGAGACGATCTCATGGGCCGCATCCCGGATACGGGTCAGAACCAGCCCGTGATAGATCAGGTACGGCACAAGAAACAGTTTTTCCAGCACCCAGAACAGGATCAGCCAGCCGGAGACAGGATGCCCTTTCAGCCACGCGAACAGTATCACAGAAAGCTCTGCCAGAACAACCGCTCCTCCCAGCACAAGAAGTTTCCAGACCAGCTTCATATTGGAAAACAGATAACTGTACATATCAAGAACCTTGCCCAGTGCCTGGAAAATCCAATAGAGCAGAGAACATTTATAACATTTTTCATTTCGGAGCCAGCTGATGAAATACAGGGTGAAAAATATAACCAGCACAACAAACGCCGCGCACCGGGCGACCCAGTTCTGGAGGGATGCGATGAACAGTGGAGGATTCAGGCCCCCGCTGCTCACCATCAGATGTATAGTGCCCCAGATACCGATAATGGCGATCTCGACGGGAACCCTCCCCATCCGAAACGTCTTCCGGCGGTCTATCAGGCCGATATCTGCCGCCAGCAGAACCATTGTCAGCGGGACTCCATAGATCAGTCCCCAGAAGATCCATGGAAAATTTGCCTTGAAATAACTTGTGTCGGCTTCTCCATCATCCAGGGATTCCAAAAAATCCTTTTCCGTCTCCCCATCCCCCAGCATGATCATCACATTGTAATTCATAGCTTTCGGATAAAAAGGGATCGTTTCTTCCGTAAACGTGTATGTTTTCGCCTGGTTCTCCATGGCTATGGGCAGATTGCCGCCCACCCTTCTGTTCTTATAATAGATGGCATACTGAAAATCCAATCCCTGTCCAAAATACCATTTTACGCCCTGATATCCTATCTCCAGATAGGCGTAGAGAATATTCGCAGCGACATCTTCCATGTTGGACTTGTCGTACCAGAGCAGCCGGCTCCACGCAGTCTCAGGTCTTACATATTTCACGTTCCATTTAACGACATAATAAGTCCCCACTCCGCAGAAGACAGTGAAACAAAAACTTGCCGCCACCACAAGGCTCAGCAGAAAAACTTCAGTCCTCCACAGCACTTTATCGACATAACTTTCTTCCTTTTTCTTTGCCACTTTTCCCTGTTCCTCCCGGTATCCGCTGCCGGATATCCTTCCGATCTGCTCCGCCCCCTGCCGGTCTTCCGGCCGCCGCCCTGAACATTTCTATCTCCGGACTGACCATATCGCCGGTCACATCTGCTCCATACAGTATCCCTGGCCCCAGACAACCTTCAAATACCGGGGCTCCGCCGGATTAATCTCCAGCTTTTCCCGGAGATGCCGGATATGCACCGCCACCGTGCCCTCGCTGCCGGTGATCTCTTCCTTCCAGACGTATTTATAAATCTCCGAGGGAGAAAACACTTTTCCGGGATGTCCCATAAAAAGCCTCAGGATCTGATACTCCGTAGGGGTCAGCTTGATCTCCACGCCGTCCAGGCGCACTTCCCTCCGATCGTCATCCAGCTCGATTCCGCCGTTTTTCATAGTGTGCTGGAGAGCACCGTTTCCGCCCAGCATCGTGTACCTTCGCAGATGGGACTTGACTCTCGCCTCCACTTCCATGGGGTCAAAAGGTTTCGTGATATAATCGTCCGCCCCGGATTCCAGACCCGCTACCTTATCCGTGCCCTCCCCCTTTGCCGTGAGAAGCAGAATCGGCACATTGCTGAACTGCCGGATCTCCTGCATGGCGGTGATGCCGTCCATCTCCGGCATCATGATATCCATCAGGATCAGGTCGATACTGTTTTCCTGCACCAGATGCAGTGCTTCCCTTCCTGTGTGTGCCTCGAAAAAACGCCTCTCGGGATTACTCAGATAAATTTTCAGGGCATAGATGATATCCTCTTCATCGTCGCAAAGCAAAACATTATACATTGAAAAACCCGCCTTCCCCGCCGGTTCCGCAGCCCGCTTTCTCCAGCGTACAGTTTTATGGTATCATTCTTTCGACTTCCGCTCAAGAACCTTAAACAAATCTTAAAACTTTTCTTTTTATTGCTTTTGTTCCCAGACTTTAGTAAAATATTCTCAAAAGGATCCGGAAAACGAGAGCGCAAGGGAAAGGAATGGGTAAAAAATGAAAGAACAACTGTACACGATTCCGCTGAACGACGCCGTGGACGCCGGGGACGAGTGTCCTTTCTGTTTTATTGAACGCGCAGTGGAACAGGATCTCCTGGATTTTGTCTTAGGGAGCAGCGCCTCCTACATGGAATCCGACGTTCGGGATATGACGGACAGGGCAGGTTTCTGCCGCCCCCATTTTCAAAAAATGTTCGACTACGGGAACACTCTGGGAAACGCCTGGATCCTGAAGACCCACTACCGCAGGATGATCGGGGAATTCCGGGAACAGACAAAAAACTTTACCCCCGGAAAACTCTCTTTCAAAGAAAAGCTGATGCGCTCCAAGGCCGACGCCGAAAACGCCTCCGCCCTTGGAAACTGGGTGCGCCGCAAGGAAGAATCCTGCTATATCTGCAATCAGTTCCGCGACACCTACGCCCGCTATCTGGACACGTTCTTCTATCTCTATAAGCAGGACGACGCATTCCGTAAGAAAGTGGCAGACAGCAAAGGTTTCTGTCTCACACACTTCGGCGACCTCTGTGATGCGGCGGAGACAAAGCTGAGCGATAAAGAAAAAGAGGATTTTTACAGGATGCTCCTGCCCCTGATGGATCGGAACCTGGAACGCCTTGCAGAGGACGTCTCCTGGATGGTGGAAATGTTCGACTACCGCAACCAGAACGCGGACTGGAAAAACTCCAGGGACGCCATTCAGCGCGGGATGCAGAAACTGAAGGGCGGATATCCCGCGGACGGCCCCTATAAGATGAAGAAATAAAAGGCCGGCATGTCAAAACTGCCTGTAGGCAAGTTTTTTTACCTGATCGATATAACCGATGATCTCCTCCAGCACCATGTCCGCCTGAAAAGAGGCGTCCTCAAACCGCTCCGCGATCAGGCCGTCCGCCGCATGCTCCAGCATCCGATAGAGCTTCCTGCCGTCCGCTCCGTAAGGCAGGGAGCTGTAATCGATCCGGCTGCGGATCTCATCGCAGGCATTCTCCAAAAGTTCCCTCTTTTTCGCGGTAAACATCAGAATCTCGCTGGTATCTTCCAGCAGGGACCTGTCCAGGAACCGCTGCATATAGGGATACCCTTTGACGGCATTCAGGCGGGCGGTCTGGATCTGTTTCAGGATCTCAAAGAGATCCGTAGTGCCGGCGCCCGCCTGGGTGCTCAGCTCCAGAGCCATATATCTCACGCTGTAATCATACACAAACTGATAAAGCCCAAGCTTATTGCTGAAATAGTGGAACAGAAGCCCCTTGCTGACCCCGGCTTCCTTCACGATTTCATCGGTGCTGGCGTGCCGGTAACCATTCTGCGCGAACACTTTCAGCGCCGCATTGATCATTCTGTCCTGCTTTTCCTTTTTCAACTCAAAAAATCTGCCGTTCATTCGTACCGATCCTGCCTTTCACTGTTTTGTAGTGTAACACACCGGAGAGTATCTTTCAAGCGCAAACCGCGCTGTCGCGGCTCTTTGCTCATGTTATGGCGTTCCCTCAGCCGCCTGTCTTTCGGAAAAATTCGTGCAAGCACGATTTTTCCGAAAACGCGGCGGCTGGCTGAACTGTTGGCAAATTTTAGAAAAAAATAATACATATTCTCTTTTCATTTCTGCAAAATAGTATTAAAATGGTTATATCATCTCAAAATCGAAAGGAGCATGCCCTATGTCAAAAAAATTTGGAAAATTTATCCTTGCGGCTACCGCCGTTACTACCGCTGCCGCTGCCGCGTATTATTTTATGCGCAAGGACAAGGCGATCACCATCGATGGTCCCGACGAGGATTTCGATGATTTCAGCGATGAATCCGTTGACGATTCGGAGCGCAGTTATGTAGAGCTAAATCATGAAACAGGAGATTCCGAAGGAGAGAAAAATTCCGGTAAGGAACCCGTTTCTTTCACCACCCTTACAAAACAGATTAAAAAGACGGCCGGCCGCGTAGTAGGCCGCACTATCGAAGCCGTCGAGGATTTTTTTGACGATGAGGATAAGGAGAGCGACGAGGAAGCGGAAAGCGCTGCGGGAGGATCCGCAGAAGATGCCGCAGGCACCGGAAAACCTGCTTCCGTCAAGATTGAGGAAGATATCGTAGATGCGGTAAAAGACGCCGCAGCAGAGGCACCCGCGGAAGACGCCGGGAATTCAGACCCTGCCGTTCAAATCGAAACAGACACCGTAAAAGCCGTACAGGCTGAAGATACCGCCGCTGAGGAAACCGAAGTTTTCCTGGACGAAGAAGAGGGTTCCGACGAAGACAGCCAAAATAAAACCCAGGAATAATCAAAAAAGAATGTCCTCCGGAAAATTTTTTCAAAGAATCCTAATGGTATGCCGCATTTGCCTATACCCGAATCATTGTGATATCGGTAAGCAGGGCAAATACGGCATACTATTTTCATAGTTTCATCAATTTCTCATATATTTCCTGTAAGCTTCCATGTATATCAGACCCGGGGAGCAAAAGATCCGGTCTTTCCAGCAGCTTTTCGTGAAACAATCGTTTGGCCTCCTGAATTCTGTTTTCAGAGAGCAAACCTGTCAATTGCCCTATCAGCGTCCTTGTCTCCGCCTTCTCCTGTGAAATTCCCACCTGTACTTCACAATAAGACAGGTTATTCGCTTTCAGAAAGACATAAAACATCTGTTCCGAGAGAAAACCATATACTCTCCTGTGATATGCGTCATACGAACTAACGTCGATATTCTCCGAGGCCTCCAGGAAAATCTGAAACAGCCATTCCGCGTATGCTTTTAAGATCGGAAGGGATGTCACCATCAGATTGCCGCCGTAAAATATATTTTCCGACATAACCTCTTTATAAGTTTCATAATATTCCGGATACAGCTTTACCAGAGCCCCTTCCACCGCATCCAGATCACGGCTGTTATGCGCTCTGCTGAAATGTTCATAATAGGAACCTTCACACTCGGCATGCTTAGGAACGATCGCATCATAATTTTTCAAAATGTCCAAATAATCTTTTCGCTGCATCTCCCTTCCTGATTGATTCAGAAAATATCTTCGATAATGGCACAATCCCACATAATCCGCTTTCTCCACATTCTGCCAGATCCAGAAAAGTCCTGTCAGCTCTCCATACAAACAGTTGAGATCAGAGATATGGTTCCCGGTATTGTCACCGAGATACCCCAAATCCTGCTTTCCCTCTCTCCCCACATGCAGAGGAATATAGATGGGATTTTCAGGGGGATCAAAGCGTACATGGGTTGCAACGTAGATCTCAATTCTTACCTGTACATGTTCCCGAACCAGCTGCAGCACTTCCTCCGCCCGCACACGCCAAGTGTGTTCTTTCATTGCTTTTTCGTATGCGCTTTTCGCCACACCGAGTCTGTATTCTTCATTTCCAAGCGTCCGTGCAATCTTGTCCGGAATCTCCTCTAACCGGTCCAGCGTAAACGTGAGAATATCTTTTCCATCCGTAAAATGCTCTCTCAGATACGAAGTATCTTCCGACAGGCAGACAGCGCCTGACAGCAGAATATTAGCCACTCGTTCCGTCATGCCGGCCTTATGCCAGCTCATCACATTGAGGCCGATCTTCGCCCGGCTCCACTCTGTCAAAGCCTCCTGTGGAGATACGCTTGGATGCCGGATCAGTTTGCCCAAACCTTTCTCCTGATAATAATTCCAGCTTTCTCCATATACATGTATGTCATATCCCGCGTCAAGGATCACATCTATGACCCGTCTGCGAAAATGTCCTATTACCAGATCACAGGTTTTTTTCAAGGAGTCCATCTCCTCAGCAGATCCGTTTTCCGTACCGCCGGTCATCGCTGCAAACCCCTCTTCAAAGGTCAAACCGGGGTGCTCCAGCATAAAACGATAAAAATCTCTCTCCCGTTCATTTAATCCGGAGATATCATCGCTGAAATAACTGCCGATAAAAATCAGATCGTATGGCCTGTCCCGGCCGACCTCTTCCCAGGTATCATGCAAAGGGGATCCCGCCGGCGGAAACTGAATGGCATTTTGCGTTCTGCAGTGCTCGCGAATCCATTTTGCATAATTTTCATCCTGACATAAAACATAATAATCTTCCGGTTGATCGCGAAACATTGTATTGTAATATAAGGGATCGTCAAACCAAAACTGCAGCTTGGGTCCCCTGATCGCGTGAATGAAATCGGTCTCCAGGGCGGGAGCCTGAAATCCGATCACTCCCTTGCAGATATCCCCCCGCAGTTTTTCATATTTCTGAAAATCATGATCGATCTTCCAGACAGCCTGCCCCAGCCTGACCAGCTCTGCTGCCAGCTTCTCTGCAAAGTCATACAACACGCCGCCGCAGGTTCCGTCTCCCATGATCACAATAAAAGGCGCAGTCTCCCACGCGATCTCATCATACTCCGGGATATGATTCATATAAAGATTCATTTTTGTCTGGAAATCCGCAAACATACCGTTTTGAAGTGCCATCCGGCTCATGGACTGAAGGACTTTCTCCGTACAGGAATTCTCATAAAGAAACTTCAAATATTTCTTGAGTATATAGGCCAGGGCAGAAAAATCATCTGCCGTCAATGCCTCCTGTTTATCTCCGCTGACAAAGCTCAGTCTGCAGCTTCCCTTTTCAGATATCAGACGGCACAAAAACTCATAATGAATCTTTTTCTTTAATCTCCCATTCAGCAATCCTGTTTTCGTCCAAAGACCTGAGGGAATAAAATATCCTGCGGGCTCTATTTCCGCATGACAGAGAAACTCTGCAAAATCCACTCTTGTTTCTTCAGGACAATCGCACCATACAACGATTTCAGAGGCAGCACTGGAATTCCAGCTTTCAAGCTGCCGGATCGCTCCGTCAGAAGACATCCGGTCTCTATTTACGACTAATATCTCCTCGTCCGGCGCTGCGCAAAGGGCCTGATTTAATAGCTCCGCATTTTGAAATTCCGTTTCACTCACTTCCACCAGTCTCATTTACTTTCCCCCTGAAGTACATTCATAACTCGAACCGCACGGTTTCCATGCCATTGTGAAAGATCCCTCCGCCAAATTGGATCAGAGGGATCTTTCCTGCCATCATGCCTTTTCTTCTTTCAAAATGATTTCCTTTAACTCTCTGGCCTTTTCCTTTGCCCGGGGATTTGTCTGGGTGGACTGCATGATCTTTGACACAAGTCTCTTTGCATCATCGATCTGGTTGATCTCCAGCGCAACAGCCGCCAGAAGATAATCTATGGTTGGCTCATTCATCCCGCACATGGGAAAACCTTCTTCCGTCAAAGCTTTTGTAAACCCGTGATACGCTTTTTCCAGATAATCCCGTTCCGCATCCCGTATTTCTTTGACCTTAGCCGTCTTTCCCTGTCCTTCAAGACTCTCCGCGTATCCTCTCATCAACCAGGCACTCTTCAGACAGATATACGCTTTCTCACTGACTCTCGCCCTCTTGACCATGGCGCAGGCCAGCGCCAGCTGATGACGCTCCAATGCCTGTTCATAACTATAAATCGGGGCGTCGTATTTCTTCAGGACAACCTTGGAACAGATCCCCTCCTGGATCATGGTGATCTGTTTTAAGGAAAGTTTTTGAAAATCCTTAGCCAGCGCCGCATACCCGCAGCACGCGCACTGATATACCTCATACTTTGAAAAGTCCACATGCTCATATTTAGGGCGAAGATCCCTGTCAGTGGATATCAACTTTGCCTTTCCCGTCTTCATGATCTTCTGTGTGGAATCCTGATCGCAGACAGGACACCGGACTACCTTATCCAGAAGAAAATCTTCCTCCTTGATTGTTTCCGATTTTTTCTGCTCCACCTTCGCCTCCTCATAGAGATCCGCATCCTCCAGATCTCCCAAACCTAATTTACTGAAATTCTGCCAAAAACCTGCCATCTAGTTTTACTCCTCCATCTGATACCTGCAGCCAGCCAAAAACCTTCTATGCCTTCGGCAGTACAAACGAACTCTTCAGGGATACAATCCGGTTGAACACCAAAGCTTCCGGCCTGGAATCCTTGGGATCCACGCTGAAAAATCCCTGGCGCACAAACTGGAATCTGTCATAAGGCTTTGCCCCCGAAAAGGCCGGTTCCAGGAAACCTTTCTTCACCACAAGAGAATTGGGGTTTAAGTAAACCTCCCCGTCCTCACTGTATATGGAACCCATTTCCTCCGCCTTTTCCTCGTCGATCAGGTTTTCATAAAGCCGGATCTCCGCGGGAACAGCCTCTTTTGCTGCCACCCAGTGAATGGTGCCCTTTACCTTTCTTCCGTCGGGGCTGTTTCCTCCCTTGGAAGCCGGGTCATAAGTGCAGTGTACCTCAACGATCCTTCCGCTCTCATCCTTTACGCATCCGGTACAGGTCACAAAGTAAGCGTTCATGAGCCGCACTTCATTGCCCGGGAACATCCGAAAATATTTCCTGGGCGGCTCCTCCATGAAATCCTCCCTTTCGATGTAAAGTTCTCTTCCAAAAGGAACCTGCCTCGTTCCCAGCGCTTCGTTCTCCGGATTGTTCACCGCCTCCAGATATTCTGTCTGGCCTTCCGGATAATTGTCGATCACCAGTTTTACCGGATCCAGGACTGCCATATATCTGGGGGCCTTGCCCTTCAGATCCTCGCGGATACAGTATTCCAGAGCCGCGTAGTCAGCCACGGACTGCGCCTTCGACACCCCGCACATCTCCACAAACATCCGGATGGACTCCGGGGTAAATCCGCGCCTGCGCAGAGCCGCCAGGGAGACCAGCCTGGGGTCGTCCCAGCCGTCCACTTTTCCCTCTTGAACCAGCTTCTTGATATAGCGTTTTCCGGTCACCACATTCTTTAAGTACATTTTTGCCTGCTCGATCTGGCGGGGCGGATTCGGGTACTCCAGCTCCCTCACCACCCAGTCGTACAGCGGCCGGTGATCCTCAAACTCCAGGGTGCAGATCGAATGGGTAATCCCCTCGATAGCGTCCTCGATCGGATGCGCAAAATCGTACATGGGATAGATGCACCAGGCATCCCCGGTATTGTGGTGGCTCATGTGCGCCACCCGGTAGATCACCGGATCCCTCATATTGATGTTGGAGGAAGACATATCGATGCGGGCGCGGAGAACCTTCTCCCCATCCCCGTATTTTCCGTCCTTCATCTCCTCAAAAAGCCTCAGATTCTCTTCCACGCTGCGGTTTCTGCCGGGATCTTCCTTCCCCGGTTCCGTAAAAGAGCCCCGGTACTCCTTGATCTCCTCCGCACTCAGATCGGAGACATAAGCCTTGCCCTTTTTGATCAGCTTCACCGCCGCCTCGTACATCTGGCCGAAATAATTGGACGCAAAGAATAATCTGTCCTCATAGTCAGCGCCGAGCCACTGGACATCCGCCTTGATGGACTCCACAAACTCGATGTCCTCCTTGGTGGGATTGGTGTCGTCAAAGCGCATATTGAACTTGCCGCCGTACTTCTGCGCAAGGCCGTAATTCACCAGAATAGATTTTGCGTGTCCAATGTGCAGGTAGCCGTTGGGTTCCGGAGGGAACCGGGTGTGGACTGTATTGTAAACGCCCTCCGCAAGATCTTTCTCGATGGCCTGCTCGATAAAGTTCTTGCTCTCCACAGTCTTCTCTTCCGTGGACTCCCCGTCTTTTTTCAAGTTTTCCTCAACAGATGCCTCTATGCCATTCTCCCTGTCTGTCATAATCTAACCTCTCTTCCGATCTGCCCGGCCGTCCGCGCACATAGTCTGTCTCTGCCCCGTTCCTGCGCGTGCATGCTCCCTGACCCGCTCCCGCACGTGAGTGTTCTCTGCCGGTTCCTGCGCGTGCATACTCTCTATCGGTTCCTGCGTGTGCATGTTCTCTGCCGATTCCTGCATGTGCATGCTCTCGCTCCCTGCCCGGTTCCTGCGCGTGAATGCTCTCTGCCGGTTCCTGCGTTGAACCGCTGGGAAACAGTTCCCGCACAAGCACATAACCTATTCTATCACATTTGCCCTTATATGGCAAAGTGTTTTTGCAAATCCCGCTCCCACTTTTCCTGCCCTTCTCCGTTTCCCATTGTCCTGCCTATTTACGGCTCTCCGACGTTTCGCATTGTCCCGCCGCTTTATACTCCATTTGCTTACAAAAGAGTCGGTTGTCCTGACAAAGTGTGCGGGAAATCTTGATCCGAAACAATTTCCCGCACGCCCGGCAGTCAGCAGAATTGCTGCGGCCGCGTCAATGATGGAACAGGCGGATCCCCGTGAACGCCATCACCATGCCGTACTTATCCGCGCACTCGATCACCAGGTCGTCCCGCACGGACCCGCCGGGCTGCGCGATATACTGCACGCCGCTCTTGTGCGCCCTCTCGATGTTGTCGGAGAACGGGAAAAAGGCATCGCTCCCGCAGGTCACGCCCTGAAGACGATCCAGCCATGCTCTCTTATCTTCCCGGGTGAACACGTCGGGCTTTATCTTAAATGTCTTTTCCCAGACGCCGTCCGCGAGGACGTCCATATACTCGTCCCCCATATACACGTCTATCGCATTGTCCCGGTCCGCACGTCCCAGACTGTCCACAAACTGCAGACCCATCACCTGAGGGGACTGGCGCAGGAACCAGTTGTCCGCCTTCTGCCCCGCCAGCCTTGTGCAGTGGATGCGGGACTGCTGCCCCGCGCCGATGCCGATCGCCTGCCCGTCCTTCACATAGCAGACGGAATTGGACTGGGTATATTTTAAAGTGATCAGCGAGATCTTCATATCGATCAGAGCGCTCTCGGGAATCTCCTTGTTTTTTGTCACGATATTAGAGAGCAGATCTCCGTTCACATCCAGCTCGTTCCGGCCCTGTTCAAAGGTGATCCCGTACACCTGTTTTCTCTCGACGGGCGCAGGCACATAAGAAGGGTCGATCTGAATGACATTGTAATTGCCCTTCTTCTTTGACTTCAGCATCTCCAGGGCCTCGTCGGTGTAGCCCGGGGCAATCACGCCGTCGGACACCTCCCTCTTGATCAGACGGGCGGTATCCCTGTCGCAGACGTCGGACAGAGCGATAAAGTCGCCGAAAGAGGACATCCTGTCCGCGCCCCTGGCTCTCGCGTAAGCGCAGGCTAGAGGGGAGAGTTCTCCCAGATCGTCCACCCAGTAGATTTTTGCAAGCGTATCGCTGAGGGGCAGTCCCACCGCCGCTCCAGCGGGAGAGACATGCTTAAAAGAAGTCGCCGCGGGAAGGCCGGTGGCCTCCTTCAGCTCCTTCACCAGCTGCCAGCCGTTAAAAGCATCCAGGAAGTTGATATAACCGGGTTTCCCGTTCAGAACGGTCACAGGAAGTTCCGAGCCGTCCTCCATGTAGATCCGGGAAGGCTTCTGGTTAGGGTTGCATCCGTATTTCAGTTGAATCTCATTCATGATCGTTGTCCTTTCTCATTCATTTTTGTGCTGTCTCTATACACTCGCAACACATTCTCAATTTGGGAAATTCTTCTTATCAATTTTAACTCTTTTAATCTTTTGGGGGTTCTTCTTATCAATTTTAACTGTTTTAAATCTTTTAGGTTCTTCTGATAAATTTTAGCTATCTATCTTTTCAAATTCTCTCAGATCAGACGTTCTTGTTATAGATCTTTGTCCGATACTCCCCGGAAGCAATATCGATAAAACGCACAAAGAGGGAAACCTTGTTGTCCGGATTCAGACTGTTCCAGACCATATCTCCAAAGGAATCCAAATCCCCGGAAATCTCCACCTTCTTCGGCTCACCGGAAAAACTGGGAAGAGGATTTCCATCATGCATATAAGTGTGCAGGAAACGTCCCTCTCCGGCCTTGGGGTTGTCATAGGAGAAAGTATACCGGTTACAGCACTCCGGATCCCCGTCATTGCTCTTTAAGATAGACATGGCGAAATCATACCGGCCTTCCTCTACATGCATCACACCGGAAATCCTTGGCGTATAGTTCGGCCCGTCCGGCTCAAATTCCCGCACACGCAGGGACTGTTCAAAGGACTTTCCCGCCGCCATGCCATCATAAATCGTATCCGTCTGGTCGCCGTTTGTCACGATGGTATGCTTCCCAAGTACCCGCACCGGCGCATAGATGATCAGACTGGGATCCTCCAGCTTGGAAGGCTCGTACGCCTCGGTACGGATTCCCTCCCCTTCCGTGACAAACACACGGTTGCGGCTGTTGGAACTCCTCCCCATGATAAAATATGCTGTCACCGCATATTTTCCGTCGGCGGATCTCCCGATCACGATCCCCCTGCCAGGGTAACTGTTGTTTTCAAGTTCCTGTTTGAGTGATAACATAATTCTCCTCCTTTTTCCTTGAAATCTGCCCCGCTCTGCGCCGAAAACGGCAGGTACGCTCTCCCAACATAAAAAACGCCTGGACAGCACACCCGGACCTTCATGGTCCGCTGCGTTGCCCAGGCGGTCGGCTCTCTATCTCCTGTACTCCCTGTGGGTTCACCCACCGCAGGCCGCTTGCGTTTCATCCGCTGCCGTCCTCATTATCCATATCATCAAGGACGCGCCTGTTTTCCGCCAGTCGTACAGTTCATACGCATATCTTACACGATTCTGAGAACTTTTTCAAGTACTTTCCGGCTGCAGCAACGAAATAACAACTAAATAAGACCGAAAAATTATTCTTTACATTCCATTCTTTCTGTGTTATTATCAACCTATCTTATCTGTGGCCCCAGGGCCGTCAGACCTGCGGCATTTCGCCGTATCTTCCTAAATAAGAAACGAAAACCGCTGTAGCATGGAACAAAGGGGAAAGTCTGTCTAAAAGTATGTTTTTCCATAGTACCCGGTTCGAGATTCCCTGGGAACTCATTCATGGGTGTATGCAGGTATGCTTTACCGCCATATCTCACGAAATATTGTTGCGGCACGATACAATTTTACGTTTCAGATTGAGGAAATCCAGACAATGTGATAAACTAGGAGTAACAGAATGAGGAATACGAAATCAACAAACGCTAAGACAATAACTGGCAAAACAAAGGCTGAACGATCGCAGACTGAAAGAACCAAGAATCCCAAAACAGGAAATGCGAAGGCAGCGCGCGCAAAGCCAGCAAAGAAAGCGAAGCCTAAGACACAGATAACGGGCACGCCCTACGACGACGTGTTTCACACGCTGCTCATCGACTGCAGCGAGCTGGTGATTCCCCTGATCAACGAAGTGTTCGGGACGCATTACACGGGCAGCGAAAAGATTACCTTCTCTCCCAACGAACACTATCTGAAACGTCAGGGCGGAAAAGAAAACGAGCGGATCACGGACTCCAGCTTCCGGATCGAAGACCCGGACGGCAAAGGCTCCCGGAAATATCACATGGAATGCCAGAGCAGACCGGACAACAGCATGCTGGTGCGGTTTTATGAGTACGACACCCAGATCGCCCTGGACGGCGGCGAACTGAAGGTATGCGTAAAATCGCCCGCCTTTACCTCAGTTAGTTTTTCTGTCATACTTTAAAAAACTCATAAAACTACCAGTT